>CAMJMQ010000002.1 GCA_946407065.1 uncultured Clostridia bacterium | reverse complement strand
GTTCCGACGTGGTAATCTCAACCTTAACAATACACGCCCCTCGCAATGACGATTTATATGTTGAGATTGCCGCAGGGCGTATATCAATCGTCATTACGAGGAGGAACACAGTTCCGACGTGGTAATCTCAACCTTAACAATACACGCCCCTCGCAATGACGATTTTGAAAAAAGAGAGGGCAAAAGCCCTCTCTCTATCGATTTATTTCTGCGGTTTGACAACGATGTTGACCAGTCTGCCCTTGATGTAGATCTCCTTGACGATGGTCATGCCGTTGATCGCGTCGGCGACCTTCTGCTCCGCCTTTGCCTGTGCCAGCACATCCTCCTGCGCGGCGTCGGCGGCGATGTTGAGCTTCGCCTTGATCTTGCCGTTGACCTGCGCGACGATCTCGATGGTATCGTCCACGCACTTACTTTCATCATATTCCGGCCACTGTGCCTCGGCGAGGATGCCGTCGCCCAGACCGCACGCCTCCCAGACCTCTTCGGTCACATGGGGTGCGAACGGATTGAGCAGGATCGCGAAGACGGACAGCTCCTTCTTGTTGATCTTTCCGTTGGCGTAGATGGTGTTGATCAGCGCCATCAAAGCGGCGATCGCGGTATTGAACTTGATATTCTCGATGTCGTTTCCGACCTTCTTGATGGTCTTGTGGAAGTCCTTTTCGAGCTCGGGACGGATGGTGTCGCCGTCGATCAGCATGTCCTGGAGGTTCCAGAAGCGTTCGATGAACTTGCGGCAGCCGCGCACGGAGTTGGTGCTCCACGGAGCCGCCTTCTCAAAGTCGCCGATGAACATCTCATACATTCTGAGGGTGTCGGCGCCGTACTCGTTGACGATATCGTCGGGGTTGACGACGTTGCCGCGGGATTTAGACATCTTCTCGCCGTTCGCGCCGAGGATCATGCCGTGCGAGGTGCGCTTGGCGTAGGGCTCCTTGGTGGGAACAACGCCGATATCATAGAGGAACTTGTGCCAGAAGCGGGAGTAGAGCAGGTGCAGGGTGGTGTGCTCCATACCGCCGTTGTACCAGTCGACCTGATGCCAGTAATCGAGGGCTTCCTTAGAGGCTAATGCCTCGTTGTTGTGCGGATCCATGTAGCGGAGATAGTACCATGACGAACCCGCCCACTGGGGCATGGTGTCGGTCTCGCGGTACGCCTTTTTGCCGCAGCACGGACAGGTGGTCTCGACCCACTCGGTCATGTTGGCGAGGGGGGATTCACCGGTATCGGTCGGCTCATAGCTCTCGACCATCGGGAGCTTCAAGGGAAGCTCACTCTCGGGGATCGGCACATAACCGCACGTTTCGCACTTGACGATCGGGATCGGCTCGCCCCAGTAGCGCTGACGGGAGAATACCCAGTCACGCAGCTTGAAATTGACCTTTTGATGACCGATGCCCTTCTCGGTGAGCACCTCGATGATCTTCTTCTTTGCGTCCTCGACAGAAAGACCGTCGAGAAGTTCGGAATTGACCATGATGCCGGTCGCGCAGTCGGTGAACGCCTCTTTCTGGATGTCCTCACCGCCCTTGACGACCTCGATGATGGGCAGGTTGAATTTCTTTGCGAACTCCCAGTCACGGGTATCGTGAGCCGGTACCGCCATGATCGCGCCGGTACCGTAGGAGATCAGAACATAATCGGAGATGAAGATCGGGATCTCGCGGCCGTTGACAGGATTGATCGCGGTCACGCCCTCGAGCTTGACGCCGGTCTTGTCCTTGTTCATCTCGGTGCGCTCAAAGTCGCTCTTCTTGGCGGATTCACGCTGATACGCCTTGATCTCGTCAAGGTTCTTGAGCTGATCCGCCCACTTCTCGATATAGGGGTGCTCGGGGGATACGACCATATAGGTCGCGCCGTAGAGCGTATCGGGACGGGTGGTGTAGACCACGAGCTTGTCGCCCGCGGTGGTGTCGAACTCGACCTCGGCGCCGTAGCTTCTGCCGATCCAGTTCTTCTGCTGGAGCTTGACGCGCTCGGGATAGTCGACCAGATCGAGATCGTCGATCAGGCGGTCGGCGTACTTGGTGATCCTGAGCATCCACTGGCTCTTGACGCGGCGGACAACCTCGCTGCCGCAGCGCTCGCAAACGCCGTTGACGACCTCTTCGTTCGCCAGAACGCACTTACAGGAGGTGCACCAGTTGACCGCCATCTCCTTCTTATAGGCAAGATCATGCTTGAAGAGCTGGAGGAAGATCCACTGCGTCCACTTGTAGTAGTCGGGATCGGTGGTGTTGACCTCGCGGCTCCAGTCAAAGGAGATACCCAGGGACTGGATCTGCTTTTTGAAGCGCGCGATATTGTTCTTGGTAACGATCTCGGGATGGATATGATTTTTGATCGCGTAGTTCTCGGTGGGCAGACCGAACGCGTCCCAACCGATGGGATACAGGACGTTGTAGCCCTGTAAGCGGCGCTTACGGGATACGGTATCCAGTGCGGTATAGGGACGGGGGTGTCCGACATGAAGTCCCTGACCCGAGGGATACGGGAACTCGATCAGGGAAAAGAACTTGGGCTTGTCCGAATTTGTCTCGGCATGGAAAACGCCCTTGTCCTCCCAGATTTTCTGCCACTTAGGCTCGACTGACTTGTGGTTGTATTTCATATATATTCCTCCAAACGGTTAATGGCTGTTTGATAGCCTCCCTGTCCTAAGGTGAGATTCTGTCCAAATCCGGGATTTGGGTTACAGAATCCATACACAGGAGAGGTGCCCTGACACGCGTGTCAAGGGCGGAGGGTTGCTCGGTATAGCAAGCACGCTTTCTTGCGAATACCTTCTAAACCTAAGGTATCAACCCTCAGTCTGCTTCGCAGACAGCTCCCTTAGGAAAGGGAGCCAAGCTCATTCTGTGATGATATCGGAGATATCGATGACTTCGCCGTCCTCCCAGAGGCGGTCGAGGTCATAATACTGGCGGCTTTCTTCATTGAACACATGCACGATAACATCCACGTAATCCAGCAGGATCCATGTGTCGGAGCGATGACCCTCGATATGGCTGACGGATACACCCTGCTCGTCCATCTCATACTCGACATAGTCGGCGAGCGACTTGACATGGGTGGAGGAGTTACCGGTCGCGATGACCATATAGTCAGCAAGAGAAGAGATGTCGGCGATCTTGATGACGCGGACATCCAGACCCTTGCGGTTATCCAGAATTTTAGCGATAGCTTTTGCTTCTTGTAATGAATTCATAGTTACCTCTTATGATGGTTTTATTTCAGCGGTTGAGATTGCCACAGGGCTGACACGCGTGTCGAGCCCTTCGCAATGACGATTGATATACTGAGCGAGAGCAAGCCTGATTCGGCGGGAGCAAGCCCCCGCCCTACGTAAGGCATTATTTCCGATTCAAAAGAATATCGTTGTATGCTGAGAGGGCGTCGGGGCTGATGAGCGCCTCTCTGCCCGACAGGCGGGTGATCGTGAATTTAAGACCGTAGAGCATGCCCTCCTCCAGCGAATTCTCGGCATGGGCGCGGATCACGTCGATATCGGGGTAATCGCGCTCTGCAGAGGTGAAGTCCGCGAGGAAGATCAGCTTTTCGAGCTGACTCATGCCGGCACGCCCCGTAGTATGGTAGCGGATCGCATTAAAGATATCCTCGTCGTCGATCCCGATCACGTCGCGCACATAGCATGCGCCCGAGATGGCGTGCCACAGCTTTGGCGAGCGTTTCTCCAACTCGGTGAGAATTATACCACCGTTTGCGATGATTTGCAACTGTTTCTCGTGATCCGTCTCTTTGGTCACGTCGTGGAGCAGTCCGGCAAGACGCGCTTTCTCCACATCGCCGCCGTACTTTTTTGCAAAGCGCACGGCTTCTTCGGCGACATTCAGCGAATGGACGCGGCGGTATTCGGACAGACTGTCAAGATATGGCAGGTATTGATCGATGTTCATATTGCACCTCATACGGATTTGTAGGGTACGGCGCTTGAGGAGTTGTCCAAATCTTTGATTTGGCTTACAACTCCCATGCAACAGCGCTCCAAGAGCAGACGGAGTCTGTGATTGGCTAAGCGCCACTGCTTGCGACGTACCTTATGGCAGAACCATTTATTTCCTATCTTACGTTCCCGATAACAGAAACGCCCGTCATTCTCGGTACGTCATAAATGCCGTACCCTACGGAAGAGTTGATATGCTTCGCGTTTTAATGACATTTTTATCGGTTGAGATTGCCACACCCCTCACAGGGTTCGCAATGACGTTATCGGTACAGGTCGTGCTTTTGGATATATTCGAGGACGCGGGGGTGAATCATGTGGCTGACGTCGGCGCCTGTGGCGATGCCCTCGCGCACCAGCGTGGAGGACAGCTCCCCGATCGCCTGATGGGCGATCAGCGTGCGGCAGTCATAGTGTTCCCGATAGAACAAGTATTTTTCGTTTAAAGAATCATAATCGACTTCGTCACGCGGTGCGACCAGAATGGTGACATGGTCAAAGATGAACTGACAATCATGCCACTTGTCGAGCGTCATGTACATATCCGCGCCGACAATCAGATAGAGCGAATCCTCGTCGTTCATCAGCTCGGCGATGGTGTCGGCGGTGTAACTCGGCCCCTCACGGCGCAATTCGATATCGCTGACCTCAAGCTTGGGATGACCCTGTGTCGCGAGCAGGCACATCTGATAACGGTGCCTGCCGTCAGCGATATGGGAATTATCCTTGAGCGGGGTGTAGTGCGTGGGGATCAACGTGACCCGGTCGAGCTCAAACTGCTCCGCGAACTGCAAAGCGAGCTTGATGTGGTCGTTATGGATGGGGTTGAACGAGCCCCCGTAGATCGCTCGCCTCATTTGACGAGTTTGATCTTGGGTTCTTTTTTATTCTTGCGATAGAGCACGAACTTGGAGCCGATGACCTGCACGACGTCGGCACCGATGTGCTCGGCGATGGTATCCGCCGCTTCACGCGCGGTATACTCGCACGCTTCGAGCACCTTGCCCTTGATCAATTCGCGTGCGGTGATCACCTCGTCGGCGGTTTTATAGAGTTGTTCGGAAAAGCCGCCCTTACCGACCATCAAAACAGTGTCGATCGGGTTGGCAAGCGCTCGAAGCTGAGCGCGCTGTTTACTGGTTAACATGGTTTTCCTCCAAAATAATCACAAACAATAGGAGCGTATTTCTCAATAGGAGCATTCCTCGGCGGAAACGTTCCTCGGCGGGAGCAAGCCCCCGCCCTACTATTTTTTTACAGAGAATATTCTTTTAATGCGTCGCGGAGGCTGCGGAGAGCGTTGCCGCGGTGGCTGTATTTGTCTTTTTCGTCGCCCGAGAGGGACGCAAAGCTCTTGCCGTCTACGACGAAAACAGGATCGTACCCGAAGCCGCCCTCACCCGCGGGCGCATGGGCGATCGTGCCCTCGCACCTGCCCTCGACCTCGATCACGGTGTTCTCGTCGAGGATACAGCAGACGGCGCAGGTAAAATGCGCCGAGCGCTTTTCATCGGGGACGTCCCCCAGCTCATCGAGCAGCAGGGCGATCTTCTCACGATAGGTCGCGTCCTCGCCGCCATAACGCGCGGAATAGATGCCGGGTCTGCCGTCGAGCGCGTCGACACAGAGACCCGAATCATCCGCGATCACGGGGGTATGGCAGAGATCAAAGGCGTGCTTCGCCTTGATATACGCGTTGGCGGCAAAGGAATCGCCGTCCTCGACGACGTTGCCGAGGTCGATCCCCCTCTCCCCCGCAGTCACCGCGGTGATGCCGAGGGGCGACAGGATGCGCTCGATCTCCACCACCTTGTGCGCGTTGTTGGTGGCTATGATAAATTCTTTCATAAATGACACTTCATTCTTTCGGTTGAGATTGCCACAGCCCCTTCAACCCTCCGGCACTTGACACGCGTGTCCGTGCCAACTCTCCTGTGTATGGATTCTGTAACCCAAATCCCGGATTTGGACAGAATCTCACCTTAGGAAAGGGAGGCATGGGGCGTCGCAATGACGATTATTCGTTTTCCTTTACAAACAGGGCTTTGGAGAAGTCAACGGGGTCGAAGGGCTGGAGGTCGTCGACCTTCTCGCCCACGCCGATGAACTTGACGGGGATGCCGAGGGTCTCTTTGATTGCCAGCACAACGCCGCCCTTGGCGGTGCCGTCGAGCTTGGTGAGCACGATACCGGTGATACCGGTCGCCTTGGCGAATTCCGCCGCCTGATTGACGGCGTTCTGTCCGGTGGTCGCGTCGAGCACCAACAGTGCCTCTTTATCCGCGTCGGGCAGCTCACGGTCGATGATACGGCGGATCTTGGCGAGCTCGTCCATCAGGTGCTTTTTGTTATGCAGACGGCCGGCGGTATCCACGATGATGATGTCGCTGCCCTTTGCCTTCGCCGAAGAGATCGCGTCGAAAACGACGGCGGCAGGATCACTGCCCTCGCCCTGCGCGACGATATCGGCGCCGCTGCGCTCCGCCCAGATCTTGAGCTGATCGATCGCCGCCGCGCGGAAGGTATCCGCCGCGGCAAGGGTGACCTTCTTGCCCTGCTGCACGTAATAATTCGCGATCTTGCCGATGGAGGTGGTCTTGCCCACGCCGTTGACGCCGATCACAAGGATGATCGAGGGGGTGGTGTTGAGCACCGGCTCGTTGTCACCGGAGAGCAGCTCGGCGCTGATATCGGCGATCTCGTCCATGATCTTCGCGGGCTTGGTGATGCCCTTCTCACGCACGCGTACACGCAGCATACCGCAGATCTTGTTGGCGGTCTCTACGCCGACGTCACCCATAACGAGCAGTTCTTCAAGCTCGTCGAAGAGCTCGTCATCGATGACGGTGAACGCCTGGAGCATCGAGTCGATCTGACCGACGACGCTCTCTCGTGTCTTTTTTAATCCATCTTTTAGCTTTTTAAAAAATCCCATAGTTTTCTCCTTTAAGGTGAACGATTTTATGTAGGGTACGGCGCTTGAGGAGTTGTCCAAATCTTTGATTTGGCTTACAACTCCCATGCAACAGCGCTCCAAGAACAGACGGAGTCTGTGATTGGCTAAGCGCCACTGCTTGTCGACGTACCGAGAATGACGAGTGTTTCCGCTATCGGGAACGGTAGCTAGAACAAAGACGTTTCCGTCATGCGGTACGTCATAAATGCCGTACCCTACAATTCTCTATGACGTTTTCTTATTTTGTCTGCATACCCAGCTTTGCCGCGACCTCGGAGGCGCGCAGCTCGAGCAGCTTGCTGATACCCTCGTCCTGCATGGTAACGCCGTAGAGGACGTCTGCCTCCTCCATCGTACCGCGGCGGTGGGTGATCAGGATGAACTGGGTGCTCTCGGTCAGGTTGCGCAGATATGCCGCGAAGCGGTCTACGTTGACCTCGTCAAGCGCCGCCTCGATCTCGTCCATCACGCAGAAGGGCGCGGGACGAACCTTCATGATCGCGAAGTACAGCGCGATCGCGACAAGCGCTTTTTCACCGCCGGAGAGCGCCTCCAGATGGACGACGATCTTGCCGGGCGGATGGACGATGATATCGATGCCCGAGGTGAGAATGTTCTCGGGATCGGATAGCTCAAGGTGCGCCTCGCCGCCGCCGAAGAGCTCCTTGAATGTCAGGGTGAAGTTCTTGTTGATCTCGGCGAAGGAATCGACGAACACCTCTTTCATCTGCTTGGTCAGGTTGGTGATCAGGTTTTCGATCTCTTTCTTTGATTTTTCGACGTCGTCAACCTGCGTTTTCATAAAGGTGTATCGCTCGGATACCTCTTTGTATTCCTCGATCGCGCCGGTGTTGACCGAGCCGAGGGCTCTGATCTTGTTTTTGAGGGAGCTCAGTCGCGAGCGCGCCTCGGTGAGGTTCTCGATCTCGACCGCCTGCTGTTCCGCCTCGTGGCGGGTCAGCTCGTACTCCTCCCAGAGCTTGGAGATAATGTCGTCAAACTCCTTCTGCTTGCTCGCCTTGCGCTCCTCGAGTCGGGAGAACTCGTTGGACGCAAGCTCACGCTCGGCGGTCTTGTCGCGCTCGAGCTGTCGGAGTGATACGGAGTTTTTCTCGAGCTCCAGCTTCTCGTTATTCAGGCGCTCGATGTTGGCGGCTGACTGCGTTTGCTTCTCGGTCAGCGCGTCGATCTCGGCATGGAGCGCGGTGATTTTATTTTCTATTTCAGAATTATTCTGTTCGTAATGCTGCTTCTCTTGGTTCAGCTCATGGATACGGAGCTGTTGGTCGGAACCGGTGCTCTCGGCGGACTCGATCTCCGCCTTGCGGGTGTCGATATCCTTCTCAAAGCCCAGGATATCCAGACGCAGCTGCTGGAGCTGATCGGCGTATTCCTCACGCTTCTGCGCCATTTCATCGCGCGAGCCGGTGATGGTCTTGATCTTGAGCTCGGTCGATTCGATATCAGCGTTGAAGCGGATCATATCCTTTTGCGCGAGCTCCCGGGAGGCTTTCGCCTCGGTGATCTTCTCGGCGCCGCTTTTCAGCTCCCGGTCGATCTCCTCCAGATCACGGCTCACGCCCGCGAGCTCACTCAGGCAGGCGTTGTACTCGGCGTTCAGGCGCACCTTGTCGTTCTGGGTGTTGGTCAGATCGGCACGGGTGCCGAGCAGATCCGCCTCGACCTTGGCGTATTGGCTTTCCGCCTCGGTCAGCTTTTCGGCGGCGTTCTTCGCTTTAGCGCTCAGCTCAGCCGCCTGCTTACGGAGTTTGTCGATCTCGCTCTCACGGGACAGCAGACCCGAATTCTTCGCGCGGGAACCGCCGGTAAAAGAACCGCCCGCGTTGATGACCTGACCGTCGAGGGTCACGACCTGGAAGCGGTAGCCGTATTTCTTCGCGATTGCGGACGCGGCGGAGAGATCCTCGGCGATGACGATCCGACCCAACAGATTGGAGAGGATGTTCGCGTATTGGGGTTCGGTAGAGCAAAGCTGTGACGCGATGCCGATGTAGCCGTAGCAGTCATCGAGCCCTTTCTCGTCCAAAGAGCGAGGCTTGATGGTGGTGATGGGCAGGAAGGTCGCGCGGCCGCCGTCACGCTTTTTGAGCAGTTCGATAGCGCGCTTGGCGTCGGCATCGTTGTTGACGACAATGTGCTGCATTTTCGCGCCTAAGGCGACCTCCATCGCGACGTTGTACTGTGACGGCACCTTGATCAGGGTGGTCACGGGGCCGCAGACGCCGCCCAGAGCACCGCGCTTGGCTTCCTT
The DNA here is from genome assembly GCA_946407065.1 of uncultured Clostridia bacterium. Classification (GTDB taxonomy): domain Bacteria; phylum Bacillota; class Clostridia; order Oscillospirales; family Acutalibacteraceae; genus Ruminococcoides. The sequence continues at coordinate 174,714 of CAMJMQ010000002.1, read as the reverse complement.
CATCACGATCTTGACGCTGTTGTAGAAGCCCTCGAAGTTCGCGGAAAGATCGGACAGGAGCTTGGCGCGTCGGGACTTTTCCTCCGCGTCGAGGCGCAGGGTCTCGGCAGCTTGTCGGAGCTCCTCACGCTTGTTGGCGCGGGAACTGAGCTTCATCTCCAGACCCTCGATCGAATTGCCGAAGGCGGCGATCTTCTGCTCTGCCGTTTTGATCTGTGTTTCGTATTTTTCTTTTATCGAAATAAGCTCGTCACGCTGGACGCGCTTGGTCTCGCTTGATTCGGTCAGCACCTTGGCGCGCTCTTCGAGCTCCTCGATCGCGGTCGCGCCGGTGATATCCGTGACGCGGACGTCCGCCAAACGCTGGGATAAGGATGCGATCATCGCGCTGAGCTTTTGGAGCTCGTCGTTCGAGCGGGAGGTGTCGTTATTGATGCTGTTGAGCTCGTCGGACAGGGCGTTGTAGTCGCTCTGCTTTTCAAGCGTTTTCTCACGCAGGGCTTCGATCTCGGCAAGCTTGCTCTCGACGACCTTTTTGATGTCGACGGTGGAGCTCTCCGCCTTTTCGATCTCGCCTAAAATACGCTCGATGTTCTCTTTATTATGGAGGATATCGTTTTCGGCGACGGAGATCTCGGCGTTTTTGCCGGCGATCTGGGCTTCAAATAAGGACGACGCGTTGCGCTCCTGCTCGATCTGTGAGGACATCATGCCGTTTTTGATATAGATCTCCTCGGTCTGTGACGCGATGGATTGCAGGGCGGCGTCCGCCTCGTCATACTGGTTCTTGGCGATCGCGATCTTGTCCTCATGATCGCGCAGGATCGCGGCGCTCTTGTCGAGGGTATCGAGCCAAAGGGCGATCTCTAGACCGCGCTTCTCCCCGCTGTATTCGAGGAACTTTTGCGCCTTTTCGGACTGGATGCGCAGGGGCTCTACCCTGTCCTCGAGCTCGGTGACGATATCGCGCAGACGAAGGAGGTTTTCTTCGGTATGAGCGAGCTTACGCTCGGCTTCGGTCTTGCGGTAGCGATAGCGGGAGATACCCGCGGCTTCTTCAAAGATCTCACGTCTGTCCTCGGATTTAGAGGCGACGATGGAATCGATCTTGCCCTGACCGATCATGCTGTAGCCGTCTCGTCCGAGACCCGTATCCATGAACAGCTCGTGGATATCCTTGAGGCGGACGGAGGCTTTGTTGATCAGGTATTCGGACTCGCCCGATCGATAATAGCGGCGGGTGACCGCTACGTCGTCGCCGCCGTAGGGCAGACTGCGGTCGGAGTTGTCGATGGTCAGGGTGACCTCGGCATAGCCCTGCCGCTTGCGGCGGTCGGTGCCGTTGAAGACAACGTCCTCCATCTTGGAGCAGCGCAGGGACTTGGCGCTCTGTTCGCCCAGCACCCAACGGATCGCGTCGCTGATATTGGACTTGCCGGAGCCGTTGGGGCCGACGACGGAGGTGATGCCCTTGTCGAAGGTCAATTTTGTTTTATCGGGAAAGGTTTTGAATCCCTGTAATGTGAGAGATTTTAATAACATTCTGAACCTCTGTGATAAATGGTAGTTGCATTGGGACAGCTATGCCCCTTCAAACATTATTACTTTACAAAATGTATCTCGCTGATGCTCGATCAATCAATACAATTCATCCGTCACCGCCTTGACCGGCGGCGACACCTTCCTTTCCCAAAGGAAGGCTAAGGATCAATAATGACTTCTAAATAAGACAATCGATCATCTTCCTTGATCTGTATCTCATAGCCCAATTCTTTAAGGGCGTGTAGGTTGTTTTTTTTGTTGCCTGTCATCTTGGAGCGGCACTGCGGCGACACACGGAGTGTGTATTTCCCCGCGTCTTTTTGACGCAGCAGAGCAACCGCTTTGTCGAGCATGATACGGCTCTCGCACAGCTCCTTGAAGGCAGGGTGATACGGCCCTGCAAGGCGGTTTTCTTTCAGGCTTTCGGTATCGTGCAGACCGACACGGATGACGCGGACGCGCGCGTCTTTTTCTTCGAATAACCGAATCAGTCGGGCGCATAATGCGACGGCTTCTTCGAGTGTTTGCGGCTGATAGACGCCTTGTTCATACAATTCGCCGAGGCGCGTTCCCCTCATGACGATCGTCGGATAGATGCGCACGCAGGACGGCTGTAACGTGATGAACTCCCGCGCTGTTTGCCAATCCGATTCGGGCGTGCTTTGGTACAGTCCCGTCATCATCTGTAAGCCGAGGTCAAAGCCGCGGCTTTTGATCAGCTCGCTCGCGCGGCGTACATCCGCGGCGGTATGACCGCGGTCGTTCGCGAGCAGGACGGTATCGTCCATGCTCTGCGCGCCGAGCTCGATGGTGGTGACATGATAAGTCTTGAGCAGATCGAGCACCTCGTCATCGATACAGTCGGGGCGGGTGGAGATGCGGATGCCCTTGAAGCGGTCAATATACGGAGTGGTCGCGTCGAGCAGTGAGCGCATATAGTCACGATCGATCGCCGTGAAGCTGCCACCGAAAAAGGCGATCTCGCTATGAATTGAATTTTCTTTTAAAGAATCAAGAGCGGTTTTGATCGCGTCCCTGACATCCTCCGCTGTCGGCTGATACGCCCTGCCGGTGATCCTTTGCTGATCGCAGAAGGAGCACCGATGCGGGCAGCCGTTGAACGGGATGAACAGAGCGACATTCGCGTGTGGAACTTTGCCTTTAATAGCCCATCAGCTCCAGTGCTTCACGCGCCGCCTGCTGTTCCGCTTCTTTCTTGGAACGGCCGCCGCCCTTGCCGATGACGTTGGAGTTCAGGCACACCTCGACCTTAAAGTGTTTATCATGATCGGGGCCTGTCGCGCTCACCAAACGATACTCCAGCTTCTCGCCGGGGTTCTTCTGGATGATCTCCTGCAATTTGGTCTTGTAATCCTTGAACGAGTGATTCTTGTGCTGCTCGATCTCGGGAACGACAAACCGCAGGATGTGCTTTTCGGCAGGCTCTATCCCGCCGTCGAGATAGATCGCGGCGATCAGCGCCTCAAACGCGTCGGACACGATGGACGGGCGCTTGGCGCCGCCGTTGCGGCGTTCACCGTTAGAAAGGCGCAGATAGGAGCCGAGGTCGATCTGCTTGGCAAAATCGAAAAGGCTCTTCTCGCACACCAGTGAAGCGCGGAGCTTTGTCAGCTCGCCCTCGGGCAGGTTCGGACAGTGCTTGTAGATGTAGTCGGACACGACGATCGACAGCACCGCGTCACCGAGGAACTCAAGGCGCTCATTGTACTTCATATTCTTATGCTGCTCATGCGCGTACGAAGAATGGGTCATTGCCTCGGTCAAGAGCGCGGGGTCTTTGAATGTATAGCCGATGGCTTCCTGCAGGTCTTTCATCATGCATCCCCGCCTTCGGCTTCGGTGATCTTGCTCATCGCGTCGGTCACGGTCGCAATGATATCGGCAGAAACATAGTCCTTGCAGACGCGGATCGCGTTTTTGATGGTCTTGGCTTTGGCGTTGCCGTGCGCCTTAAAGACAGGCTTGGAACAGCCCAGCACCGCCGTGCCGCCGAACTCATCGAGATCCATTTCTTTTTTGAACGCTTTCATGTCGCCGAGCACCATCGCCGCGGCGATCTTGTTCTTCAGGCTCTTGGTAAAGATACCCTTGATCTTGCCGAGCAGTGCCAGCGCGACGCCCTCATAGGTCTTGATGATCATATTGCCGGTGAAGCCGTCGCATACGACGACATCAGCGCCGTCAAGCGGGACATCGCGACCCTCGATATTGCCGACAAAATTGACAGGGGTATTTTGCAGGAGCTTGTAGGTCTCCTGACGGAGCTCGTCCCCCTTGTGCTCCTCGGTGCCGACGTTGGCAAGTCCGACGCGCGGATCCTTGATGCCGAGAACCTTGTTCATATACACGGAGCCCATGATCGCGAACTGCTGGAGAATAGCGGGACGGACGTCGGTATTGATACCGCTGTCGATGACCATCGCCTTGCCGTTTGCGGTCGGGATGACAGGCGCGAACGCGACGCGCTTGACGCCCTTGATACGCTTGACGATGAACATGGAGCCCGCACCGATCGCGCCGGAGTTGCCGGCGGAGACAAAGGCGTCGCCCTCACCCTCCTTGAGCAGGCGGAAGCCTGTTGCCAGAGAGGTGTTCGCCATCGCCTTGGTGCGGATCGCGGAGGGGGAATCGTTGTTGGTGAAAACGTCGGGCGCGTGGTGGATCGTGACGCCGTCGAGGCTGATCTGATTATCAGCCGCTACCTTGCGGATCGTATCCTCAGCGCCGACGAGGAGGATGTCTACGCCGTATTCGTTTTTGGCGTCTACCGCGCCTTTGATGATTTCGAGCGGGGCGTTATCGCCGCCGAACGCGTCTACAATGATTTTCATATTACCAAATCCTTATCTATAATAATCAACAAACTTCTCAAGGCCCCCTTTTCTAAGGGGGCTGTCGCCACAGGCGACTGGGGGTTGCTTTTTCGTTAAGTAATAATTGTTATGTTTCAACCCTCCGGCTCTTCGAGCCACCTCCCTTAGGAAAGGAAGGCTAATTCATTCTCTTCTATGAATCGCTTCAAATCAGAAAGGGAACGGTCAGCGTATGCCTGTCCGCGTTCCGCCTTGTCGCGGGGGCGATGTTCGAGCGCGGGCAGGATGCCGAAGTTCGCGCCCATGGGCTGGAAGTCGGTCACGAAGCTGTCGCTGATATACCGTGCCATCGCGCCCATCATCGTGGTCGGCGGCAGGGTGATCGTGTCCTTGCCGCTGAGCAGGCGGGCAGCGTTGATACCGCAGAGCAACCCCGAAGAGGCGCTCTCCATATAGCCCTCGACGCCGGTGAGCTGACCGGCGAAGAAGCGGTTTTTATTTTCTTTATCAGAATAATCCGAGTTGAGGATCCTCGGAGAGTTGATGAAGGTGTTGCGGTGCATCACGCCGTAGCGCAAGAACTCCGCGTCATGCAAGGCGGGGATCATGGAGAACACCCGCTTTTGCTCGCCGAATTTGAGATTTGTCTGGAAGCCGACGAGGTTGTACATCGTACCCGCGGCATTCTCCTTGCGCAATTGCAGCACTGCCCACGGACGATGCCCTGTGCGCGGATCGCGCAGTCCGACGGGCTTCATCGGCCCGAACCGCACGGTGTCGAGACCGCGCTGCGCCATCACCTCGATGGGCATACAGCCTTCATAGACCTTGGGGTTCATCACATCGAACTCATGCACGGGGGCACGTTCGGCGCTGACAAGCGCTTCATGGAACGCCTCGTACTCGGCTTTGTTCATGGGGCAGTTGAGGTAATCCTCTCCCCCGCCCTTGCCGTAGCGCGATTCATAGAACGCGTGCGCCATGTCGATGGAATCCGCCGCGACGATCGGCGCCGCCGCGTCGAAAAAGCGCAGGCTCGTGCCGTAATGCGCGGCGATATCCTCGGCGAGCGCGTCATGGGTCAAAGGCCCTGTGGCGATGATCACCACGCCGTCGTCGGGGATCGCGGTGATCTCCCGGGTGATATAGGTGATGTTTGGATCGTTCAGGATCGCATCCGTTACCAGCGCGGAGAACTGCTCACGGTCGACCGCGAGCGCTCCGCCTGCCGGCACGGCGCATTGGTCGGCACACTGCAACAAAAGCGAGCCGAGGGTACGCATCTCTTCCTTTAACAGTCCGGCGGCGGAATTGACGCGCTTTGCTTTAAAGGAATTGGAGCAGACGATCTCACATAATTTTTCGGAATGATGGGCAGGGCTGAGCTTATTCGGCTTAGTGTCGTAAAGATCGACAGGCACCCCTCTCTTGGAGAGCTGATATGCCGCCTCACAGCCGGCGAGCCCCGCGCCGATGATGGTTACTTTTTGCATAATGTTCGGTTGAGCATGGTGAGTCGAGCTGACAATAAGGTTGAGATTGCCACGGGACAGACACAAGTGTCCATCCCCCGCAATGACAATTGATATGCCCTCCTCATAATTTCATATTATCAATCGGGTGTGGGCAACGCCCACCCTCAACTGTTCACTGATAACTGTTCACTGTTCACTTTTTATACCCGCAGCCTTCGTGCTGGCAGAATAAGCCGCCTTTTTTGCCCTTGCGCTTGAAGAGGATGTCGCCGCAGTTGGGGCAGCGCTCATCGACCGGCTCATACCATGACACAAAGTCGCAGTTCGGATAATTGGAGCAGCCGTAGAAGATCTTGCCCTTGCCGGTGCGCTTGACGATGACGTCGCCGTCGCACTTGGGGCACTTCACGCCTACGTTCTCCACATATTTCTTGACGTTTTTACAATCGGGATAGCCGGGGCAGGCAATAAACTTGCCGTAGCGTCCGACCTTGACGACCATCTGTCTGCCGCATTTTTCGCAGATGATGTCCGTCTTATCCTCTTCGAGCTCAATCTTAACGCCCTGCATATCGGCTTTCGCCTTTTTGAGGGTCTTGTCAAAATCGGTATAGAAGCCGTCGAGCAGCTCGACCCACTCGGTCTTGCCGCTTTCGACAGTGTCGAGCTCCTGCTCCATCTGAGCGGTGAATTTCACATTCACGATCTTGGGGAAACGCTCTTTCATCAAGCCTGCCAGCGCCTCGCCGAGCTCGGTGGGGATCAGCGTTTTGCCGTCGCGTTTGACGTACTCACGCGAGGTGATGGTGGAGATCGTCGCGGCATAGGTAGAAGGTCTGCCGATACCGTATTCCTCGAGCGCCTTGATCAGCGACGCTTCGGTAAAGCGCGCGGGTGGCTGGGTGAAGTGCTGATTACCGAGCAGTTCCTTTGCCTTGCAGGGGGTGTCTTTCTCGAGCGAGAGGATGCGGTTATCCTTATCGTCCTCGTCGTCCTTGCTCTCGACATAGAGCGTGGTAAAGCCGTCGAAGTCGACGCGGTAACCCGCCGCCTTGAAGACATAGCCGTTGCCCTCGATATCCGCCTGAGTGGTTTTCTGGATGCAGTCCGCCATCTGAGACGCCATGAAGCGCTCCCAGATCAGCTTATACAATTTATACTGGTCGTTGGTGACACTGCCCTTGATCTGAGCGGGGGTGATCGACGGGGTGGAGGGACGGATCGCTTCATGACCGTCCTGAGCGCCCGCGCGGGATTTGAAGTGGCGGGGCTTTGCGGGCAGATACTGATCGCCGTAGGTATCGCGAATATAGGTCTGCGCGTCGGCGATGGCGTCGTTGGAGATGCGCAGGGAGTCGGTACGCATGTAGGTGATCAGACCGATCGCGCCGATGCCCTCGAGCTCAACGCCCTCGTACAGCTCCTGCGCGACCTTCATGGTGCGGCGGGACTGGAAGTTGAGCTTGCGGGAAGCCTCCTGCTGTAAGGTGGAGGTGATAAAGGGCGGCGCGGGGGATTTTTTGCGGGTGCCGTTCTTGACCTTGGTGATGATGAAATCGGCGCCCTCTAAATCAGCGAGGATCTGATCCGCCTGCTCCTTGTTCTTGATCTTGAGCTTGCCGTTTTTGTCGCCGTAGAGCGCGGCGGAAAACGCCTTGCGCGAGCCCTTGGGGATGAACTTGGCGTCGATCGACCAATACTCCTCAGGCTTGAAGGCGCGGATCTCGTTCTCGCGGTCAACGATGATACGTACCGCGACGGACTGGACGCGTCCGGCGGAAAGACCGCGGTGGATCTTCTGCGACACAAAGGGGCTGAGCTTGTAGCCCACCAGACGGTCGAGGATGCGGCGCGCCTGCTGCGCGTTGACCAGATCGATATTAATGGTACGCGGTGACGCCATACCGTTTTGGATGCCGGTTTTGGTGATCTCGTTGAACTCGACGCGATCCACCTCATCGAGCGGCAGATCGAGCAGGTAGGCAAGGTGCCATGAGATTGCCTCACCCTCTCGATCGGGGTCCGTCGCAAGGTAGACCTTGTCGGAGCTTTTTGCCTTGCTCTGCAACTCGTCTACCAGCTTTTCTTTGCCCTTGATGACCTCATATTTCGGCGTGAAGTTGTTGTTGACATCGACGCTCAGGCGTGCCGAGGGAAGATCCCTGACATGACCCATGGACGCGACGACGTCGTAGTCCTTGCCGAGGTATTTTTTGATGGTTTTCGCCTTGGCGGGCGACTCCACGATGACTAGATTAGACATTATTTGTCCTCCAAATGGTTTGCTTTCTGTTTTTTATAGTAGTTAAAAATTGCAAGATCTTGCAACACATTTTCTATTTATCAATCACTGATCACTAATCACTAACCACTGATCACTAATCACTAACCGCTACACAATCCGATACATCCTGCCCTTTTCGGCTTGGATCAGCCCTTCGAGCTCCAGCTCGGTCAACGCCTGTAAAACAACATTGACAGGCAGCTTGACGGCAGAGGTGATGGTATCGATATGGACGGGCTCGGCGGTGACGGCATGATAGACCTTCACAGCATCCGCACTGACGTCGAGGTCGGTTTTATGCGTGGGAATGTCCTCGACGATATCGTCGGGATCGCCCTCAAGACGAAATTGCGGATAATACGAGATGATATCGGTATAATCCGTGACAGGGATCGCGCCGTCCTTGATCAGCGCGTTGGTGCCCTGCGAATAGGGCGAGGTGATGTTGCCCATCACGGCGAACACATCACGGTTCTGCTCCAAGGCGTTGCGTGCCGTGATCAGCGAACCGCTCTTCGCGCCTGCTTCGATCACCAGAACGCCGTCGGACAGTCCGGAGATGATACGGTTGCGTTCGGGGAAGGTGTATTTGCCCGGCGGATAATCGGGCGGATATTCGCTGATGAGAGCGCCGCGTTCGGCGATCGCGCTGCGCATGCGGGCATTGCCCATCAGATAGGGGTAGTTGATGCCGCAGCCGAGCACGCAGATCGTCACGCCGCCGACCTCCAGTGCCGCGGTGTGGCTCAGGCTGTCGATGCCGACCGCACCGCCGCTGATGATGATGACGCCCACCTTGGCGAGAGACCCCGCGAGCACGTGGGAGGTCTTTTTGCCGTAGGCGGTCGCGTTGCGCGTGCCGACGACGCCGATGCTCAGATGATGCGCAAAATCGGGCAGTCGCCCTTTCATATACAATACCGCGGGCGGATCGTAAAGTTCCTTGAGCTTTTGGGGATAACTCGGATCGTCGAGCGAGAGGATACTGATACCGAGCTCGTTGCACCGCGCGATCACCTCATAGGCTTTTTCGAGCAGCGTAGCTTCAAGAGCGGCAATATCCTTGTCGTTCAAAACGCCGGATAGTCGCCACTCCATGACCCCGCCCTGATAAAAGGCGGAAATATTCGGATAGATTGACGCGAGCGCCTTACACTTGGGCGTACTGTAGCCGAGCGCAAGGCTGAGCCAGATATAGTATTTTGTCGCGTTGGTCATTTTGTCATTTCCCAGAGAATGATACTCGCGGCGGCGGAGACATTCAGCGATTCCGCATCGCCGCGCATCGGAATATACAGCCGATGGGTGCACGCCTTGATCGTTTCGGGCGTGATGCCGTTGCCCTCGTTGCCGACAACGGCAAGCACCGCTCCCTCAAATGAGCAGTCATTCAAAGAAACGGAGGTTTCGTCGAGCACCGCCGCATAGGAGATGCCGAACGCGTTGAAGCGCTCGATCAACCCGGGCAGGTCGTCGGTGATATGGAAAGGCAGTCGGAACACCGCGCCCATGCTGCCGCGCGCTACCTTGGGCGCGTAGATATCACAGCAATCGCGGGTCAAAATGACCAGATCAACGCCCAGCGCTTCGGCGGTTCTCAGGATCGTGCCGAGGTTGACGGGATCCTGTACGGTCTCCAAAGCCAATACTTTTCCATTATCCTTAATTTTATCAAAGTCGATGGTTTTGTCAAGTGTTTTTATGAGGAACAACACGCCCTGCGGCGTTTTTGTATCGGACGCCGCGGAAAAGACGTTGTCCTTGAGCAGGAAGGTCTGTTTTACGACGGAGGATGCTTCCCGTACAAAGGATTCGTTCTTGTTGTAAAAGCTCTCGGAAAAGAACGCGGCTGTGATCTCGGCGCCGCTTTTGAGCGCGTCGCCGCACAGGCGCAGTCCCTCCGCGACAAAAACACCCTCCTCTTTGCGAAAGGACGCGGAAGACAGGAGCTTTTTGATATACTTGATTCGTTTATTTTCTTTTGAAGAAATTTGTTCCATATGGTTACCTGTTGTGGTTAAAATATTATGGTTGGGGGCGTTGGATATGCTTCGCGTTTGGGTATCATCTATACAAACGTTTCGGGAGGGGCATTCCTCGGCGGAGACGCCTCCCCCACTGTCACTTCGTGACGTCTCCCCAACGGGGAGCAAGCCCCTCCCCTACAATAGACGTTGCAGCGAATTTGTAGGGGTCGGCGCCGACACGCGTGTCCGACGACCCGCATGGCAGAAACGTTGTATTCCTATCTCGTGTTCTCGATACCTGAAACGCCCATCATTCTCGGTACGTCATAAATGCCGTACCCTACGGAACAATTGATTAGCTCCGCGTTTAAATAGGATTTATACATGCGTTTCGGGAGGAGCAAGCCCCTCCCCTACGATAAACGTCACAGTGAATTTGTAGGGGTCGGCATTTATGACGACCCGCGGTAGAGCGTTTGATGTGCTTCGCATTTGGGATTCATCTCGACAGATGTTTCGGGAGGGGCAAGCCCCTCCCCTACAATAGACATTGCAGCGGATTTGTAGGGGTCGGCGCCGACACGCGTGTCCGACGACCCGCATGGCAGAAACGTTGTGTTCCTATCTCGTGTTCTCGATACCTGAAACACCCGTCATGCTCGGTACGTCATAAATGCCGTACCCTACGGAGAAATTGATTTGCTCCGCGTTTAAATAGGATTTATACATGCGTTTCGGGAGGGGCAAGCCCCTCCCCTACAATAGACATTGCAGCGGAATTGCCGAGGTCGATGTTTATTATGACGGACAATATAAAAGCGTTTGGGGGTGACCCAAACGCAGTTATAGCTTTTTATGCGTTTTTAACCTGCTCTACGAGAGCGGTGAAAGCGGCGGGATCGGCGATCGCGATCTCGGACAGCACCTTGCGGTTCAGGGTGATGCCGGCTTTCTTCAGACCGTTCATAAAGGTAGAATAGTTGGTGCCGTTCGCCTTGCAGCCGGCAGAGATACGGGTGATCCACAGTCTGCGGAAATCTCTCTTCTTCTGCTTGCGGCCGATGTAAGCGTAGTTACCGCTCTTCATCACCTGCTGCTTCGCCATCTTAAAGTGCTTACTCTTTGCACCGTAATAGCCCTTAGCGAGCTTTAATGTCTTTTTTCTTCTCTTGCGAGTCATCATCGCGCCTTTAATACGTGCCATTTATCTTTACCTCCGATAATTCTTAAATTAGCGTTATTATTTGTAGGGGATCAGGCGCTTGACCTGAGCTACATTGGTCTTGTCCGCGACAGCGGTCTTTCTCAGACCTCTCTTACGCTTGGTGGTCTTCTTGTTCAGGATATGGCTCTTGTTAGCATGAGCGCGGATAACCTTACCGTTCTTGCTCAATTTGAAGCGCTTCTTCGCGCCGCTGTGTGTTTTGATCTTAGGCATATTAATAATCCTCCTTTTAATCGGTTGAGATTGCCTCGGGTCGACATTGTCAACCCCGCAATACTGTAACGGTTTATTATTTGGTGGGCTTAGCGGGCTTGGGAGCCAGGAACATGATCATCTGGCGACCGTCCAGCTTTGCCGGACGTTCGATATTCGCCTCTTCGGCGCAAGCGTCGGAAAAACGCTTCATGATATCGTAGCCATACTCGGAATGTCCCATCTCTCGTCCGCGAAAGCGGATAGAAACCTTGACCTTATCGCCGTGCGTCAGGAATTTTTTGGCATTCTTGAGCTTGGTGTTAAAGTCATGAGTATCGATATTCAGGGAGAGCTTAATCTCCTTGACCTCGACGGTATGCTGATTTTTTCTCGCCTCTTTTTCACGCTTCGCCTGTTCAAAGCGATACTTGCCGTAGTCCATGATCTTGCAGACAGGCGGCTTTGCCTGGGGAGCGATCTTGACGAGGTCGAGATTCTTTTCGTCCGCGATATGCTGGGCGTCGGCAGCCGACATGATGCCGAGCTGTGTGCCGTCAGATCCGATTACGCGTAACTCTCTGTCACGAATTTCCTCATTGATTTGAGGTTCCTGTTTAGCGATGTGTAAGCACCTCCAAAGATTCTTTAACAAATGAAAAAGCGGACAGAAAGCTCCGTCCGCATGCAATACAAAGATAAGGGAATACTCCCCGATTGTATTGACCCGTGCAGACGACACCCCACAGGTGAAAGCCAAATCCGTCAAATTTACGGAATTCCGCTTTACTTTGTTTTCGTTATGTATTATAATATCTTCATTGATATTTGTCAAGGATTATTTTACCGATCATTGTTTGATGATAATGATTATGTTAACAGAAACCAATATATAGGAGAATGAACCGTGCAATATTATTCACAACCGACACAATATCCCTATCCCCCGCAGCAGTATATGCAGCCGGTCTGCTATCCGCCGCAGCCCACCCCCGAACAGCAGCGTAAGAACACGTATCGCCGCTTGCTCAGAAAAAACGCCAACAGCACGGGGGTGCTCCTGCTCCTTTTCTTCGGCGCGGAATTGATCATCAGCGTTGTCGTCGTCTTTATCTTAACAGCGCTGGGAGTTCGTGAAGAGGGATCGGCGGGAGTGCTGACACTGCTGGAAAACGGCATGATCTCCATGTTCGTCTTTTTCCTCGTCGGACTGATCTACTGCCTGATCCGCCGTCTGCGCTTCGCCGCTATATTTCCTTTTGAGAAAATTCGCGGCGGATTTTTAGCACAGCTGTGCGTGATCGGACTCGCCTTTTCACTGATGAGCAACTACGTCGTTTCTTTAGTCAACGGCGTATTCGGACTCTTCGGTGTGGAGAACACCGGCGGCAGCTTTGAGGTTGGCGATCAGCCGAATATCCTGCTGTACATCCTGGTCGTGGCGATCCTGCCCGCATTCGCGGAGGAATTTGCGTTCCGCGGCATCGTCATGGGGGTGCTGAGACCGTACTCGGAGGGCTTGGCGATCATCATCTCCTCCGCGGCGTTCGCGCTGATGCACGGCAACTTTGTACAGCTGCCGTTCACCTTTTGCTGCGGACTGGTATTCGCGTTCATCGACATCAAGACCAATTCGCTGCTGCCCTCGATCATCGTGCACTTCTTGAACAACGGACTGTCCGTGCTGTCGGATATCCTCATCTCTTACAAGATCCTGGATGAAATGACCGCCAATATGTGCTACGGTATCCTCTTTGTGATCCTGGGTATCCTCTCGTTCATCTTTATCAAGCGCTTTATCAACAAGAATGACGGCAGCTTCTTCACCCTCAAAAACGGCAACACCGTATTGCCGTATAAGGAGAAGGTCAAGACCGCCATCACCTCCCCTACCCTGATCGCGTTTGCCGCCGTGATGGTGACTTACAGCATGCTCAGTCTGGTGATGGGCGCGGCGTGATGGACGAAAAGATGATGGAGCGGGCACTTGCGCTCGCACAGGAAGCCTTTGACGACGGCGAGGTGCCGGTCGGAGCTGTCGTTGTCCGCAACGGTGAGATCGTCGGCGAGGGCAGAAATCGCCGTGAAAAAGGCAAAAACGCGCTGTATCACGCCGAGCTCGAGGCGATCAATAACGCCTGTCAGAGATTAGGCGGCTGGCGGCTGTGGGAATGTGAGTTGTATGTCACCTTGGAGCCCTGCCCCATGTGCGCGGGCGCGATCGTCAACGCGAGGATCCCGCAGGTCTACTTCGGCGCGTATGACCCGAAGAACGGCTGCTGCGGCTCGGTGGCGGATGTGCTCAGTCTGCCACTCGCGTTCCATCCCGCTTATCAGGGCGGGGTGATGCAGGAGGAGTGCAGTCGGATTTTGAGCGACTTTTTTAAGCGATTGAGATAATATAAATTGATGAACCGGTTGAGATTGCCACAGGGCGCATTCCAGATCGTCATTGCGAGGAGGAATATCATTCCGACGTGGCAATCTCACCCTTAACGATTGCGCCCTTCGCAATGACTATTTGAAATAAAGACATATGATGAAACTGATCAAAAACGGAACGATCATCCTCATCATCGGGGTGATCGGACTGATCGCCGTGATCGGCACGGAATTGTACACATATGCTGTCGACCGACAGCCTCCGAAAGGCTACTCGGCGGAGGAGATCGCCGCGATGAAGATCGAGCCGGTCAACATCAATACCGCCTCTGTCGATGAACTGAGCGCCCTGCCGGGGTTGTCCGAAAAGCAGGCACAAAGTATCATTGATTATCGGGAACAAAACGGTGATTTTAACGCCGCCGAGGATGTGATATCAATCAAAGGAATCGGCGAAAAGGCATATAGCAAGTTTGCCTATTATATTACAGCAAAATAAGCAGAAGAAAAGCGCTTCGGAATTCCGGAGCGCTTACTTTTTCTCTGTTCTGATTACTGTTCTTTTTCGACTTCCTGCGCGGCGAGCATGACGCTGATCTTAGCGGTGGCAAAGGAGATGCCGCCTTGCAGATACACCGCGTAGGGCTCTCTGAGCGGGCCGTCGGCGGAGATCTCGATGGATGAGCCGAGGGTGAACGCGCCTGCCGCCATGATGACGTCGCTGTCATAGCCCGGCATGGGCGACGGCTGGGGCGTGACAAAGCTGTCGATGGGCGATCCGCTCTGGATGCCGCGGCAGAACGCGCAGAGCTTCTCGGGGGTGCCGAGGGTGATCACATCGATGATATCGCCGCGGCGCTTCTGATAATGCGGCTCGACGTCATAGCCGAGCACCTCGAAGAGCGCCGAAGCGAAAACGGCGGTCTTGATCGCCTCGGCGGTCGCGACAGGAGCATGATACGCGCCGAGGTACATCTCGCGCAGGGTGCCGAGCGTACAGCCGAGCTCTCTGCCCGTGCCCGGCGAAGATAAACGATAGGCGCAGAGCGCGACCAGATCGGCTCTGCCCGCGATATAGCCGCCGGTGGGCGCGATGCCGCCGCCCGCGTTCTTGATCATGGAGCCCGCCATCAGATCCACGCCGACCGAGATGGGCGATTCATATTCGGTGAACTCGCCGTAGCAGTTGTCGAGCATGATGACGGTATCGGGCGACAGAGGCTTGACGATGTCACAGATCGCTTTGATCTCTTTTACCCTCAGCGAGGGGCGTCGGGCATAGCCCTTGCTGCGCTGGATATAGACCATCTTGGGCTTCTTCTCGGCGACCGCCTTTTTGACGCCCTCGAGGTCAACGGTGCCGTCGGGGAGCAGGGCGACCTCGCTGTATCGGATGCCGAAATCGACCAGCGATCCCGAGCATTCGGTAATGCCGATCACAGGCTGGATAGTGTCGTAGGGTGTGCCTGTCACGCTGAGCATCTCATCCCCCGGGCGCAGTACGCCGAACAGCGCGACAGTCAATGTATGCGTGCCGCTCAAAAAATGCTGACGTGCTAAAGCGTCCTCCGCATCGAACACATAGGCATAGATCTTATCGAGCGTATCTCTGCCGCGGTCGTCATAGCCGTAGCCTGTCGATCCGGCGAACATCGCCTCGCTGACGTTATATTCCTGAAACGCCTTGAGCATCTTTTGCTGATTATATTCCTTGATCCGCTCGATCTCCTCAAAATGCTCGCGGCAAAGCGCCATCGCTTTGTCGGCGGCGGAGCGGATTTTGTCATCAAATTCAAATAAGTTTTTCATATTCTCTCCATGTGGCGGAAAAAATTCCTTGGTACGAGGGCGGGGTGTTGTACCCTTTTTAATCGGTTGAGATTGCCACGGCATAAATGCCTCGCAATGACTATTGATAATAAATCACTCAGAAAAGGGAGCCTAACAACTCTGTGAATTCGGCGCAGACCGTGAAGCCTGAGTGCTGATAAAATCGGGTGTTCGCTTCACTGGCGCTGAAGACATATGCCTCTCTGCCCTGCGCGTTGAGCTGTGACGCGAGTGTACGCACCAGCTCGCGTGACAATCCCCTGCGGCGAAAGTCAGGATGGGTCGCCACTGCGCCGAGGATAACAGCAGATGACGTTTCTGACACAGTCATTAAACCGGACACAAGTGTCCCGTCGATGTCCGTGCCGAGGAGCGTGCATTTGCCGAGGTTGCGGCGATGGGTCACATCCGACAGAAAGGTCATGTATTCCGGCACGAGGAAGATCTCGCTCGCGCAGCTTTGTAACAGCTCATAAAACGGTTTGATCTCGGGTGAGTATAATTCTAATTTAGAATTATATTGCTCGCCGATATAGCGCAAAACCTGTCCTTTTATTACACGTTCCGCCCGTAAATCAAGCGAAAAGCCACGTGCGGCCATCACCGCTCCCGCGCCCTGAAACCGCAGGAAGGCACTGATCTCTTCAAGATCGGATGTATCCGTGAGATACAGGCTGAATTTGTCCTCAAAGCGGGAGATCGCCGCGGTGAACTTGCCGTCCGTTTCCTGCACCCAAAAGCCGACAAAATCATATCCTCCGCCATAGCTTTCGTACAGCGAGAGGATACGGGTATAAAACGGATCGTTTGTGTGAAAGGAACGCAGGCTGCTTTGATCCGCCTGTCGGATCATAAGGCGTTGACCAGCGCTTTGAAGTGCTTGCCGCGTGCATCAAAATCCTTGTACAGATCGAAGCTCGCGGACGCGGGTGACATAGATACGATATCGCCCTCAACGGCATTCTCACGCGCGCATTTTACCGCCTCTTCCATGTTATTGACACGGATGATGATAGGGTTATTCTCGGTATATTTAGGCGACTTTCTGATCGCGGTCTCGATCTTGTCGGCAGTCGCGCCCATCAGGATCGCGAGCTTGACCTTGTCGCAGATCTTGTCGCCCAGCTCGGTGTAGTCGAGGTGCTTGTCATAGCCGCCCGCAATCAGGATCAGCTTGAAGTCATAGAGCGACAGGGTGCCGCTGGCGGTACGGGTCGGGCTGGAGGCGATGGAGTCGTTGTAATACTTGACGCCGTCGAGCTCACGGACGAACTCGGCACGGTGCTC
This sequence comes from uncultured Clostridia bacterium, assembly GCA_946407065.1. Lineage (GTDB taxonomy): Bacteria > Bacillota > Clostridia > Oscillospirales > Acutalibacteraceae > Ruminococcoides. The sequence continues at coordinate 157,696 of CAMJMQ010000002.1, read as the reverse complement.
CACGCCGCCGAATTCACGCGCGACCTTGCGGATGCTGTCGACGCTGACGTCGCCCCAAACAGCGCAGATCGCGGTCATATAGTTCTCGACATTGTGCATGCCGGGGATCTTGATCTCATGGATATCGAGCACATCAAAGATCTTGCCGTCCTCCGCGTACTCGATGGTGGCGCCGTCGAGATACGCACCGTGACGGAGCTTTTTGGTGCGGGAGAAAAAGACGACCTCTCCCTTGCAGCTCAGCTCAAATAATCGGGTGATCTCGTTATCGTAATTGAGAACAGCTTTTTGCTTTTCATTCTGATAAAGAATGATATTCCGCTTTGCTTCTATGTACTCCTCCATATCCTTGTGAACGTCGAGGTGGTTGGGCGCGAGGTTGGTCACGACCGCGACGTCGGGGCTTTGGCGCATGGAGATCAGCTGGAAGGAGGACAACTCCACCACGCAGACATCATCGGGCGAAATAGTCTCGATCTCGGGCAGGAGGGGCTTGCCGATATTGCCGCCGACATGGACGGTATAGCCGTCGGCTCTGAGCATTTCGGCGATGACGGTGGTGGTCGTGGTCTTGCCGTCAGAGCCTGTCACCGCGTAGATCTTGCACGGACAGATGTCGAAAAAGATCTCCATCTCGGAGCGGATGGTCACGCCTTTCTCACGCAGGGCATTGAGCTCGTCACTCCAAAAGCGCATGCCGGGGGTACGCAGCGCGATATCGACGTCGATGTCGTCGAGATAATGCTCGCCTAAGGAAAGCTGTGCGCCGTCCGCCTTCGCCTTCTGTGCGATCTCACCAAGCGCTTCTTCATCACGCTTGTCGCAGGCGATGACGGTCGCGCCGTACTTGGTAAACAGCGGGATCAGCGGCATATGACTGCGGCCCATGCCGATCAGCGCAATGCGCTTTCCGCGGATGGATTCAAAAAAACTGTCGATACTCTGTTTCATTTGTATGCCTCCAAAAGCACAGATTTATCTATTATATATAATTGTATTATACTATATTATAAAAAAATATCAAGAGATATCACCGATTCCACCCATCGGATTATGGTGCTCTGTATCAAAAACGTGTGCAGTGTCGAGGATCCGATAGGCGATGAAAATGCTGACGACGTAAAACAGCACCCAGATGTTCATGCTGACGATGGAGAAATAGATCGCCGAGAGCACCACCAGCGGATGTACCTTGACCTGATCGGATACGATGCGCGGCTCAAGGATCTGGCGGATCACGACGGTCAATAGAAAGTATACCAGCAGGATCACGCCGCCAATATAATTCTTTTGCAGAATAAAGATAACGGCAAACGGCACATAGACCGTGCCGGGGCCTAAGATCGGCAGCACATCGGCGACGGCGGTCACAAACGCGAACGCGATCGGATATTCGACGCCCGTGAGGCAGAAGATAAAGACCGCCTCGACGAAGGTGATCGCGTATAAAATCAGATAGGAGCGGATCAGTCGGCGCAGGGTATCGCCCGCGATGTGCATGACATTACCCAGAACCTCGCTGTACTCCCCTGCCCGATCCAGCAGATCATCACGCAATTTACCTAAATGGTGCAGGAAAAAGACCGTCAGCGCAAAGGTCACGATCACAAAGGTGATCCCGAGCGGTACCGCATGGAACAGCGTCGATGCGACCGAGGTCACGGTACTGAGCAGGTTCCCCGAGATGATGTTCTCTTTCAGTGTGTCGAACAACTCGGGGGATCGGAACAGATCGACGATCACGCCGCGGTAATCCTCCAGCAGGCTCAGCGCCTGACTGATCGCGAGAAAAAGGATGATCCCGATCACGGCGAATACCACGCCGAACACCAACAGGGTGAGCGCTGTCGCAGCAAAGGAGGATCGAAAACCAAAGCTCTTCCGCAGATAGTCAAACAGCGGCTTCATCAATACCGCGGTCAAAAGTGACAGCACGAACGGCAGAACGAATGCCGCCGCCTGTACCGCGAGGATAAATAATAATGTATAGCAGAGGAAAAAGACCAATCGAGGCTTGCCGCTGAAAAAACGGGCTTTCATATCATCACCAACCTGAGGTTAGTGTTTGTGACGCGGATGGTTTTATGCGACCATAACAGAATGATATACCGGAGTGAGGTGTAGTGAACAGTAAAAAGCCTTCCCCGCGGAGGAAGGTGGCTTGGCGCAAGCCAAGTCGGATGAGGGGCTTGCTGATCCAAAAGATCAATTATACAAAGAGTGTGATGCGCTTCTTTTTTTCAACGGATCTCCTTTTTTCAAAAGGAGCCCTCTTGACTTAGTAACTTTTTTATATAAAATTCAAACGACAGGCCCTAAAAAGAGCCTGCCGTCTGAAAAAACAGAAACCAAAATGCTTGGAAAATATCAAGTTGAAAATTACTGCGGAGCGCGTCCGAGCAGGAAATCCACACTGACCTCGAGGATATCCGCCAATGCTACCAGCTCTACGTCTGTCACAAAACGGATCTGTCCCTCGAGCTTGGATAAGCCCGACGCGTTCATGTCGACGCCGTTGACCTGCAGTTGCGCGAGCAGCTCTTTTTGCTTCATGCCTTTTTTCTTACGAGCCGCCTCAACACGCGCGCCTACAAGATTACGATCGCCTAATTCCTGTTTACGAAGTCTCATTTTATCTCCCCAAATCTATTCCAAAATCTGTTAGTTATTTCTTTTAAATAATTCCGCATGGAAATTCTTTAAACGTAAAAAGCTAATGTATCTGTATTATAATACGTTATTCGAAAAAAAACAACCCTTTTTTGTAAGAAAATTTAAATTTTTGATACATTTTTCTGCTTTTCGTTACAAACCTTTAATTTCTGCACAAGAAAATGTATCAATTTTTGTAAACTTTTTCATGTCGCTTGTTGTTGACAAAAAGCGACACACAAGATATAGAAATCAGTGAGGAGTTAGGAGTGAGGAGTGAGGAGTTGAGAGCGGACTCTGTCCGCACCTGATTCCTATTTAAATAATGAAAACTTATGCTTCTTCTAAAAGGGTATATTACGATATCGCCATATCGACTGTATATCAATCCAAAAGCCGTCAGGCTTTCCCAAAACTCCTCACTCCTAACTCCTCACTCCTAACTAAACAAAAGCTCCCCGAAGGGAGCTTTTAAAGCGAGCAAATCTATAAGCCGGGTTCTGTATTGGGCAGTCATCTATCTTGGCCGTGCGTTGCCGCAGCGGCTCGGTGCCACCTCCACGGGACTGCCGAGCAGGCATATTGTCCCTCCGCGGTGTTGCTTCGGATAGGGTTTACACGGCGGTGACGTCTCCGCCACCCCGGTGAGCTCTTACCTCACCTTTCCACCCTTGCGTCGTCGGCGACAGCGGGAGGAGCAAGCCCCCCCTACGATATCGTGACGATTCGCGGTAATTTTCTGTTGCACTATCCCTGGGGTCGCCCCCGGCGGCCGTTAGCCGTTATCCTCGCTCTGTGAAGCCCGGACTTTCCTCGGACGGAGCCTTTCGGCGCTCGCCCGCGACTGCCTGACTTGCTCGTGCCTTATTATAATCAGTTTAGCCCTCTTTGTCAATCGTGCTTTCGGCATACGCTAAAAGCGCCTCTTTCTCATTGGGCAGCTCGCCCTCGATCACCTTGTCGAGCAAAAGATCGAGCGTCTTGCCGATCTGTACCCCCGAGCTGACCCCGATATGGAGCAGATCGGAGCCGTTGACCGCGAGCTGCCGCAGGCTGTAGCACTCCCCTGCCGCGATGATGCGGTTCAGCTCATCCGATACCGCTGACAGATTACGGAGCTTTTCCTCCCGCATATATTTGGACTGCGCTAAAATATCCGCGTGCTGGATCAGCATCAGCGCCTGCATGACCTCCACGCCGAGGCGTTTGAGGTAACTCTTGAGCATGACGGTATCGGGCTGAAAACGCTCATCATGCCAGCGGATCAGCGTACAGACCTCGTCGATGAACGCCGACGACATGCACAGCCGCCTGAGGATCTCGCGGGTCATCGCCGCGCCGATCTTGGGATGATTCTTATAATGGCTCGTGCCGAACTTGTCCGTTGTCTGCGCCAGCGGCTTGCCGATATCATGGAACAGCATGGTGACGCGCAGCAGCGGCAGCGGCTCGATATTGCGCACCGCCGCAACGGTATGGCGGTACACATCACGGTTATGATGCTTGGAATTCTGTTCAAAATCGAAGGTGCCCTTGAGCTCGGGGATGAACACCGCGATGACCGAACGATAACGCCGCAGGACAAAATCAGTGTTCTCACCGCACAGGAGCTTCAACAACTCCTCTCGGATGCGCTCACCCGCGATATCCGAGAGCAGCTTGCGCTGTCGGAGGATCGCGTCAGAGGTGGCGGGCTCGATGGTAAAGCCGAGTGTTGCCGCAAAGCGCAGGGCGCGCAGAATACGGAGCGCATCCTCTGAAAAACGCAGGGTCGGATCGCCGACACATCGGATCACGCCGTTTGTAAGATCCTGCCGTCCGCCGTAAAGATCGACCAAGCCGTCCTCATCATTGTACGCCATCGCGTTGACGGTGAAATCCCGCCGCGCGAGATCGTCGCTGAGCCGGTCGGAGAACCGCACCTCGTCGGGATGGCGGGAATCGGTGTACTCGCCGTCGATCCGGTAGGTCGTGATCTCATACAGCTCGCCCTCGACGATCACCGCTACGGTGCCGTACTTCTTGCCGACGCTGACCGTCTGGTACTCCGCAAAGATCCGCTCGATCTCTTCGGGCGGCGCGGAGGTGGTGAGATCCCAGTCATGCGGCACGATCCCGCGCAGGCTGTCGCGCACGCAACCGCCCACAACATAACCGCTGTAGCCGTTATGCCGTAGCTTTTCGATGATCAGTTTGACGTCTGAGGGCAAGCGAATTTCCATATTCCACCGTATTTCCGCGTATTTTTATCATTTTCAGTATAGCACCAAAACTTTTCGGTTACAATATATATAAGAAAAAAATTGAATAATCGGTGGAGATTGCCATGATGAGGAGTTGTCCAAATCTATGATTTGGCTTACAACTCCCATGCAAGGCGCTCCCAAGAAGCGGAGCTAAAGAGCGAACGCCGATTGGATGAGAGCTACTGCTGCAACCGACATTTATCCCTCGCAATGACATTTTGAGCTTTGGTTGAGATTGCCACGTCGTCGGCTTTACAGTCAGCTCACTTTACCAAAGGGAGCCTTTTTCGTTTGCATGAACCTTCCTGTTTTATTCTGTCGAGGAACTCAAATACTATCGACGGAGCAGATCATAATAAAATGAAATGCTCCGAGTGAATAAGTAAAGGTTGTGTGAATAATGAAGAAGATGATTAGATATGTTTGTATGACGCTCGCGGCAGTGCTGCTGTGTCCGATCATGTCGGTATCGTCACAGGAGGTGCGCCGTACCGTGCATGTCGGCGGTATACCGTTCGGACTGACGATGTATACCAATGGCGTTGTGGTCGTCAATGTCGATGACAGCTATGATTCCCCTGCCGTTGCCGCGGGACTGCGCGAGAATGACATCATCACCCGCGCGAATGACGAGGAGATCACCTCCAACGAACGCCTGCACGAGATCATCGCCTCATCCGAGGGAGCGGATATCGAATTATCTGTATTACGAGGTAAGAGCCCGCTATCCATGACTTTGACTCCCGAAACGGATGACGACGGCAATTATACGGCAGGCATGTGGATCCGTGACTCGACCGCGGGACTGGGCACGATCACCTATTTTGATGAAAACACCCATTCCTTCGGCGCGCTGGGACACGGCATCTGTGACCGCGACACGGGGCTGCTGATGCCGCTGGGCAGCGGTAAGATCGTCAAGGCGCAGATCGGATCGATCACCAAGGCAAAGAAGGGGATCGCAGGCGGTCTGAACGGTTATATGTCGGACGAGGAGATCGGCGAGATGACCGTCAACAACAGCTTCGGTGTATACGGAAAGTATACTGCCGAGCCCGAGGGCGAAGAATTCCCCTGCGCCTTTGACAACGAGATCGAAACAGGCCCCGCACAGATCATCACCACACTCGATGACGGCGAACAGCGGAGTTACGACGTCGAGATCGAAGGCTTCCATCTCAATGATAAGAGCGGTCAGAATATGATCGTCCGCGTGACCGATGAGGAGCTGCTCGACAAGACCGGCGGTATCGTACAGGGCATGAGCGGATCGCCCATCATCCAACATGATCGGCTGATCGGCGCGGTGACGCACGTGTTCATCAACTCGCCCGAAAAGGGCTACGGCATCACCATCGGCAACATGCTGAGCTGCTATGAGCAGTTCGGCGGTATACGGGAAGAATCGTAAACATCTTTGGTGAGAGCAAATCACTGACACTCTATGATAGATGATAGAATCACCAAAAACTTCTCTGAGTAAAATAATCAGGACGCACGCGTCCGCTTCACTGCGCTGAGCACCTTGTCCTTATCAATGGGCGGCTTCGGGCAGTATCACAAACGTGGATTTCGTGAAAAAAAGAAGCACGCGTCCGCTTCACTGCGCTGAGCACCTTGCCCTTACCAATGGGCGGCTTCGGGCAGTATCACAAACGTGGATTTCGTGAAAAAAAGACGCACGCGTCCCTGCGAAAATTGTCGAATATTTCTTTCAAAAATTTTTATGTTTTCTCTTGCCAAATTTACCAATTTATGGTAAACTGAGTTCACAATACAAAACAGGAGATGTAAAAATGACAGAAAGAATGAAACTCTTGATGACGCAGGAGCCGACTGACAATATGACAGAAATCATGCAAACCCTCGCGCAATACGGCTTTTCGACAGCCTTTTGTATGAAGGACGGCGAAGAGGTGATCAGCCGCATCCAAAGCGAGAAGCCCGATGTGGTGATCATGGACCTGTTCATGACCCATATCGACAGTATCGGGGTCATGCGGGCGATCCGTAAGCAAAAGCCCGAAAAGCTGCCGATGTTTGTGGTATATTCGAGCTTTGACAGTCCTGTGCTCGAGCGCGAGGTGATGAGCGCGGGCGCGACGTATTTTGTATTAAAGCCGTTCAATCTGAGCGATCTGGCGGAGAATATCGTCAGGCTGAGTAAGCGACAGCGACAGCGCTCGAAGGGCGGCATCCGACAGATCGGTTACGACAGCAACAGCCTCGAGCTGAAGGTGACGGAGATACTGCACCAGATAGGAGTCCCCGCCCATATCAAGGGCTACCATTATCTGCGTGACTCTATCATCCTGTCTATCGAAAAGCCCGAGATCATCAACGCCGTGACCAAGCAGCTCTACCCCACCGTGGCGAAGAAATATGAAACGACGTCATCCAGAGTGGAGCGTGCCATCCGCCACGCGATCGAGGTCGCATGGGATCGAGGCGACGTCGAGGTGCTCAATTCCTACTTCGGCTACACGATCCAAGGCAGTCGCGGCAAGCCCACCAACAGCGAATTCATCGCGATGATCTCGGATAAGCTGAGATTGCAAATGAAAAACGCGGGATAGCAAACGCGTTTGTTTTTCCAATATCATAATTGTCATTGCGAGGAGGAACTTTGTTCTGACGTGGCAATCCCCCTGTCGTCAATACCGTTTGTAGCGACAGATACGTCCTGCCCCTCTTTGTGGGATTGCCACGCCCTAAAGGGCTCGCAATGACTTATTATAAACAAACAAAGCCGTCGCAAATCAATGCGGCGGCTCTTGCTTATTGACAGAGTTTAGTGAAGAATGGTATAATGTAGCTGAGTTATTTGGTAATAATCAATTCATCCAAAGGAACCCTCCGACTCGGACACATGTGTCCGAGCCACCTCCCTTAGGAAAGGGAGGCTTTGAGAGTGATTGAGATTGAAAACACGTGTCATTTCTCGCAATGACAATGGTAAAGGCGGTGTTTGTATGGCGTTTGATACATTTGATGAAGGCATATCTTTGGGCGGTATGCGGTCAAAAACCGAGATCCGCACCCTGATCTGTTATCTGTTCAAGAGCGTCGGCGTTCCGATGACCAAGGACGCGGTCGTAAACGCACTGATGGAAAAAGGGCTGGCGAATTATTTTGAGACCAGCGCGAGCTTTGACGACCTCTTGAAAAACGGCAATATCGAGTTGGTCGACGCGGAACAAAAGCGCTATTTTAATACCGACAACGGCAATATGATCGCGGTACAGCTCGAGGATACCCTGGCGCCGACCGTCAAGGAGCGCGCGATCGAATGCGCACTGGCACTGCTCAAGCAGGAGCGCGTGGAGAGCGAGAACAAGGTCACGATCGAGAAATGCGACAACGGCTATACCATTACCTTCCGTATCTCGGGCGGCGATATGGAGCTGCTGAGCTTCTCGCTGTATGTGCCCGACAAACAACAGGCACGTATCCTCAGAAAGAACTTCTACAAAGATCCCGATCTGTACTATTCCGTCATGATCGCGATGCTCACCCGCAACAAACGCGCCGTGACCGAGATCCTCGACGAGCTCGGGTCGGTCATATAATACAAATATGTAGGGCGGGGGCTTGCTCCCGCCGTTTTATTGCAATCTTATCCGGATTAAAATATCGACAACAATACCATCAGTGCAACGCCGGGGACGCCGCCTGCCGCTGAGGTCAACAGCGTGAGCTGCGTTACGGGGATGTAGACCCCTGTCATGCCCGACAGGAGATCGACGACGCCCAAGGTGAGCAGCCCCGCCAATATCGAGAGTAAAGCCCTTTTGAAGGGCTTTTTCTTTTTGGCAGCGTAATGGATAAAGGAAAAGAGCAAAAAAGTCGATATGATTACGATAAAAACAAACAGCATGATGACTCCCGAAAATACAGTTATACTAAGTATCCATTAAACGCTTTAACAAATTTGTTAGCGAGAAATTTCGCAGAGCAAGGCGGAGGACGCAGGCATACTGGCGTATGTCAAGGACGACAACACCGCTATGCGGAATTTAACGCAATAAATGTTAAAGTGTTTTAATGATACTTAGTATTAGCAACCCTCCGACTCGGACACGCGTGTCCGAGCCACCTCCCTTAGGAAAGGGAGGCTTGGAGCATGGCAACAAAAAAAGACTACCGGATTTCTCCGATAGTCTATTCTATGATAGCTTGTGCGAAAATATTATGCCTCGGGAGCAGTAGTTTCAGCAACCTGCTCGCTGACAGAGGTGGTGTCTGTCGCCTCGACGGAATCAGCGGGAGTGGTGTAATACGCGATGATGTTCAGCGCGATTACGACAACGACAAAGCCTACGGCAAACCACTTGGTCGCGCGGGCAAGGAACGCGTCATAGGAACGCGCCTTATTCTTAGAGAAGAAGGTGTCCGCACCGCCGGAAACAACGCCGATACCCTGCTGGTTACCTTCCTGAAGAATGATAATGATGATCAACACAATAGAAGCGATCAGCAATAATGCTCCTAAGATAATCTCAACAACTGACATAATGTATCTTCCTTTCAAAACGACTGGTCGCAGTCGATATACTCAAATGCAAAGATTATTGTATCATACAAATAGGCAGATTGCAAGTGTTTTTTTGAGGAATCCAAAAATTTGTTGAAAAGCAGCATTTGTCGGAAACCCTTCGGTACGTCGCAAGCGCCGTACCCTACAGGAAACGATCCATCTGCTTCGCGTTTGGGTGGTATATATGGGATAGGTCTCGGGAGGAGCGGCAGTGGCGCTTAGCCAATCACGAACACAGGGTCCCCATAACTCCCCGAGTTATGGGGAGAGGAGGAGCCGCAATGCGAGGTCAAGGCATACCAACCGGATATGCCTACCGAGTAAAGCGAGCGACGACGATGGAGCGCTGTTGCATGGGAGTTGTACGCCAAATCATAGATTTGGACAACTCCTCAAGCCCCTCCCCTACGGTAGATGTTTCATATGCTCCGCGTTTGGGAGCATGTATCGGAAGGGTCTCGGGAGGAGCAAGCCCCTCCCCTACATAATAACTCCCTTAAACCTGTTCCGCAACACAAAATCGTACTTCTATTCACCGTCAGATAAGGGAAAGCTGCTGGGCTTCATCCTCCGCTGAGGGCAAGGCGCCTGCCGCGGGGAGGGTGCGGGTGCGGTAGCGCGAAGGTTTACTGAATCTGCCCTCCGCATACGGCTCGATCGCCATCACGCGGTGACCCTTTCTCAGCTTCATGACCGCTACGCCCTGGGTGTTCTTAGTCGTCTTGGCAGCGATCGCGCCGCTGTGGAAGAGCAGCATGCGTCCGTTGGACGAGGTGAGCAGGAATTCGCGGTCGGTTTTGGTGAAGTCGATGCCGGCTAGGGGCGCTTTATCGGAATAGGCGTTGATCAGCTTCTTGCGGTTGGTCTTGGTCTCATATGCCGAGAGCGGCACCTTGGCGATTTTTCCGTTTTCAAAAGCGAAAAGCAGATAGCCGCTGTAGTCCTTGGTCTTTAAGACAAACACCGCTTTCTCGCCCTCGTCCATTCCGAGCCGCGCGGGGATGAACTCACCGAAGGCGCTCGCCTTGGTGTCGGCGATCTCGCTGACCTTGGTCTTGTAGACCTGACAGCGGTCGGTGAAGAACAGCAGGTCGGTGTTGTTGGTGGTCTCGGTGGTATAGACGATCTCGTCGTTCTCCTTGAGCTTTTGCTCGCCGCTCATGCGCAGGGACTGCGGCGTGATCTTCTTGAAATAGCCCTCTTTGGTGAAGAACAGATGCACGGGATAATCGGGGATCTCCTCTTCCAAACTGACGTCTGCAGGCAGATCGTCCACATGGAGCAAGGGACAGAGCCGCTCCTTGCCGTATTTATCCGCTACCGCTTTTAGCTCCTTGACGATGATGGTCTTGACGCGCGCCTTGGAGTTGAGGATCGCCTCGAGCTCTTCGATATCCTTGATGAGCTGTTCGATCTCGGCGGTGCGCTTTAAGATGTACTCGCGGTTGAGATGACGGAGCTTGATCTCGGCGACATACTCCGCCTGGATCTTGTCGATGCCGAAGCCGATCATCAGGTTGGGGACGACCTCAGCCTCTTCCTCGGTCTCGCGCACGATCTTGATCGCCTTGTCGATATCCAGCAGGATGAGCTTCAAGCCCTCGAGCAGATGGAGCTTGTCCTTCTTTTTATTGAGGTCGAAGAAGGTGCGGCGGCGGATACATTCGACGCGGAAGGCGATCCACTCGTTCAGTATCTCCCCTACTCCCAGCGTCATCGGCACGCCGCCGATCAGCACGTTGAAGTTGCAGGAGAAGCTGTCCTCGAGGGTGGTCATCTTGTAGAGCCTGAGCATCAGCTTATCGGGGTCGGTACCGCGCTTTAAGTCAATGGTGATCTTCATGCCGTCGAGACCCGTCTCGTCACGGATATCGGAGATCTCCTTGATCTTGCCGTTCTTGACAAGGTCGATGACCTTCTCGATGATGACCTCGGTGGTCGTGGTCGGAGGGATGTGGGTGATGTCGATGCAGTTCTGCTTTTTGTCGTATTCGTAGATCGAACGCACCTTGATGGAGCCGCGACCCGTGCGGTAGACCTCGCGGATCGACTCCTCATTATAGATGATCTGCGCCCCGCCCGAAAAATCGGGTGCGGGCAGGGTCGAGATGATGTCGTGATCCTTGTCACGGATCAAGGCGGCAGTCGTCTCGCAGATCTCACGCAGATTGAAGGAGCAGATGTTGGACGCCATGCCGACCGCAATACCGGTGTTGGCGTTGACCAGCACGGAGGGGAATGACGCGGGCAGGAGGGTCGGCTCCTTCATGGTATTATCGTAGTTATCGACGAAATCGACGGTGTCCTTGTCGATATCCTTGAACAGCTCGTTACAGATGGGGTCAAGCTTTGCCTCGGTATAACGGGAAGCCGCCCACGCCATATCGCGCGAGTAGAACTTACCGAAGTTACCCTTGCTGTCGACATAAGGGTGCAGCAGCGCTTCATAGCCGCGGCTCAGGCGCACCATCGTGTCGTAGATCGCACTGTCGCCGTGGGGGTTGAGCTTCATGGTCGCGCCGACGATGTTCGCGGACTTCGTGCGCGCGCCGGTGAGCAAGCCCATCTTATACATGGTATAGAGCAGCTTGCGGTGCGAGGGTTTGAAGCCGTCGATCTCGGGGATCGCACGCGACATGATGACGCTCATGGCGTAGGGCATGAAGTTCTCTTCAATGGTCGAAGCGATGCGCTGTTCGACGATATCCCCCGCGCCGGCGATCACGCCGTTGGCGATCGGTTTTATATTCGGTTGTTTTGTTTGTTTTTTCTTTGCCATATGAATATTCCTTGCAACTTATTAAGTCTCCCCCTTGCGGAGATTCCCCTTTTAGGGGAAATGGGCAAAACCAAAAGGGTTGCCGTTCCTGTAAGGAAAAGGTGTCATCCAAAGGATGACGAATGAGGTGAAAACGCTTCCACTCCATCTCTTATATTGATCAATCGGAAAGGTTGCCACCTCATCCGACCGAATCACTTTATTCGGTGATTCGCCCACCTTCCCCTCAAGGGGAAGGCTTACGATACATCTAAGTTATCCGTATAATTCGCGCCGAATTCGACGATGAAGTCCTTGCGTCCCTGCAAATTGTCGCCCAGCAGTACATCAAAGATCTGCGCCGTGCGCTCGACGTCATCGGGCATGATCTTGATCAGGCGGCGGGTCTCGGGGTTCATAGTGGTCAGGCTCATCATGTCGGGCTCATTCTCGCCCAGACCCTTGGAGCGCTGGATCGTGAATTTCGCGCTGCCGATCTCGTTCAGATATTTTTCCTTTTCTGCCTCGGTGTAGGCAAAATAGACCTTATCCTTCGTTGTGATCTCATACAGCGGCGATTCCGCGATATAGACCTTACCCTCCTTGATCAGATCGGGGGTCAGGCGGTAGATCATCGTGAGCAGCATGGTGCGGATATGGAAGCCGTCCACGTCAGCATCGGTACAGATGATGACCTTGTTCCAACGCAGATTGTCGATGTTAAAAGCGTTGATATCCTTTTTCTTTGACTTGGTCTTTGCCGTATCGACCTGCACGCCGCAGCCGAGGATCTTGATCAGATCGGTGATGATCTCGCTCTTGAAGATGCGGTCATAATCGACCTTTAAACAGTTCAATATTTTGCCGCGGATCGGCATGATCGCCTGGAAATCGGGGTTGCGCGCCTGTACGCAGGCACCCTTTGCGGAGTCGCCCTCTACGATGAACAGTTCGCGCTCATCGACGTTCTTGGAACGGCAATCGGTGAACTTCGCGATCTTGGCGGTAATATCGATCTTGGCGGTGAGGTTCTTTTTGATCGTGACGCGGGTCTTTTCCGCACTCTCGCGGGAACGCTTGTTGACCAGCACCTGATTAGCGATCTTGTCCGCCTCGAGGGGATTCTCAATGAAATAGACCTCGAGCTGTTTTCTCAGAAAATCGGTCATCGCGTCCTGGATGCCCTTGTTGGTGATGGCGAGCTTGGTCTGGTTCGCGTAAGAGGTGACGGACGAGAAAGAAGAGATAACGATCACCAGACAATCCGCTACATCGTCATACTTGATCTTGCTCTCGTTCTTGTTATACATGCTCTTGCTTTTGAGATAGCTGTCGATCTGATAGACAAAGGCGTTGCGCACCGCTTTATCGGGTGAGCCGCCGTGCTCGAGCCATGAGGAGTTGTGGTAGTATTCGGTGACGGAGGCCTTATTGGAAAACGCCAGAGCGACGTTGATCTTGCACTTGTACTCGTCCTTGTCGTCGCGGTCGCGGCACATACGCTCACCGCTCCAGCTCTGGACGGTGGTGAAGCCATCCTCTCCGATCAGCTCGCTGACATGGTCGGCGATACCGTTCTCATAAAAGAATTCTTCCACATCAAAGGAACGCCCCGCCTGCTGACGGAAGATGAACTTGACGCCGGGGTTGACGATCGCCTGACGGCGGAGCATCTCGGTGAAGAACTCCTTATCCATCTTAATATCGGTGAACACCTCGAGATCGGGCTTCCAACGGATCTTGGAGCCGGTATCTCTGCCGCTGTAATCAACGGATTGCAGACCGCCGACGTTCTCACCCTTTTCAAAATGCAGGGAGTATTTCTTGTGATCGCGCTTGATATCAGCGTCCATGTACTCGGACGCAAACTGGGTCGCGCAAAGTCCCAAGCCGTTGAGACCGAGGGAGAACTCGTAGTTGCCGCCGTTGTCGTTGTCGTATTTGCCGCCCGCATAGAGCGTGCAGAACAACAGCTCCCAGTTATATTTCTCTTCGTTTTGGTTGTACTCGACGGGGATGCCGCGGCCGTGGTCTTCGATCTCGATCGAGCCGTCGTTGTAGGCGGTGAGGACGATCTCTTTGCCGTAGCCCTCGCGCGCCTCGTCGATGGAGTTAGAGAGAATCTCAAACACACTGTGCTGACAGCCCTCGATACCGTCGGAGCCGAAAATGACCGCCGGGCGCTTTCGCACCTGATCTGGGCCCTTGAGCACCTTGATATCGTCGTTACTGTAGACAGGTTTTTTCTTGGTTCTTGCCATTTCTTTCACCTTGGTTTCTGTGTTATGCCTCCCTTTGGTAAAGGGAGGTGGGCTCGCGTTAAGCGAGCTCGGAGGGATTGTAAAAATGGAGCAAAGCGACCGACCAAATAAAAATGGTATCTCGCTAACGCTCGATCAAATATGCAATCCCTCAGTCGCCTTTAGGCGACAGCTCCCTTTACCAAAGGGAGCCTTTTTTTGTGACAGCGCGTCGCACGCGATCCCTTTACCAAAGGGAGACTTATTTCAGCCCTTTGAGCTTTTTGATCTGGTCACGCAGATACGCCGCGTGCTCGAATTCGAGCAGCTTGGACGCCGCCTGCATCTCTTTGGTGAGCTGCTTGATCATCTCATGCCGCTGCTCGCGCGAAAGTCTGCCGACCAGCTCCATCTCGTCATCCGTATGGGTAGAGATCTCGATGATGTCGCCCACCTTCTTGACAATGGTCTGCGGCGTGATGCCGTGCTCCTCGTTATACTTCTGCTGAATACCGCGGCGGCGGTTGGTCTCGACGATGGTGCGCTTCATCGAATCGGTCACGCTGTCGGCGTACATGATGACCATGCCGTCGGCATTTCGCGCGGCGCGTCCGACCGTCTGTATCAGCGAGCGTTCGGAGCGCAGGAAGCCCTCCTTATCCGCGTCGAGGATCGCCACCAAGCTGACCTCGGGGATATCCAGACCTTCTCTGAGCAGGTTGATGCCCACCAGTACATCGAACTTACCCAGCCGCAGGTCACGTACGATCTCCATGCGCTTGACGGTGTCGATGTCGTGGTGCATGTAGCGCACCTTGATATCCATGCTCTCGAGGTACTCGGTGAGATCCTCCGCCATCTTCTTGGTGAGGGTCGTCACCAGAATACGCTGGCTCTTTTCGGTGCGAATGTTGATCTCGGAGATCAAATCGTCAAGCTGTCCCTCGGTCGGTCTGACAGAGATCTCGGGGTCGAGCAGTCCCGTGGGACGGATGATCTGCTCCGCGACGACAGCGCTCTTCTCCAGCTCGAGATCGCCGGGCGTCGCGCTGACAAACACCGCCTGATTGAGCCGCTCATAGAACTCGTCGAAGTTCAGCGGACGGTTATCATAGGCGGACGGCAGCCGGAAGCCGTAGTCGATCAGACTCTTTTTGCGGGCGTGATCGCCGCCGTACATACCGCGCACCTGCGGCAGTGTGACATGGCTTTCGTCCACAAAAAGCAAAAAGTCCTTCGGAAAGTAGTCAAGCAGGGTGAACGGCGCCGAGCCCGGTTCTCTGCCCGACAGCACGCGTGAGTAGTTCTCTACGCCGGGGCACATGCCGATCTCCTGCAGCATTTCGATATCATAATGGGTGCGCTGTTCGATGCGCTGGGCTTCGAGCAGCTTACCGTTTTCACGGAAATATTTCAGCCGCTCCTGCAGCTCGCGTTCCAGTTCCGCAAGGGCGCGCGCCATTTTCTCGCCGTCGACGATATAGTGCGACGCGGGATAGATGGCGGCATGGCGCAGGGTAGCGATCAGCTCACCGGTGAGCGGATTGATCTCGGTGATACGGTCGATCTCGTCACCGAAGAACTCGACGCGGATCACACGGTCGGAGGATGACGCCGGGAAAATCTCGACGATGTCGCCCCTGACGCGGAACTTGTCGCGCACAAAGTTAATGTCGTTGCGCTCATATTGCAGCTCGATCAGCTTGCGGATCAGATCGTCACGGCTTTTCTCCATCCCCGGGCGCAGGGAGATGACCATGTTGCGGTAGTCAATCGGGTCGCCCAGTGAATAGATACAGGATACCGAAGCGACGATGATGACGTCACGACGCTCGGACAGCGCCAAGGTAGCGCTATGGCGCAGCTTATCGATCTCGTCGTTGATCGCGGAATCCTTTTCGATATAGGTATCGCTCTGAGGAATGTACGCCTCAGGCTGGTAGTAGTCATAGTAGGAGACAAAATACTCGACCGCATTCTCGGGGAAGAACTCCTTGAACTCGGAGCAAAGCTGTGCGGCGAGCGTTTTATTGTGGGCGAGCACCAGCGTCGGCTTGTTCACCTGCGCGATGATGTTCGCCATGGTGAAGGTCTTGCCGGAGCCGGTAACGCCGAGCAGGGTCTGTTCCTTGTGCCCTGCCTTGATGCTGTCCACCAGGGTTTGGATGGCGGCAGGCTGATCGCCCGTGGGCTGATATTCAGAAACGAGTTTGAAATGTTCCATGCGTCATCCTCCTTTTTAACGATTCTCTCTTTGGTCGGTCAATCCATACAATTCATCCGTCAGCAGACACGCGTGTCCGCTGACACCTTCTGAGGAGTTATCCAAATCTTTGATTTGGTTTATAACTCCCATGCAACAGCGCTCCAAGAGCGGACAAAGTCTGCGATTGGCTAAGCGCCACTGCCTTTGCCAAGGGAAGGCTCACAAGAAGATCGTGACGTCATTTTATATAATGCCCGATTCCGCCATCGATACACAATCGTGATCGGCGACAATGAAGTGATCGAGCAGGGTGATGTTGACGAGCTTCAAGGCTTCTTTGAGCGAGCGCGTGGTCAGTACATCCGACTTGGACGGCAGCGCTAAGCCGCTGGGGTGGCTGTGCGCCAGTACCGCCGAGGTGGCGCCGTAGTTGATCGCCAGGGTGACGATCTGTCGGATGGAGATGCCCGCGGAATCGAAATCGCCGTGCGCGATCATGCCGCTGTAGACCTCTTTCCCCTTTTTGTCCATCAAAAGCAGAAACACGTGCTCGGTTTCTTCATAACCGATGAACTTGTTCAGGATCAAGCCGGGGATGTTGCCGAAGTTGAGCGTCTTGTCGGGGTTCTCGTACTTATCGAGCATGTACAGCCGGGTCACCCCGGGAAAGAGCTTGAGGTACACCGCCTGATGCTCGGTGAGCCCGGCATCCTTCAGGCTGTCCAACGACGCGTCCAGCACCGCCGACAGGGAGCCGTAACGCGCGATCAGGTTCTTTGCGATATCATTGGTGTTGCGCTGAGGGATCGCGTAATAGAGCAGGATCTCCAGCACCTCATGCGGCTCGAAAGAGTCGATCCCGTTCGCTATCAATTTCTTTTTCATACGGGCACGATGACCGCTGTGATCGGCTTTTTGCATAACCAATGCTCCTCTTTGGTAGTGAAAACTACCGGGTAGTGATACAAAACCCTATATGTAGCCATTATATAGTGATTTTACCACAAATTGTGGTGAATTGCAAGAATTGTAAAAGGATTTTAACCGTATGCCCTATCTGCATGGCTTGACACAAATAATTAATTCTCAGAAAGCAGTAAATGATACCATAGAACAATGCTTTAGCTGAAAGATCCTTTTTCATCCTCTAAACGGTACTGCCAAGAATTATGCGCAATTTATGATACCTTATCCTCTATACTGATTGTATTCATAGAGTAAAACTTAAAACTCATGAGCAAGCTCGTCAACTAACAGGAGAATATATTGACTGCCGGAATAACTGTCGTATTCAAACAAAGCAAAACTGACACCCCTTGAAAAGAGATGTCAGTATATTGCTTAATCTTTCATTTCTGCCATAGCACGCTGTTATTTACCGTCTACACAATTTGGGGCGGTTCACATCGATTTAGATACGACAGTCCGTGGTTTTATTTCTTTTTTCTTTTTTTACTTTGCTTTTTGGGCTTAGGTTCATAATAATCATCGTCTTTTTCATCAATAGATTTATATGATACAACAAGCGCTATCATCTCATAACCAAAAAGAACCAGAATGATAAAGATAAAGGTTATTAATCCATATGGAGACAAAAAGAAGCTGTAAACATGATTCATCCACGGAATCTTTTTTATATATTTGCCCTCTACTTGATCATAACTGATAACAGCATCCAACTGAGAATCCGCTCGATCGCCTTGCGTTTGATAATAATATGTACCATTTCTACACTCAGGTTCCGTCACAACTCTATGCGTGATTGTCTGACCCGCTAACTCACCATTCAAACAGTCATATGTAATAATATCACCTTTTTTTATATCCTCGGGAGCTATTTTCTTATCAATTATCACATCTCCGACTTCCAGTGTCGGAGTCATACTGTCTGTCTGAACACGAAAGACAGAAAAACCAAATACAGATGGAACATGTCCTGTTATCCTCGTAATGAAAATGAGAACAACAACAGCGATAACAATTATCAAGAAAACAGTTGAAACAATACCGGCAACCTTACGAGGACCTCTTTTTTTCTTCATAATCCATCTCCCAAATTTTATACCCTCATTATAAAATAGCTCAACCCGATAAGTCAAGAGCTAATCAAAAAACACATTGCCAAAACGCTGTCTAACAGACATTAAACACATAATCATAAAACAGCTTGATCAGAACAAAAAGAAAAGCGAGCATCAAAAGCTCGCTCATCATCTTTAGTTATACATTAGATACATATTCGACAAATCGACAGTCGCTGCGCTGCTGCCGTTATTCTTAACAAACCAGTCGATCTGCAACAGTCCGGGACCTTCGAGATCGTTTTGATCATGCATCTTCACGTAAGCGTTACGAACCAAACAATAATCCGTTTTTACTGACTCGACAGTACGCACCGTGTTGGAGGGATACGTGACCGCGACTGTCAAATTACAGTTTGACTCTCCAAAAGAAGAAAAATACAGAGATATGTCAGACGCGTAATTCTCATTACTGTTGATGATAGACGTACGGAAGTACTCGGTCTTACCCGCCGCGACACTCTTGGATGTGATTTCGCTTTTGTAATCGATCTGATCGATATAATGTCCTGCGGAATAAGAGGTGACTTTTGAGCCTAAGTAAGTCTTGAAACTACACTCCTCCGAGCGGGTACGCGCCGCTTCGACATACTGCATACCGGATCCGGAAACTGATTTGGGGGTGAACCATGAATAGCTGGCAGTGATCAGATTGATTATCAAGATCAAGACGGCTAATACGCTGATCAAAACAACACCTCGACGGTTCGCTAACGGTTGATTCTTAGCTTTCATTGATTTGCGTTTGTCTTTTGCTTTCATTCGGTTCACCTCCTTTTTTAGAATACTGCGCTGATTATCAGTTGGTAGACTGATAGGGCAAGTAAGTCGTTGTAAACAGATTCAGCGGATCTTCTTCGGTTCCCTGATTAGTATAAGCAGAAGCTACGAGGGTGTTATTATCGCCGTCTAACGTCACATAATTAGTATACGCATAGAAGAAATCAGCAGAGTAATCGGGAGCATCGGTATCATCAGCCGGAATATCATATTTCGCTCGCTTAGCGACAGCGAACGATACCTTTGTCGCGTCCGACGGAATCAACGCGCGAAAACGTATATTCTGAGGCTTTCCGGTAATCCCCTTATAAACATCCTGTGCAGTCTGATACTTTAAATCACCATTACCATCAATATAAAACGCCATAACACGATATGTCGTGGAGTCTATCCCCAACCCGGAAGAGTTGATAAAGTAAACTGCACGGGAAGCCGACTCATCGCTAGCTCCGACGGTAGTGTGGATCACATCCGTCTTAGCGCTGATACCTTGCTTACTCATCGCAAGATAGAAATACTTAACGCCTACCGGATACATCTGAGCAGACGGATCATATTGATATATATCTTCATTCAAAGCATTTTGACCTATAACAGTGCCGAGAAACGCACCTTGAGCAACATCCACTTGATAGAATGTAAGATTATTGTGCGAGAAGTAAAGCGAAGTATCATATTGTGACGCATTAGTAATATTATAGATAATATCCATCTTTGCGTCATTTGGAGTCGCATAAATCTTCTGCATATCGGGAATCTCAAAAGATTTTATCAGCGACTTGATATAATACCACTTCTCTAACCTGTCGGAAGTTGTTGTCGGCGTCGCTCCGGTATAAGATACGACACAATAGACTTCTACTTCTACATTAGCCGTTGTCGCCTCGGAAGCGGTCGCGGCGCCGAAGGTCAAGCTGCGACCGGTACCAAGCACCTGATTGTCGCCGTTATACCAAGTGTAGACATAGTTATTATCGCTTGGAGGGTTAGATATCGCGGCGGTAAAGCTGAAGTTCGATCCGAGAGTTACCAGATACGGATCATTCTCAGTACCTGTACCGTCATCATAACCGTTCATCGTCAGCGTCCATGTCGGCTTTGCCGGTGACACTGTTACCGTGGCGGTATCGGTCACAGCGGACGAAGTACGGGTACCGTCGGTAGAGGTCACAGAGATGGTGACTGTGTATACGCCGGGAACGGTAGCGGTAAAGCTGCCGTTGGAGTTAACAGAAGCGACAGAAGAACCGACCGTCTGGTTGTTTTCATTCACGATCGTATAAGTTACGTTAGCTGTCAAACCACTCGCAACCGTATACTGCGGATTAAGAGATACCGCAGAACCGCCGACACTCATCGAATTATCGGAAATCGATACATTCGTAGGCGGGTTGATGGTATAGTTCGCCGTCCATGTGACATTCTGGGCGGTGGTGGCTGTACTGGAATAAGTAAATGTAATGCTGGAAGAACCTTGTGTAGTGCTTGAACCGACCGTACCGCTCGTAACAGTTGTTCCGGTGGGCTGTGTCCAGTGATGGAAGGTATAACCCGTCTTTGCGGGAGCGGTGATCGTCTTCGTGGTCGAGATACCGACGCTGGCGGTGTTGGAGGTATCGACCGTGCTATCGATATTATTCGCGATCCTGACGTTATGCATGACCTCGCTGAAGCGTGCGTAAACAGTCGTATTTTGTCCGCCGCGATAGGTCATATTGATCGGAGATCCGGCTGTATTGGAACCATTTATATCATCAAAGACATAGTCATCAAACTTATATCCGGTCTTCTTACTATTAGTGAGCGTGACAGACGAACCCATCATCGGATAATTCGTCGCGGGATTAGCAGACGATGTGCTTGTGCTGTAAGAAGCTGTGCTGGATTCGCTGGTAGTATTCTTCGTCGTACCTGACTGTGTCGCATTACCGCCGTCGGTACTGCTCTCATAGCTGCCGCTACCCTTCTTTGTCGCGGCATAGAGATAAAAGGTTGAGTTTAGCAAACTGTTATAATCATTATTATTTGTACTGGAAATATTAGCATTGTTACTGGAAGACGCTTTTTGGAAGCAATATTTTGTATTAGTCAGGTTGCTTGATCCCCAAGTGTTTGTATAACAAGCAGCACTGCCTTTTCTGTCAGCAGGCGACTGACCAATATACTCACCCCAATGGGATGGTGTTGCAATAAAGCAGATTTGATTAAAATTGTCCCAGTCACCGGAAAACTTATAATAATACAAATTCGTCGAGCCGACCCTGGTCATATCATAAGTATTAGAATACTTATCACCGGAGGTATCACGGCCTATCATAATTTGCACACATGAATTTGTGCTTGTATTCCAACCGGTAGTATCAAAATACACGATCGAGCCGGAGGATGCTTTGTAACCGGTTCCTGCCAAATCGACATTCGCGCCGGTCAGCGCTATATCTCTCTCAGCCTTGGCGGTGCGAACGTCTACGATGATCGAATGATTATCAGTTTCTTCTTCAGGCTTATCGGTAGAAACATACGCGGCAAAGGTCGTTGAAACAATGCCGAACACCAGGAGAATCAGTGCGGCAACAAATGTTGTACGACGCGGAATAAACAGCACATTATTTTTGCGGCGCTTATCGTCAAATTTTTCGGCATAATGATAATGGTTGTTCTTACGACCTGCCATATTGATTCTCCTTTCTGAAAAATTTTTATATATCCCGATCCTATGAGATGAGGTTCAACAAGAACCTCATCTCCGGATCAATTAATACCACTCAATCTGTTCAATGTCAACGGATGTATCCGTTGAGAATTGAGCTTGATAATCCGACTAATTTCCCGAATTGTTCGAAAGTAATGTCTTTTCCTTTTCAGCCGCCAACAGATCCTCTGCAAACACATCACTGATCAACGGCGGGAACGTCTCGGGATCAGCCTCATGCTGCTCACTCAATGACTGTTCCACACTTGCCTCAAAACCGGTAGCGGCAAGATTCATGGATCGGCGCTGCTCAGACGGCGCATTTTGCGGGATCGTGACCGCGTTCTCAGGCTCGGTGATCACACAGTACAGGCCGCCGGACGTATCATGCGCGAAAGTGAATGTCGTGTCGTCGTTCCCGTCAAGTTCACCGTCATCGCCGTAGTATGGCGTCCATCGATAATATACGGTAGCGCCGGAGCCACAAGGTACATACCAGCGATATGCGTCGATACGATTGAGGTCGGTCGTCGGCGAATCGGCTGTGGAACTATCTTCCATTATAGTATTAAACGTCAGGTTATCGAAGGAATACTCGAGCTTGCCCTGACCGTCGCCGTCTGTCAGTGTAGTGTAAATCAGATTCTCATATGTGCCGTCAACAAGTACGGAGAGATTCCAGTAGCCGCGATTCGTTATGCTTTCATCATTATCCGCGTCGATCGCTACCGGATAATAGGTGTTGCTCGAACCACGTGCGACTGTGTACCAACGGGCATTGATCGAATTGTTGTTATTCACGTTGTTAAGGCGTACAAATTTGAGGTAAGGCGAGGAGTCGGCGCCGGAATCGGACGGGATATACGCTGTATAAACCATACCGGACGCATCGGGTATCAACGGACAGGTTTCCTTAGCGGTGGAACCGATATCCGTACCGGCAACGCTGAACTTGAAGCGATCGGTACTCTTGATATCATAGTCGATCAACTCGGCGTTCAAGTGGATCTGTTCAACCGCGCCCCATGTGCCTAAGCCGGGAGCGATGTAGTTGCCGTTACCGCTTATCGCGTTATGTTGATCATAATACGCGAGCGTATAGTTTTCATCCTGACCGATCGCGGTATAGATATAATCCGTACCATTGGTCGGAACTGCCGCACCGGTTGAGAACGCAAAGTCGATGCCGTTATAGCCGGTAGAGCCGAGGTTAAAGCGGAAGTAGACGCCACTGCCGAGCCATGTCTGCGGCACATAGGACTTGAACACTTCGTTTGTGCTGTCATAGAACATTCCGGCAGTATTATAGTGAGCGGTACCGGAAGCGTCATAGCTAGACATATTATTGACAAAGAGGTGGTCGACCGGATTCTGCTGTATGATCTTAAAGTTCGATGCAGAACGGTTGAATGCATTGGAAACAAGGATCGTCGCATAATCCTTGAATTGCAACAGCTGCATGGTGGATCTGTCGTTCCAACAACCGGAACCGTAGTAGGCAGAGCCGACCTTATAGCGGCTGTAGGCATTATAGATAAACTCAGAGGTTCCGTCGACCGGCTTTTGGTTCAGATACCATGTGTAAGTATTATCACTTGCAGAAGTACCGTAGTTGAAGTAGCAGCCTTCAAGCTGATTGGTCGTCATACCGGAGTCTCCGGAGTTATCTGCGCCGGACAGGTAATTGGTGATCGTCTGGGATACGCCCTCAGCAGACCAGCGTGTGCGGCCGCCGGAGGTCTCCTCACGATTCATCTCATAAGGCACATAACTATTTGAGTCCTTGACATAACAATGGAACCAGACTTTGTAATTATTGTTAGCAGCGTTGTCCATGGTCAGGTTGCCGCCGACATTGCCTGCGGTATTAGAGAAGGTATAATCGTCGAAATAGAAGGGACGGAAGTTGTTATCCGCATTACCAAGCGAGAGATTGATGTTAATCTCAACGCCGGCAATAGCCTTGTAATCATCGGTAGTGATATCCACCGTAGTGCCGTTGCCGAACGCCGTAACAAAGTCAGCGTCGTTCATTTCGAACCAGATCCGGACCTGTACCCTTGTATCCTTATTCTTCTTTGAAGTGAAGAGTTTATCACCGTTATTACTGTTCAGACCATAATCATCGATCTTGCGCGCGTAGGCGTTTGCTGTGTTGCCTGAAGATGTACCGTTCTGCGCAGTCCATTGCTTGCCGGTGGGCGAATAGATCGCTTGTTTTGTTTCGCCGGAGGTGGTATCAACGATTGAGATACGCATCGCTCTGCGAATCGCCTCAATCTTGTTATATGTCTGATTCGTACCGCCCTCGTTGATGGTATAAGTCTTGTTGTCAAAATAACCGGAAGTATCGGTTACCCGGAAGATATCCCTCTTCTCATCGGTATCATCGTTGAAGTAGAAATCCTTATTGCCGACGGTATTATGGATGCGGAAATCATAATAGGTATACGAGGTATTATAATCGGTCGTATCTCCCTTACGAAAACTCCCGGACGCATTGGTATTATTCTTCTTCGGAAAATAGAACGTCTTACCATCGTAGGAGGAAGCCTTGCCGTAGCGATAATACTTTGTATGACTGAAGAACAGGTTGAGATCTGCGTTGTTTGCCTCAGAATCAAGATTGACCTGATAGTCGAGTAAATCCGCGATATCGATATTGACGTTATTCGTCTGGGTGGTGCTCTGCGGACCGTTCATGATGACCAGAGAGGACGCGGACTCGATCCAGCTGTAGGTGGTGAAGGTGATGAGAATCAAACACTCGATGAGTGCCGCAACTGCAATCACGATATGCGAAGAAGACAACATATTCTGATTCTTTTTACTGTTCTTCTTGCGAGAATTCTTACTCAATTGTGGCACCACCTTTCGTGTTAGATTATTATCCGCTTCTGTCAGAAGAAATCATCATGAGCGGGTTGCGTAATGCGGGAGGCTGGTCGCATTAGGTCCGTCGACCGCGCAGCACTGGGTCTTGTCGACATCCCATCCCCAACCAGCGCCGTTGCCCACATAATCAGGATACCAGTTATTGGCGTTGGTTATTCTATAAATATTGTGGTTATCTGCAGGTGAAAGCGTTCCGTTGAAAGCCTGTGATTTTTTGCTGTCATCGTAATAATTTACAATCTGGAACTTTGTATACTCCGGAACATTGAAATCGAAATAGTAACGATATACATCAGGATTCGTTGATGTATCGAGCGTTCCGCCGTTCATTTCCTGACCGGACCATCCGTTGTTGTGAGAACCGTTCCAAAGATATATCTTCGGCGACTTTGCCGACAACAATCCAAGATCCTTTTCTATATCAACATAGATTCGAATATACATATGGTCTAGGACGGTGTAGTTCTGGTTGTTCAGATGATTACGATAGATCGTTTTATCGGATCCTCCGCCGGATGAAGCGGAGACCGTCTCATTCGAGCCGTTCGTTATGCTCTGGGGCGCAGTCGAATACTTATGATTCGTCGGACTCGAATACTTAACATCCATCAACTTATACTGATTATACTGTCTGTTATTCGGAACGACCGAAACATAAGCAGAAGGATGATCGCCCTTGATGCTACCGTCATCCACTGCAAAAAGATATGAGTAGAAGGTATTATTACCGCTCACAGAATACTGCACCTGCAAAAGATCATCTTTATTGCTTTCGGGAGCAGTTCGCATATAGTCACTCGTCTTCGTCGTTGTCGCGACATAGAGGATATCCGAGCCCCAATAGCACCTCTTGGTGTGATTCGAGCTAAACGCTGTCTCATTAAACATGAAGTAATCACCGATGGGAGCCTGGCTCGAACCGGAATCGATCTCATTCGGCTTTACCTTGGCGTAATACTGATTACCGGTAGTATAAACACTGTTTCCGGCGCTTTCGGTGCCTCTGAACTTCAGCGTATTTCTATCGGAGTTTGTCGCGTAGGAGCTGGTGTAATCATAATAATTCTTGAAGGTACATCTGAGCCCCTGCGCATTGCTCGCGGTAGGATCCTGAGCGGTATAGAGTGCGTCGGGAACAACAAAATAGTAGAATACGTCGTTGTTCGGACCGGAAGCTTTATATTCGATCTTAACGGTACGGTTATGCGACGAGGATGCATACTTATAGGAATAGGAAATCGTTTCCATACCGCTGTTATTCTTACACGGATGGCCGGAGAAGCCGTCTACTACCGTCAGTGTACGGACGTTATGGTTACCCCATAAACCGCCGCAGGATACATCAGGAACTTCGGCAGAATTATTCTTATATGAGTTGCCGCCGTTGTCCCTGAGCATCTGCTCAGTAGGACCGCCGTCGGAGAAAGCGGTAAAACTGATGGTATTATTGCCGGTCATGGCGACTGAATAGATCGGGTAGGTCGTTGTATTCTTTTTCTCCGTGATCGGAGGTGTACTTGTGCCGGATTGAGTACCGTTACCCGAACAGGGTCCGGCGTGCCAGTAGTTCCAGACCTCATCCTCGTCGTACGGATTGACGCGTCGGAAAATGATATCATGACCCTTGGTTGCGACCGTCTGCGGTGCATTGACCGTCCAACAACTGACCTTCGTTTTGCCATCGACTGTGACAAAACTGGACGGCTGCATCAGATATCCGCGTTTTGCGGTATTATCATACAGCTGCATTACCGGCGCGACGGTTACACCGGACTCGGTCGACTGGCGATCAGACGTCCAGACCTCGCGGGTCTTATCATAGAAATGATAGGTGTAGGTCTCAGATCCGTTCGTGTTGACTTTAACTTCTTGGGCAGGAGCAACACTGGTATCGAGATAAGATGACGCAAACTCGAGGCGCATCTCGATATTGTTGCCGGGATAAGTATCACCGAAGCAAGCAGGATCCGTACCTTCCAGCCAAATCACCAATGAAAGCGACAGAACGTGCTTCGAACCGATCTCAAAAACAGTCTGACTTGTGCCGTTCGGTCCGGCAGTATTGCCGTAGATGTAGTTATCGATCGAGTTTGAGAACGCGGGGATGACCTCGCTCGCAGCGCCGGATTCATTATTGATTCCCACCACAGGGGTATAAGAACGCTGGAAACCGGCGGATACACCGGGCGAGATGACTGCGTAACCATTCGCGTCAGTATAGTTGGAATATGCAAAAGACTCAACATTATATTTACCGCCGGTCATAGTTGACAGGGTCCTATAGATATATCCATTCTGATAAGGAATATCGACCGTTCTGTTGCTCGTTTCTTTTTCTTTAAAGTAAACGTCCGCATATATCTTGGGCAGATTGCAGTAGTAGACGTTACCGGTCAGGGAGGTCATTGCAACCTCAATGGTATTGACGCCGCCGGTGTTGGATGAAAGCGAGCCATACGCGTAGGGTTTGCTCCATCCGAGCGAGTTATAGAAAAACACCGTCTGCGTGGATAGATTGGAATAATCGGTATCGTAGGTATTAACAGTATATTTTCCGGTACCGGATTCAGTACCGTTGACGTAATAAATCTTATCATTCACGGTTGAAGTGATATCGACCGTCTGATGTTCACCGCCCTGCGTGCCGTCGGTGAACAAAAGTCCGTAAACCGATGAAGAGAAGGTGTAGGAGTAAATACCGGAGCCGACATACTTCAACTCATCCAGACCGCTGACGTCGCCGCTGGTATCCCAGTTAGTATAATACTGATCCTGACCGCCGTTTCTGCGCCAAGCATGCGCATAGACGTTAGTCCATGTGTTCGGCTTGACGAAATAGACTGTTTTGGGATTATACGCGGAACCGGAGGAAGAAGCGGAATAGATATAGTTGTTGGTAAGATTATATGTCGAAGTCTGTGAACCGGAACCGTTCGTGAAGATAACCTTGTTATAAGAGTTGGTATCAGAGAAGCTGAGCGAATAGATCGGACCGCTGGATCGGGACATCTCGATACCCGGCCAAGCCGTAAGATATTCGGTGCCGGTGTTATCGTTGGAATTCCAGACATAGGCATAGACCTTATCCCAGTTCTTCTTCATTTGGTTGTTTTCTAATTTCGTATTATCAAAATAGATGGTCTTCATATTGGCGGAACTGGTGTCATGTTCCTCAGTATCGGAATAGTCAGCGCTGCCGCCGATAAGCTGGGATGTGACCTTACCGATAGAAGCATCGTTCGGATAGAACGCGAGGCGCAGAGCACGGCTCTCATCGTTAGCTCCACTCGTCTTATTCTTAACATTGAAATAAGAATTGTTGTTAAGAAAGACCTTCATATCATAATCAGTCGTATTCGTCAACTCAAAGTCGATGTTGATATACTTTGAGTTGACATCATTCACAGTACCCTCACGAAAAACCATGTTGGACGTAGAAGTATTATCCATCGTACCTGTCGTAGGTACATATACGTTACGTCCGTCGAGCGAGGTAACCGGCTCGAACTCAAAATCATTATCAATATACTTCCAGATATTGATATAATCTTCTTCTTTCGCGTATTTGAAGTCGATATCCAGACCGGAATCCGCGTCTACGGATATGGTACCTACGTTGACTTGCTTATTTGTACTTAAATAAAACCAAGCGTATGTTGACACGACAATAAGAACCAATACCTCTATGATCGCAATGATCGGTATCAGCGGAAGAGATTTAAAGTTGAGATATTTTTTTGTAGATTTTTTTTGGGGGGTTCTACTCATAATATCTGCTCCAAAAACATCGGATATCTATAAACGATCGGCTGTATATGCTCTCGCGGCTTCAAGCTTACACGTTAGTTGTTAAATCAAAGTTAAAACGGAATTTACCTCCGGAAAGTGCGCGGCGGGATTCAGAATCGGTACCTTCTACCCAAATGCGTACACGGATCTTACCGTAATAATATGTAACGTCCTGATTATTCTCATGTACCGTCTTAGAATAAGCGAGGTTGGTCAGCGCGGCCGAATCGTTGAAACGATAGCAGCCGTCATCACCTTCAGAGGAAACGTGTACATACGAATTGTTGTTAGTACCGACAGTATGGCTATTGTTATTGAAAATATTATACTGCTGATGACGATAAGTCGTATAATGTGCATCGTTCAACGCGGCACTCTGTAGGTTGAATTCATCGGTATCCGCTACATCGGTATCCAGAGTCCAACCGGAAACGTCCTGATCATGACCATTATTATTCAGGTAAAGATCCGGACGGGGCACCCATAGCAAAGAGGGCTGAGTCGCCAGTTTATCATTCTGAAGGCTCTGCATCAAAGAATCGGCTGTGATCGAACCATTGTCGTCAAAACCGATAAACGCCACTCGTACAGCGCCTACGATCGCGTCACGAGAAAAAGAATTAGCGTCGGTAGCGTAATCGGACGGTCTTGCGACGTTAGCACCGGTCAGCTTGGAACCATCAGGTAAAGGTTCGTTATTCGAATCCAGCTCAGATGCACCGATAGCATACGCTTTGGGACCTAAAGACAGTGTAGCGGGATTCTTGCTGCGAACGATGATATCAAATGAGATATACTGAGTGTTAGCCTCAGCGATAGAATAGTCGTCGGTACCGGTGTTGATCTTCCAGTTACCGTATTCCATATTCGGACGGACCAGCGTCACGCCGTCGCCGGTAATATCGATCGGATTGTAATCGTAGAGCAAATTGTAACTGCGAAGAGTATCTGTGCTATTACCGGATTCATCTTGAACATATTTTCCGGGAACATGAAGATTCTCAATATCCAATTCCTGCGCCTGGAGATTAGTGAAATCTGTAACAAGGTATTCTCCGCCGGTCTGAGAGGTCTGAAAACCGATCGCATATTCAAAATCAGAGCCCGACTTTGTCTTGACACTGATGCCGTGAGCGTCATTCTCTTCCTGAGGCAGCGAGAACCACGCGAATGTGATAATGAAAATGAGAACCAATAAAGCGAGCAATACCATGATGCCTTTTGCCATCAAAGTATGACGGTTAGTTTTCATAGTATCGCTCCTTTCTATAGAATCGTTATCTTACACTCGTTGTGATTATTGATAATACTTAGTTTCAGGCAGATTGAGAAGCGCTTCCGGCTTGTCATCGACGAGCACGCGCGCTTTTTTGACAAACTTCTTTGCCTTTTTGGTAGCGTCGGCGAGCTTGACGTCATAATCCTTCTGGATCGCTTTCTTCTCAGCGTTAAGGCGGATGGTGTACTTCTGATCATCGGAGAAGGTGCACGCGGCGACCTTTTCGTTCTCGAGTGTATCGATCTTGACCTCGTACTGTGACTGGATGTCTGCGATCTGCTTTTCGTACTTTTCACGGATTGCCTTGATCTCAGCCTGCTTGGTCAGCTCGGCAGTTTCAAGCTGTGCCTGCAGCTCCGCGATCTGATCGTCGCGGAATTTCATCGCTGCGATCTGGGTACGCAGTGAATTGTTCAGAGCGACATTCTTGGTCTCGATCTCGGAAACCTGTTCGCGCGCCGCCATGATATCGCGCTTCGCCTGCTGTTCGACCGCGTCAACGCCGCCGATACGCTCGCTCAAAGCGGATTTTTCGTCATTCAGCGTCGCGATGATCGCATTCTTTGCGGAGATCGTATTGAGATGCACGCGGATCTGATGCTCGAGTTCTTTACGCTCATCGTTTCCTTCATCGATCACGCGGTTCAGATCATCCATCTCGCGCTGATAATTGGAATATTTTTCTACCGCCGCGTCATAATCATTCTTGAGGCTGTTGTACTTGCCTGTCAACTTCTCATTGGCGGCGTTCGCATCCGCAAGGGATGTTGTTTTGGATACCAACTCGCTCGCCTGCTCAGCGATCTTGCGGTTGTTATCATCAATGGTCATCTTGAGGTCGGAATTCTCCGCGCTCAGATTGCCGATTGTATTGGTCAGCGTGCCGACCTGTGTATTCAGCTTGCCGATCTCACCCTGCTGCTCTGTGATGGTCGCGTCACGCTCTGCGATGGTCTGCTTCTGTTCGGCGATCACACCGTTGAGTTCTTCAATTTGAGCCTTGAGTCCGTCGATCTCGGCGTTCAGCTGATCGATCTTCTCTTGCAGCTCGGCGATCGTGCCCTCTAAAGCGGCGATCGTCGCAAGATGTGCCGCGATCTGCGCCTCGAGCTCGCGGATGGTTGCTTCGAGTTCCGCGATCTTCGCCTCAAGCTCTGCGATATGTGCCTTGAGCTGTTCGACCTCTTTTTCGAGATCCATGATGCGAACCTGCGCCTGACGGAGCTCTTCGCGGGTGTTTTCCAGCTCTTTCTTCAACGCGGCGATAACAGATTCGAGTTCCTTGATCTTGATATCACGGACACGGATCT
The DNA here is from genome assembly GCA_946407065.1 of uncultured Clostridia bacterium. GTDB lineage: Bacteria > Bacillota > Clostridia > Oscillospirales > Acutalibacteraceae > Ruminococcoides. The sequence continues at coordinate 126,231 of CAMJMQ010000002.1, read as the reverse complement.
GCTCTTTAGCCTGTTCGAGCTCGGCGGTCAGCTTGGAGATCGTAACCTCACGCTCGCGAACCTCTTTCAGACGAAGTGCCATTTCCTCACGGCGTACTTCGTAGATCCGATCCTCGATGTAGCGCTCCATCTCCTCCTCTGGCCTGTTGGCCTCGGCGGCACGGCGCTCATTTTCTGCGATATACTCGGCTTTCAGCTTTTCACGCAGCGCCGAGTTCGTGCTCATGGTAGCGACGAAATGCTGGAATGCCATTACGTCGTAGATATCTTTCTGAACGTCCTCGGGCATCTGGCCTTCAAAGACGTTTTTCTCTAATACATAACCGGTCTTGCGGTACGCCTCTATGAATACCCAGAGGTCATAACACTGCTTGAACGCGGGATCCTGCTTGATGCAGTTGGTTTTATTGATTGGGGACTTGACCTTGATACAACCGTTGAGCGACTTGATCAAATCGGTGTTACAGAAATCATCCAGCGTCATGCGGATACGCTCGATACGCTCGTAGTCGGTCAGGCTGGAGAGATCTTCATCTCTGTCGACCTTGTCGCGCTCGTGCTTTTCGGCATGGTGCTCAAGGCTGAAACCGAATTTTTCATGACCGATCCTAATCTCACGCTCCATGTTCATCTTACTGGACGAATCGTTGGGAGCGTCCTGAAGCGCACGGAAACGAGCTTCAACGAACATGATACAGTTATGGATCAGCGTATGGAGGAAGCGGTTTTCGTAGGTTGCAAAGCTGTCCTCACGGTGTGTGTTCAGCAATCTCTCGGGGATAACGCTGCCGTCATCCTCGATCGCCATGATCAGGTTAGCATGCTGGGTCAGGTGCTGAACCGCATCCTTACCGACCTGCTTGACCTTATCGATACGGTCAACTTCCTTATACTCCTCGATGAATTTACGCTGTTCATCGATCGCTTTCTCGATATAGGGCAGCTTTCCCTCGATCATCTCGACCCATTCCATGTCGATAACACGGTTGTACGCGTTACCGGAGAGTTCGTCACTGCCTTTATCGGCGTCCGCCATAGCAGATACCAGATATTCACGCGCGTAGTCGCCGTCAAGCGTTTCCTTCATCTCGGCAAATGCTCGATAGTATCGGCTATAATCAATCATGGGACTCACTCCTTTATGTCAGGGTCGGATTAGATATTGTATCTTGTGTGACTATGTCACACTCGTTCATTTGTACAATCCCTCAGTCACCATTCGGTGACAGCTCCCTTTACCAAAGGGAGCCTTATTTTATTATCAGGTCATCTTCTGGAGCATGCGGACATACTCTTTACACTCGTTCATGTTCTCACGTCCGAAGAGCTGATCAAGTTGCTGGACAAGACCGTCGATCTCGTCACGGATGTAAGAAATGTTCAGTGCCTCGAACTTACGGAATACCTTCTTGCACAGCGCATAGTCGATACCGTCGACTTCGGTACCGCCGCAGCCGACGAACGCGGGTACGAAGGAGTTGATCTGCTTCATAACACGGTTACCGAAAGCGACGCGGAAATGCTCGATGACGTAATCGTCGAGGATCTCGATCTTCTTCAAATTCTCCTCGCTGATGGGATTCGCCTTAACGGCGTCCTCCAGCAGCTTGGTGAAGTGCTTATAGTTGATATGACACGGCGGTGTATCGGGCGCGTCGAAGGGCTTACCCTTGGTGTTGATGTCGATAGGCATCGCACGGTCATATACCTTATCGGTGATAGCGAAGGTGGAGTCATCGTTGTTCGCGGTACCGACGTACCAGATGTTGTCGGGGATGGTCAGCTTACCGTGATCCAGATGCTTCGGATCATCCGGCCAAGGAGCCGCGACGATCTCGACGATCCACTCATCATGCGCCGGCATTTCGAGGATGGACAGCATCTCAGCGAAGTAATACTCAACACGGGCGATGTTCATCTCATCGAGGATGACGACATAGACGTTTTCATTATAGGATGCTTCGTACAGCGCACGAAGCAACTCAGTCTCATTATATCTCTTGGTGAACTCGTTGTAGTAACCGAACAGCTCGGTACGGTCACGCCACGAAGGCTGTACCGAGGCGATAACGGCGGGGTTGCAAACGTATTTACCGAATGCGTAAGGCAGTGAAGTTTTACCGGTACCGGAGATACCTTGCAGGATCGTCAAACGACCCGAGGCAAAGCCTGCTACAAAGCAGCGGAGCAGCTTGATCTCATACCAATAATGCATTCTGGAGCAAGCAAAATTGCGGAAGTTGGTAACGAACTCGGGGAGAGTAACATCCCAGTCGTACGGCTCGGGCTGATAATCCGCCCACTCTTCGTCGATGGTGATGAGCTTGTTGAAACGGCCGGTGGAAACCTCTTCTTCCTCTTCTTCCTTGTTGAGGGCTTCCAGCTCTTCGCCGGTCAGCTCGGAGATCTCGTTCGGGTTCAGACCGATCTGAGAAACCTTCATGGAGAGGATCTTATCCTTCTCGAGGTTGAGGCGCATGACCTCTTTGTTCAGCGCGTTGACCTCGTTGACAAGATCGTTGGTGTCCTTCGCCTTCTTCTTGAACTTTGTGAATTTCATGATGCCCTTCACGATGAAGAAGATGATCAGACCGAGCACAGCGGCAAGAAGGAGCATTGCGACGATCGCGATGACCCAAGCGACGCCCTTACCAAGCTCGCCCTGTCCCGTGAAATTCTGAATAATATCATAGTAGGCTTTGAAGTTGAAAGCCTGCAGTATTTGGACGATTCCCTTGAAAATCGAACCGAAGAACTGCTTTAGGAACTCAAATAAGAATTTAAAGATAGTATCCATATGTTCTACTCCTTGCTGCTTTATAATAATGTAACTCGCTTTTGCTTAAACAATTTATACAATCCCTCACCCGCTTCGCGGGAGCTCCCTTTCCCAAAGGGAGCCTTAGATTACAGTTCTTCGTCCGCGATGTTGAAGAACCACATCATCTTGACGTAGCCGTCGCGGATAACGTCGAGACACTCGGGATCCTCGCCCTCGATCCACATGACGATCGTATACTTATCGGTTTGACCGGGTTCCAGTCCGTCGATCTCGGTATTGAACACCGTCTTGGAATCGACAAAGGGCTGGATCACAATCTCCTCATCGGTGTGATTGACAAGCTCTTTGTTCTGCGGCAACTGAGCCGCCGCTTCGATCTCTTCCTTTGTCGGCGGTGTGTAGTTCGCGGGGATCTCTTTCTTGAAGATCTTTTCAAACGGTTCGGGGGATCCGTCCGCAGAGGTCAAGCCTCTATTCTCTTTCGCGAACACCTCAGGCTCGCCGTTCTTATAGATCATCACACGGCACGCCTCGTCGGCGTCCTTAGCCGCCTTGACACTCTGGAGCATACTCTGGTAATTGAGAGTTTCCTTACCATTGTTGGTCAGGTAGAAGGTATACGCCAGATAGTTTCTGCCGTTATGGGAACCCTCCGCCTCCAAATCAAGTGTAGCCGGCAGCCAATCATATGTAATATTGGTGACCTCGTTGACCATGTTCGCGCTGAGCTTGAAGGTCGAACCATCGCCGTTCTCATGCTCCGAGATCGAAATGCCTTTCTTGGCGGCACCGGAATCGACCGTGATGACCAGATCGCCGATGGTGGTCAAGAGCCAAGTCATGATCCAAATCAACAACAAAACAAGCACCAAAACAATGAGGGTGATACCGGCACGGCGTTTCCATCTGACTTGTTTTGCGATATCCTGTGCGTCACGCTTTGCGCCGTAGCGCTGGAACAAACCCTCTTTCTGGCGCTGGAGTTGTACTTGTTTATCACCTTTGTATTCTAACCGTTCGAGCTGTTCGGGAGAGAAAGGCTCATCGACGTTTTTCGGTTTCTTGCTCAATTTTAACAGCTCCTTTACTGTGGGTTATCATTTCAAAGGGATTAAAAATCCTCGTTTTGGGAGGAGTGCAGTGGCGCTTCGCCAATCGCTCGACACGCGTGTCAGCTCTTGGAGCGCTGTTGCATGGGAGTTGTAAACCAAATCACAGATTTGGACAACTCCTCAAAGCCCCTCCCCTACTCATTATTCTTCAGGGGTGTTATCTGCTTCAGCCTTTGTTTCCTGTGCAGGCTGATTCTGTGCTTCCTGCTGTGCTTTTTGCATCTTTTGGAATTCCTGGAACTGTCTGAACTGTTCCATCTCTTCGGCGCTCATTTGAGCCGAGGAAGATTCGGCAGGCTTCTCGTCCGTTTTAACAGCGGCAGAATCTGCGCTGACGGTGGTTCCGTTAGCAGCGAGAGCGGCTGCGACAGCTGCCTTGACAGCCTCATCCTTTTCTTTCTCAGCATTTTCTTTGCTTTCTTCTTCTTTTGACTTCTTATAGTTCATCGCGTTCAAAACAACACGGATGATCTCGTACAAGAAGAATATGATCATCGGGAGCAGTACCGCGAAGAAGAAACCGGTGGGCTGACGGATGAAGTCGAGCGGCTTTCCCCATCCCTTTAATACAGCGCCGTGATAATCGGCGTCATAGCACAAGGAGGTGATATCATAGTTATGAATATAATCCTCGGGAGTACCCTGATCGGCTATCTCATTCGCATCACCCTTCGTCTGATACCTCTTAGCGTTGCCGTCTTCGGAAACATCGACTATTCTATGGCATATCAGCACGGTTTTGCCTTCATCGTCTTCTGTACGGTAGGAGATGATATCGCCCTTGACGTATTCGCGATCGGAAGCGCCCTTTTCTTTGCCGATGACCAGGTCGCCGACCTTATAGTCACCGCCGGGATAATTCGGATTACCGCCCTCCATAGAAGGGGTTTGTATCGTATGGAAAGAGTATCCAAAGATAGTGGCTACGCCGTTGTTCGCCTTTGAGGTAAGGGATAAAACAGCGATCAATATCGAGGTGATCAGTACGAGCACGATCAGGATATTGATGATCGTATTCAATACTGCTTTTACGACACGAGCACCCTTTGAGGGCAGTTTATCCTGCGTTTTTGTTTCATTTTCTTTCATAGTTATTTCTCCATATCTATAATCATAGCTTTAATCTCTATATATAATGGTTGTTATCATACACAGATCAAAGTTACTTTGACCGGATAAATGAGAACGGAATAATAGGGGCGTGATGGGCGAAACTGCCGTTCCGCCCCTACACTCCATTTCGCATAGTTCAAAACGTTTTGATCTCTGCTCCATAGGAGCGAGAGACAGATTTAGACTGACTACTAAGGGAATTGACAATTGACAATTGATAGTTGAAAATGAAAAATAATTTTACACTTTCCATTTTACATTTTCCATTTGAATTCCCCGCCTCCTTGTCAATCCGGAGGAGGCTCGGCTCCCTTTTCTAAGGGAGCTGTCAGCGCAAGCTGACTGAGGGTCGCTGACAGAAATCGGTCAACTATCAACCCTCCGGCGCTTTGCGCCACCTCCCTTGGGAAAGGGAGGCTTATGATAAATAATCCTCAACGAGCGGTACCCTCGCGGGTAAGGTCTTACGCGGCGCGGGCGTGTGTTTGCCACCCGCGCCGCCGAATTATTTATTTAAAAGAGAAACCTCTAATACTTGATCTGCATCAAGCAGAGAACAGCTATCTTATAAACCTATGCTCTAAACTCGCGCGCCGATTAAGATGCGTTAGCCAGAGTGAGGTTGACCTGAATGCTGGAGATGATCTCAGCAGCGTTCTTGCTACCAACCTTATCGGAGGCGCAGTTGCCGTCCTGACCGTCGAGGTATACATAAACGGTGATGTACTTGCTCATGTCGTCGGTGTTGCTCAAACCGGTCAGACCGGTATTAACATCGAGGTTAGTACCGACTTCGGTCAGAGTAAGAGTACCGGTAGACGGAGTTTCTCCGGTCAGTGTGCCGTGCGGAGCAGCATCGCTGGTAATTGCGTAAGTGCCGAGCAGAGTAGTGCCCTGAGCGATCGCGACACGGATGCAGCCCTGCATGGTAGCCTCAGCGTTCGGAGTGATGGAAACGCCTGTGATCTTAACGATCTTGGAAGCGTTAGCAGTCATGTCGGAACCATCGGAAAGTCTGCAGTAAATGTTCTCTTTGTATACTTTGTTGCTAGTCTCACGACCGGCAGACAGCTGAGTCATGTCCTCACCGTCCTTTGCGCCATACTGGCTGGAGTTATCAGCGATAACGTTCCAGAAGGTAAAGGGGGCAGTCTGGGTCATCGAAGCGGGATCCAGATTGAAGGTGGTACCGTTTTTGTTCAGTGTAGCGCTGTGAGACCAAGTAGTATCTGTGTCGGTACGGATAACGAGACCGGCAGAAGCGGTGGTCTTCATGGAGATACCGTGAGCCTCAGCGTCGGGGTTAGCGGTGAACCATGCGAATGTCGCGGAACCAAGAGCTACGAGAGCTACGAGGAGCATCGCAACGGAAGAGAGTAACGCTCTCTTTCTGAATTTAGTGTTTGTCATGAGAAGTCCTCCTTAAATTATTTTTGTCCCAAACACGAGGACAGAGTTACTATTTAATCAAGCGTTTGTGCGCTTGTTTAAACCAAAATAATGGATACGAGATACCTGCAGCCTTGAATCAATCGAACGTTCCGCCGTTTTCATCGGCGCCGCCGAAGAGCATCTGGAAGGTAACGTTGGAATCCTGGACGTCGTTGTCGCACTCGGGATCGTTACCTTCAGCCCAAATGCGGATGGTGATCTGCTTTGGCTCAAGCTTATTCAGATGGAAGAGGCGGGATTCGGAACCGAAGCTCTGATTCACATCAAAAGTCGTTTGACCGTTGACAGCGCCGCCCTTGTGAGGCTCCCAGATGGCAGCGGAGCCGCTTTCCTCATAGGATACGCGTACCGCGTTCACGATATCTGCTTTTCCGCCGGTCTCAGTAGTGGTGCAGGCGGTGGTGGCATTGTTGCCCTCGACCTGTACAGTCTGACCGGACAGATGGACGTACATATCGCTGGTGGCGATGAACCATACCTTGAACTCGAGGAAAGAAGAGGTCTCGTTCGCGTTGCGGGTAGAACCGCTCTGACTCTGGAACGAGATACCGTTGGAGGTGGTGACGGGATCAAGGCGCTGTTCGTCAAGCTTAGGTGCATTCACTGAGGAAAGATACTGATTGATCATATCGTTGGTCAGCACCTTTTTCCACTGGGCAACGTCGGTGCCGCGGTTCTCTATATCAAGGTAAAGCTCGGGAGCAGTACTGATCTTGAGATTGATCTCATTGACAGAAGCGAAGTTCGACAATGTAAACCACGCCAAAGTAGCCGTTATCAGAACCAGCATGGCAATCACGCTGAGAAGGAAAGTAAATTTACGTTTGATCCTTACTTGTGCTCTTTTCAGTTTTTTCAGTTCCTGTTGAAGTTCTAAGATCATCTTTTCATCCATACTACTCACCTTCAACTCTCAAAAATCAGGGATAATCTTCGGATCCCCGGATCAAGACCCAGTTATCCTACACAAATTCATAATAATCTTAACATAATTATAGACTAAAAACTGTTAAAAATCAACAATGATTTTTAACAGCGATTCCCTAAAATCTTCTTTTTGCACAACACAAGCTAAGTATATGTGAATTGTCCACTTAATTCACTGTTTGCTTTTGTGCAAATTAACAATAGCTTATACAAATTTTACAAATTATGATATTAATATTTGTATATCATCCAATCTACATCCTTTTTTCTTCTCTTGAACAGAAGATTTGATTGCTCTATAATAGAGTCACTTCTACTAGTATCGGAGCATTTTTTATGAAACAGATTTTGAAAAAGTTCAATACTTTATTCAACGCTTTATCACGTCAGAAATTCCTTTTCGCTCTGTTTTTGTGTGCTGCGTTTTCTTTTATATACTTAGCAGCAAACGGTTTTATGATCACAAGCCAAAATGATGATTACTGTGTTTTCAAGGCCATCTACGGAGGGAACACTGCGGTACCGTGTCTGGGATATTTTTATACCGCGTTATGCGTACTGATACAGCCTCTTTTCGGCGCCCTTAACATATATATGACGCTTCAAGAGATCATTTGCTTTTTCTCTCTGACCGCGATCAATTACTTTTTTCTCTCGAAGCTCGGCACAAAAAGAGGGCTGTTCTATGCGGCAGTGTTTGACGCGCTGTTTTTTTCGTGCCTGATCATCGAGATCATGTATACCTTTACGGCTGTGGTCGCTGCGACCGCGGGTCTGCTTTGTCTCTTCTACGGAACGCTTTATGAAAAACGCAGGGCAGTAAAGATCTTCCAGATCATCTGCGGCTTTGTACTGCTGTTCACCGGTACTCAACTTCGGCTTTCTCCCTTTTTGGCGTGTTGCGGAATCGGTGCAGTTTTCGCAGCCGGAGTTTTTTTCTCGCGCATCGCGAAAAAGAGAAAAGATGAAGGCATGAAAAGAGCTTTTTCTCTGACGCTGAAAAGATACGCCGTGACCGGAGCCCTGCTTATCGCGGCAATTATTTCCGCGATCGGACTGAACGTCGTCTCGGATACGATCAAGAACTCCTCGGCGGATTATCAGGAATTATCGACGTATTATCAATCGCTGTCGGCAGTCACAGACGCGAAAGCGAATCCGTATATCAAAAACTCCGACAGACTCAAAGAAGCCGGGCTTAAATCGTCGGAAGATTTCAGCACCCTTCAAAAATGGTTTGTCGACGATGACTTTTTTACCGTTGAGCGTCTGAATGTTTTGTCCGAGATCATTAATGAGGACAGCTATGACAGGCTGATGAACAAGAGCGTATTTGAACAAACACTGTATCCTTTCAAGATTTCTTTCACAAAGCTGATAGAAAACAAATCCATTATTTTGTATCTGCTGGTTTTGATAGTCGCGGTCTTCGCCGTGGTCTTCTTGTCGATTCTGTTCCCGAAAGCAAAATGGCTGCTGATAAAGCTGCTTTTGCTGGCGTTCACATGCAGCTTTTACTTTATTATCTCTGACGTTTTCAGTATTAAGAGTATTTTACTTGTGCCGCTGATGGCGGTCTCTCTGCTGATCATCCTCCGATATGACCGGTTCCAGGCTGTGATAACGCTGTTCATCATGGCGGGATTGTTGATCCCGTACGCGTATTTGGTAAGCATAAGATTGTATTTCTATGTGTCCTTCGCTCCCATCTTTCCCGCCTTCGTGTTGATGATCTTCGGGCTTGATAAAGAAAACCTCCTGAAGTTCAAAAACAAGCCGAAACGTGCAACGATCGCGCTGTCCTCTTTAGCGGTGATAACCGCTGCGGTTTTTGTCCTTACAGGCGTTTATGTGTTTACGGATTATGAGTGGATCGATGACAGGGAGAGCAATCCCATCATGGAAAAATACATTGCAGCTCATCCCGAGACAGTATTCCTCATCAACCAAACAACGCTGACAAGAGCATACTACAATCCTTTTATACTGCCGAGCAAAAAAAACAATGTCGTCAATTACGGCTTATGGCTGACAAAAGCTAAGTGTTTTAAGGATTCTCAAAAAACGAACGGGATCGATCATCTGTTCAAGGATTCGATCAACAGCAATATGAGGATCATCAATTGGGAGGAAAACATTTCCTATGAAAACGGCAGTGTAAGCCTGCCTATTCATAATCTGACAGTATACTATAACAACCATTACGCCGAACACGGAGAAAAAATAGAGCTTGTACAAACAGATCGGATCGGCAATTATTCATTGTATGCCGTGGTTTCCGAACCGGTATCCGACGAACGATAAAACTCTTTGCCCATAGATACAATCGGGGCGAAAAAAGCGGGACTGTCGTGTTTATCGCGACAGTCCCGCAAAATATATACAGATATATAACATTCAGTTAATCGTCAGCTTTTATCAGCTTTTCGATTTCCTGCCATACAGGTAAGGTTTTGATGAGATTATAGATAACCGAACGGTTTCTGACATCTTCAACAAAAGCAGTCAGCTTATTTTTCAGTTCACTAATCGATGCACTCTGTGAATCCAGTTCCCGTTTGCGTGTACGGACTCTCCTGCGCATCTCATTGAGCTTTATCATCTGTATCCACCCCCAATTCATTCAGCATACCGATCGTATCCTCTACGGTCAGCTCTCTGTCCTCGGTGATCGGAATATCTGTTTCGGAATAACTGAAATCACAGCCTTCCACATCGATCGCCTCGGCATACAGTTCATCAGAGTCGTTCTTTCGGAGCATCATACCGAAGTCGGAAAATGTGCGGTAAAGTTTTACCCCGTCTTCACGAGTCGTATAGAATTCATTTCTAATCATATGTCACGCCTCCTTGACACGAAATCTTGTCGCAAAGTTCGACCAGTTGGTCGCAGCTCTGAACGCGTTGAGCATAGTCTGGTTCGCTACATAAATCGTTTGATTACTTGGCGCCGCATAAAGCGCTTCAATACTTGCAAGTACGGGAAGAGCGTCAGGATCAGTGTATGCAGACAAATCAAGTTTATATAGATTATAACAGAATCCGAAAGATCGGGTTCCTATACTTGTGACGCTGTCAGAAATTACAACTTCACGCAGCGTACTACAGCCATCGAAAGTATATTCATTAATCCGCGTTATTGTGTCGGGTATTGCGACTTTACTAAGCAAAATGCAGTTAGAAAACGCGTTGTTCCCAATTTGCACCACTGTCTCGGAGATAGCGAAAAATTCAAGCTTTCTACATATCGAAAACGCTTGAAAGCTGATTTCGGTAACCGAATCAGGAACGTGTATTCTTTGTAATGAATAACAGTTTCGAAAAACATAACCACTTATTATCGTCACACCATCAGGAATAACAACACCGTCCAATGATATACAATTCTGAAAAGCACCGTTTTCAATACTAATTACACTTTCGGGAATCACAGCACTACGAAGCAATCCACAACTCTGAAATGCCGCGCTGCTTATCCGCGTCACACCGACAGGTATGACAAATCCCGTCAAAGACAAACAATCGTTAAATGCCTGCTCATTAATATTTGTCACACCCGCAGGAAGAGAAACGCTCTGCAGATTATAGCATTGTCGAAATGAATGAGCGGTAATCGTATTGGTTTTATCGCCAAACTCTACCTTGTTCAGCATTTTACCATACACGTCGTATACACTACTGCTAAACAGAGGCTTTAAACCGTTTCCAATCGTAAATGAACCTGTGCCGCTTGCTGATATCCTTATGACAACTGTGGACGGGAAGGATGATACGTCCCATGTATGGGACAGCGTACCGCTCGATGTAAGAGTATCCGGAACTGTTCCGTCGCCCCAGTCAACAGTCAGTGTCAACGATCCTGCAATTGCCAGCGTCAACGATGGAGATATATAGTTTTCGTCAGTCAAATACATGTAGAGCCGTGTACAGCCATCGTCGGTAATATACATAGTGCCAACGTTGACAGGCTTCTCGTTCGAAGCTGCATTACAAATATGCGACAGCGTATGCGTCCACCCCTGAGCGACCAAACCGCCGTGTGTAGGAATAGCGGGCAACGATGATAGTACAGCCGCCTCAGAAAAAGAATAACTATACACCAAGGAGCCATCGTAATCATAAAAATTGATATCGCTCTCCGTAACCGGATCGTCGTCCCGCGGTATACTCCTGATCGTATCCGGAAGACTGTTACTGTCTTGCAAATGCGGCATGGTTGCTCCTTTATCATTACAGGCTGAATACGCTGCGGTTATGTTGTTTTTTATTCGTGTTATCTCACTTGAAATACTAATATTTCCTCTTTCCTTTCGTATATAATGTAAAGGATATTATCCTTTCATCTATGCCGAGATAAAGAAAAAAGTTGCATAAAAGTATGCAACTGCATAAGGAAGTTGTAAAAAAATAATTGTACTACTGTCTGAAAAAATGAATATGTAAGATTCATACAATACTTCAGAGGATATAAGGATGGAAAAACTATTTTTAAAAAAAGACTTGATTTTTTCTATAGAATTGTATATAATAGTTGAGCAATTGAAAAACTTGTTTCAATTTGACCACACGTAGAGTTGTCCGAGTGGCCGAAGGAGCAGCACTGGAAATGCTGTGTACCTATTCAGGTACCGAGGGTTCAAATCCCTCACTCTACGCCAAAAAACAGGGTATCATCCGATACCCTGTTTTTTTATGCTGCAGCGTTTTGATTGATGATCTCAATCGTATTTCTGATCCTACGCCAAAGGGACACATCGGTGAACACCTCTACAATGCTGCCTCTGTCGGTGAAGGGCGGTTCCTGCAGGAAGGACAGATCCTTCATCACGCCGTTGTGGATAATGTATTCGACGATCTGGTTGACAAAGTAGATCTGCCTGTCATCAAGATTCGCGTCGCTCAGATATTCGGCGAAGGCTTGTCAATATCAATTTGATCATTTTTTCAAATATGATAAAATTAAAAAGCTGTCTTGATATCCAAGACAGCTTTTACAATCTTATCGATCATCATATTCAGATAGGAACTCACCGGGCAACAACCACGCCATACCTCCCGGGTCGCTTCCGCTGCTGACGCAGAATATTTCCCGAATCGAAGTATTCTTCAGAGGAACAGCTGGAAAAAGCGCCCAAATGCCCGGCGTCACCCGAGGTCATCGGCGTCAGACTGTAACCGTATTATCCGCCGTAATCGGATGAATGGTCTGCGGTCATCTTGCGCAGGAAGTCACGGATAGCAAGACCGCCAGCATCAATAGCAAAGCGACTGCTTGTTTCATGTCGTTCTCCTTTTTGTGTACTTTGCTTCAAAGGATCATCGGCGTTATTGTTCCGGCGAATAGTCCGACCAGTTTCCGGCAGGATATCTCAACTTTGACTTCATGTTGCCGGGATCGGCTTTCGGTTCGACCGTCAGATCAATCTTATAGAGCTTCCCGATCAGGTTGTTGTTATACTGGATATCGGTCGTCTGGAACGCCGCTTTGCCCTCGGCGACCTCTCTGTCGGTCACGCCTGAGTCAAAGATGATCCCCTGATTGCCCCACGGGGCTTTGACGCGATAGATGTCGGTATCTCCGATCTGTTCCATTGGGAATCCCGGCCACTCGGCAAAATAATAGGGCTCCTTGGTGAAGCTGTTGAATGCCATTCCGCCCCACCAGTAGGCGTATACCTTATCCCATTTTGTTTCACTGTTGTCATAATAGAGATAGCCGGGCTCGATATCGTTAGGATCAAGCTCCAGATCGTCGAGGAGCTTTTCCAGAGGATCGCTGGTATCCTCATACTGAACGGGAACGGCGAAATCGAGCGCGGAGACCTTCTGTGTGAAAACCGCCTCCAAAAACTCGGGAAAGATATTTCTCCAATACTCGATCAGGTGTTCGCCGGGTTCATATTTACTGAACACGAGCTTATCCTTTGCGTAGCCGTCCTCGATCAGCTTATTATACATGGACTGAGATACATCGCCGTTGTCGCCCATATAGCTGCCCGCGTAAAAGTACAGAAACGGCGCGTTCTTCATCTTCATTTTATCCTTTAAGAACGCCGCCCATTCCTTATCGGCATACATATCAAAGGTCGCCGACATCACGCCGCCCGTACCGAACTTGTCGGGATGGGACAGAACGGTATAGAATGTCTCGAGACCGCCTAAGGATGCGCCTGCCAGTGCCGTGTGCTTTGCGTCGGTATAGACGTGATAATTTTCATTCACATACGGCATGACAGTGTCGATGAGAAAATCCGCGAAGGCAGTGCCGCGCTTCTTCGTCAGATCCTCCTCTTTGGCGTTTTCGGGGGATTCTTCCATATTGATCTCGCCGAGATCGGGAACCAGCTCATCCCATCGGTAGACGTCGTTATTCTCAATACCGACCACGATCGCTTTGTGCTCGGTAATCGCCATCATGCTCTCGATATGCTCGGCAACATTCCAACAGACCAGATCATTGTCCATGCCGCGGTCCTTGCCTGTCGCGAGTACGCTTTGACCGTCAAACAGATAGATGACGGAGTATTTCTCTTTCGACTTTGCGTCGTAATCCTCGGGAGTCCAGATATAGACGAGCTTGTCCCGTCCGTCAAACTGAAATGTCTTTGTCTCGAACTTCGGATCATAGACAGGCTCCTTGCCTTGTGTATACGGCAGAAAATCCTTGCCGGTATAATTCCATCCGCTGACAAAGCTGTTGAATGCGACGTCCATGCTCGATTCATCTTGATAGGTCACGTGCACCATGTTGTAAAGGTTGACGTCCGCTTCACAGCGAAAGACGGTACTGCTGTCATCCTCGCTGTCCTTTTCCATTGCAATATCGACGGTATTTCCGTTGCCTGTATTCAAGAACGTCGCTGTCAGCTCCGTTGTTTTCTTCGGTGCTCTGACAACGAAATCGTGCATCAGCTCTGCTTTCTCGTCAGGGGTGCTTTTTGCGTTATCGGAGCAGGCTGTCAGCAGTGAGAGAAAGATGACGCCGCATAATAAGCCTGATAGTATTCTCTTTATTTTCATTGTCAATTTATCCTTTCATGCAAGTGTTGACCCAAGAAATATAGTTTTCAGTGCTGTTGCCCGAGCGTTCCGCCTCAGTATGGTCTTGCGCCCATACGGTCTCGAAATCAACGTTATCGACCTTGTCACAGCTTTTAAGGGCTAGAGTAAGATTGATCTCGGTCGTCAGCGAGTTGGTTTTCTGCTCGATTCCGGAACGGATACGCCAGTATTTTGCAATGTTGGATGTACCGTATCCCTCGCGGCTTTTCATCAGATAAAACAGCGGCGAATATAGATTCACGCGTGTTTCAACAGTATGACCGACGAAATTTGCTTTTGCCAGATCTGCCGCGAAATCTGCGGCATATTCGCTGTTCATCTCAGTCAATATATCCGCAAGGATACGGTCAAAGTGGGAGCGTTCGCCCTCACTGCTGCCAAACAGCGTGTTTTTACCCCGGAGCCCGTCAAACGCAACAGGCAGTTCGGAAGCGGTCTTACAGTGCTTTGCAAAATCCGCTACACTTGTGATCGTGGCAGTATTTGTGGTCTTATCATAGATAACCCAATTTTTGTCTGTGTTCAGACTGTTGATATAATCCTGCGCCGTGATATTGGTGAACTTAGTATCAGTCAGATAATGATTGAGCGAGGTCTCGATCACACCTTTGACATGATCATAATAGCTTCCTGCTTGATAGATACCTTCTTCTGACTCAGTCAATGTCAGCGGCTTACCGCTTTCGTCGGTAAAGCCCGCTTGGTTGACATAAGCGGCATAGGCGTGTGCCAGCTTGTCAGAGATCGCGTTCAGCTCGTCGGTTCGTTTCGGTCGCGTACAGCCCATCATCCATTCGTATTCCGCATTGGCGGTATCAAGATTGGTGACCGGACACCAAGCCATCACGCCGGCAACCGCGTCCGACACGCCCTGTACCGCGCCGATTGCTTCGAGATACGGATCATACAGCTCGCTGTCGCCTGACGCGCCGAGGATCGTCGCCTGAGCACCGCCTCCGCTCATTCCGTATACAAAAATGCTCTCCGCGTCTCCGGCAATCACGTCGTCAGCGTAACGAATATAGCGAATCGCCGCCTTTAGGTCGGTCACGCCTGTCGGAGCGCCTTCGCTGATACCTCGGCAACCCGACATAGCTATGACAAAGCCCTGAGAGGTATAGTCGGATAGCTGCTCGAGTATACTTTTACGCATTGCCAGGATCTCATCATCCAAAGCCTTGGCGGAAGCATACCCGGGTGTTTCGATCGGCATCATAATCGGAGCTGTTGCCGCGGAGTATCCGTTGAGCTCTGCGCTCTCGCTCACCTTACAGGTATAGGTACCGTCGCCGTTATGGTTCGCATCCATATACGCGCCGGGAACAAACACCGCCAGCTTTTCATATTGTTCATCGACAGGCTTCTCACAATAGCCGATGCCGGTTTGATAGTAAAGATCGAATTCTTCGTTGTAGTGCCATTTTGTCAGATCGGGCTTAGAGAGATTCGTAACAGGCTGCGGTTTTTTCTCAGACTCTTCTGTTGTACCGCCGCAGCCAACCGAAAACAGCATAACCATTACCACGATCAAAACTAACGCTATAACTCTTTTCATTCAAGTTCATCCTCTTATGATTTGCTATTTCTCTTTTGGCGAGAGGATCGCCTTGATCGGATAGTTGTCAATGGTAAAATCCTTTTTATTCAGCTCTAACTGAGGAATGGCTTTGTCGGAAGCGACGACCTGTGCGCATCGTTGATACGCGCTGTCGATGAGGCTGTCCTTCCTCTCTGACGTATCGCTCCATTTGCCGTCGGTAAACAAAAAGCTCTCGCCCGGATTGATGATGCCCGTCATCTTTAATCCCTTGATCATTTCCCAATTGATCTCTGTGCCGTACGGAAACACCTCGGTATAAGTCTCGCCGCGTTTCATCGTCAGAACGATCGAATAGCGATCTCCTTTTTTAAGAGAGTATTCCTGATTCAGGTCGATCACATGAGAGCCGGCATACTGATGGGTGTGTTCTCCTTTTTCCAGCAGTGTACCGGAAGAAGGATCATTCTTGTCGATATCCTTGTATATCTCGTAGCTGACCTGGGCATCGGGATAGCTTGTTCTGTACTCGATTTGAAATAAGCTTTCATCCTCTTCGGCATCAAATACGTTAGCCATTTTGGTTTCAGCTTCATAGTCCGAGGTACCGTACCATATCGTCATCATCAGATCGTACTGATCGATATTCTGCGTGGTGTGTTTTGCTTTGTTATTGTTATCAAACACATAGCTCAGTGCGGCTAACAAACTATGATCATAATAGGAAAGATATAAATAGCCGTCGTCGATATCTCCGTCAAAGGTCGTCAGACCCCAGCTGTTCTTAATGATCAACGCTCCGTTGTCGGGTGGTGTGCTTCCGTCGATCACCGTACCGTCTGATTTTGTCCTTGTGAACTTTTCCTTCGGGAAGTCATCGTCATATCCCACGACGGCAACGGCGTGATTCGGCTCATTGTCACCGTTGTCGTAAACGGCGCGGTTTTTGCTGTTGAAGCCCGGGTGTTCAGCATTTAAGGCTATCGTAACACCATGTCCCTGATATAACTCCGACTTGATTGCATTCAGTCCGTCTGCGTTCAGCGTGTAGCTGCCGTTTGCATCAAAAGTTGCGGGAGGCGGCAGGATACGGCTGTCTCTGAAAAGTGCGGAAGCAGGAACGCCGCGATACTCTGCGTTCAACGGAAGCGTCCATTCTCCCTCCCATAAATCATTATACGCATAAGGTTTCTCTGCGTTGATTTCCATGCTTTCATCAACCGGTCCAAAACCCGAGCCGAAAAAGTTCGCGGCTTGTACAAACGGTCCGCCGATAAAATATGCGGAGAGTTCGCCTTTCTCTTCTTCCATTGCGGATGGATCAAAACCTTCTCCTTCCTGCGAGGAACGAACCTTGCCCTTTACAACGTCATCCTTTTTGATACCGTGAAACATATACCACGCAATATATTTCTCGGAGAAATCGACCTGATCGTTTTTCTCTCCCGCAGAAACGCCCATATCGTTCGCATATAAATACGCGATCTCGGCAGAACCTGCCATAGCAAACGTCCAACAATCCCCATATCGCTGTGTTTTGACAGGTGTTACATAATTCTTACCGTCTACATTTCTCAGATCAAATCGCGACGGTAGCGTTGTGACGTCGATTTCATCTGTGCCTTTGGTTGTATTCCCGGAGTCTGAACACCCAGTTAACAATGTCGTCATCAATGCAACCATCATAATCACGCTCATTATCATAGCTGTTATTCTTTTCATGATAAGCTAGTCTCCTCTTCCTTTTCAAATAGAATACTGAGCAGCGCCTGCGGAATCTCCTGCACATATGACATTCCACGACCGGAGTTTGAAACTGCGAACAGATAGACGTCACGATCGGTATTGATGTAATCCACCGCTCCGAAATGCGGCGGGATCTGTCCGACGTGACCCGCGCCGCCATATGGCATATGCCAAAAGCCGTAGCAGTATTCTTCTCCGCTCTCGGGATTTGCGTCCTGCGTCATCTGACGGAAAGCGTCGGAAGATATCACTTTTCCGCTGCTAAGCCCATGCATCCACTTGTCCATATCCTCAGCGTTAGATACAACGTCGCCGGCTCCTTTGGTCAATCCGGGCTCGTAGAAGCCTTCTTGCGTTGATTCTGTTTCGGAAAGCGCGAAGTTCCATTCATTATTCCCGGTTACCTCATCCGTGAAGCCTGTGTGAGTCATTTCAAAAGGTTCAAAAAAGTTTTTCCTGAGGAATTCGTGATAAGGGACGCCGCTTACCTGTTCAACGATCTCAGCGAGCAGAAAATAGTTGGAGTTGGAGTATGCGTAATCAGTTCCGGGATCGAAACGCAGTTCCTCATGGAATATCGCATTTTTAATAATACTCACGTTATCCTTTTCATTTGTACCCATAGTTGACGGGTTCACCAGCTCAAGATAATTTTTGATCCCCGAGCTCATGTTAAGAAGGTTTTTGATCGTCAGTCTTTTGCTCTCTTTATATTCCGGAAAAAACTTTTCCAACGTATCATCCAAGCTGAGCTTATTTTGGTCGCAAAGCAGCATAATACAGGCAGCGCAGAATTGCTTTGATACGGAACCAATCGGCATAGAAGCGCCGATCGTCAGCGGCTTGTCGTTATCGTCGTTGCCGTTGACATACTGATAAATCACATCGCTGCCCTTGGTGATCTGCACGATGCCTTTGAATTGATTATCGGTTAATACTGCGTCCATTTGAGCTTTCCTGCCGGTTGAGATCGTTTCTGATATGGTTTCGGTGCTTTGGGATTCTTTCGTTCGGTTGGTACATCCCGCGGCGATCATGATGAATGAAATACACAGAATGACGCAGATCGTTCTTGTGATAATTATTCTCATTCCTCTGTTCCTCAACTAAAATGTTTATCCGTTTGCCGTTTCATTCTCTACAGGGAAGTGATCGATCATTCCCGCATCAAATCGCTGGATCAAGGTTGCGTCGGTGACGTCCAAGCCGTTTGCGTTCACGTCGGCGGCCTTTCTGTTGAACGGCTCCCATTCCATATTGATCAATACACGCTGGATCACGGTTGCGTCAAGGATCGTGACTTCGCCGTCACAGTCGGCGTCACCGTAGATGAACGCGACCGGCGCTTTGATGTGATCGCCGCCGATATGGTTGCCGTTCTCGTCAAAGTGATCGGGGTTCAGACAGTTTGCGTCATAGGAGATAAAGTTCTCGCTCGTTGTCGCGTAGCTGCCGTAGCAGCCGTTGCCGTAGTAAACATACCAGTTGCCGGCGTACGGTCTGTTCGGTATATACTGACTTGTGATGATCTCGGGATCGGGATCAACGATAAAGATACAGCCGTCCATATTATCTTGATTGGGACTGCCCTCGGGGAGGGTGTCATAGTCGCCTGCGTATGCTTCTTCGATATTGATGATTTCGGTCTGGCAATGCTGATCAAATACGTCGGGGTTCTCCGATTTATCCGCGAAAAAGCCACCGTTCCAGATCACTTCGATCACGTCGGTGGGGACGTCGGCATAGTAGACGCCCTGATCATAATGCTCGACAGATGCGCGATAGCCGGGATAGGACTGAGGAATAGCAGAACCGCTCCACCAGTAAACGCCCGCGTAATACTTGTTTTGATAGACGCCGTATTCGCTGTACCAGCTGTCCAAACGGGGCATTTGGAAGTAAATACGATTGGTGGCGATCGATTCGCCTGCCGCCGATTCCGTCTGAGCGAGCGCCTCATCAACGGAGCACTGTGGCTGATAGTTCATGTCCTCTGCGCTGACGACCGTTGTCATACAAGCGGTCAGCATAGAGAGAATCAGGATCAGTGAAAAGCATTTTATCAAAGCAGCTTTCATAAAAACCATCCTTTCATAAAATATTCAATCGTCATTGCGAACCTCCGTCAGGAGGTGTGGCAATCTCCACCGATCAACAACGATTTGTGAGTTATTTACTATCTATATAATAAAACAGCTGCCTGATCAATATCAAGCAACTGTTTAACCATCTATCCAACGGATAATAGAATAATACAACTGTTAGTTTAGAAAACCGGTTTTTTCCTGTCGCACACACCGAAAACAGGGTGCGGAGAACCCTTGGCGATTCCATCCGCAAAGCAAAGCAGCGGCAGAACATTGGTCTCGAAACGGATGATATAGGAGTTGATTTCTCCGTCAACGGACGCGATCTTCATGGGATGCACGATCTGCCTGTCGCAGAGCGTCTTCATGCACCGCTCGACGTCCTGCAATTCGAGGCCGGTTCCCTGACTGATGAGCGGCGCGGTGACCGGTATGTCAGACACCGTATACAGATAATAGACGATTTGCAGCATCTTCTTGTCCGCAAACAACGCGAAAACCTGCCGGATCGCGTCCTCACTTTCAAAATGCGAGAGAATGTTGTCTGTCTTAGGACGCGTCATCAGAAAGAAATGGCGGAAGTCGTTTGAGATCCGCGCCAAGGCTAAGCCGTCGTCGTTCAACAGCTTGGCAAAATAATCCGGGCAGGGATCTCTTTTTTTCTCGGAATGGATGACAAAGGTATCGGCAAAATCCTCAGAGAAGTTCTCTCTTCCCGTCAGCCCAAGGATCAGCGACCAGCAGAAATTAAACGCACAGCGAAAAGCTTCATCGCCCGGCATGGAACTCAGCTTTTTAATGATGGCAAGCTGAAAATCCTGTTCTTCTCTGCCGTAAAGCGCGTCGATGCTCACTTCAAGGGCGTCGGCGAGTCGCGGCAGGATCTCCGCGTCGGGTGTACCGCCGCGCTCCCATTTGGAAACTGCCTGCGTCGTGACCCCGATCAAGTTGCCGAGCTTTTCCTGTGTATAATTCTTTTGATTGCGGTATTTCTTGATTTGCTCTCCGATGACGCTCATTTTCAACCCTCCGTTGATCGATGACCTCATTATAGCATAATACGCAGCGTATGTCTATTCAAAATATTGTTTACTCTTCAGCAATTCATATAGGACCTATTCAGTTCTGACAGCTAAAAACTCCGGACGGGCTATCGAATAATAAAATGGTTTATAGTAAAATAATGATGATTACTGACGAACGCCGCCGACGCGGCTCGTTATTTGAAACGGTTTCTTAGTTCATATGCAATGAAAAAGGTGAGATGCTAAATGGGAATGATGGTTGAAAAGCAGGTTGACAATAAGATCATCCGACGACTGTTCTACAAGTCGGAGATATCATGGGGTGTTTCGGACTTTTCAAAAGCGATCGGTCCGATGATCGACCTGGTATTTGTCAGCCAGTTCATCGGAATCGACGGCGTTACGGTACTGGGCTTTATGTCGCCGCTGATCATGTTCTTTGAGCTGATCGGATCGGCTGTTGCCAACGGCGCGCGCAACAAGGTCTCCGCGATGATCGGCGCCGGTAAATTGAACGCCGCGAACCGTGTGTTCTCCAACTCTCTGCTGATGGGCGGCGGTCTGGCGACGATCATAGCTCTGCTCGCCTTTTTCTTCAGCTCGGGGTTGGCGTTTGTCCTCGGCGCGAGAGATCCCGGGGTCGCGGAGATGACACGGCAGTACATCTTAGGTTACCTGATCGGATTTCCGTTCTATACGCTCACCAGAGTCATCACCCCGTTCTTACAGATCGAGGGACAGTACAAACGCGTGAACGCGACGTCCATCTCGACAACGGTCATCGACATCGTGGGTGACTCGGTCGCGGTCTTTGTCCTGCACGGCGGTATGTTTGAGATCGGCTTGGCGACCTCGGTCGGCTATATCATCCCGTTCTTCATCAGCGCGAGCTACTATATGGTCAAGAAGAGCGCCTCTGTCTTTAAGCTGAAATTCAAGGACTTCAACTTGAAGCTGTGCACGGAGGTCATCCGTCTGGGCGCGCCGATGGGCATCACCAAGGGCAGCAACTCGATCGCCGGTCTGATCATCAACAATATGCTGACATCCTTCAACATGCCGTATCTGGTCGCGGCACATGGCGTGTTCTCCCAGATCACGGTGTTCCTGCGCGCGGCATGGTACGCGCCGGCTGATACGCTGATGGCGTTTGCGGGCGTTTTTGTCGGCGAGGAGGATAAAGACGCGGTCAAGCTGTCACAGAGGATCGCGCTGCTCCATTCGCTGATCATGACCACATCGATTACGGTGCTGTTGTTTTTCTTCTGCGATCCCATCGTGACCGTATTCCTCAACACCGATGAACCCGAGGCGTTGAAGCTCGCCTCACAGTGTATCAAGATCTCCTGTCTGTCACTGCCGTTCCACACGATCGTCTACAACTTCAACAATTATCTGATGGGCATCAGGCGACTGCGCTTTGCGAACATCTACAGCTTTTTGATCGAATGCGGCAACCTGGTGCCGATCACCCTGTTGATGCTCGGCTTCATCGGCTATCAGGGCGCGTGGATCTCTAAGATCATCAATATGGCGGGGCTCTCTCTGATCGCCGTCATTTACATCTTAAGGAATAAGGGCGGAAAGACCTTCAGCGATAAGATGCTGCTGATGCCCGCTGACTTCGGTGCTACGCCCGAGAATGAAATCACGGTAGTCACCTCTTCGATCAAAAAGATCGAGCGGTTATCCAAGATCGCGGTCGCGTTCGCTCTGGAGCACGGCGCCGATAAAGACCGCGCCCTGACCTATGGGCTGATCACCGAGGAGCTGTCGATCTTTCTGGCGAACAGCGGCTTTAAAGACGGAGAAGAGCACAATATCAACGCAAGATTGGTCGCAAAGGGCGACGACCTGATCATCCGCATGAGAGATGATTGCAAGCCGCTCAACCTGAAGGACTATTACCAACTGCTGTTAGAAACGCCCGAGATAGAGGATGAGGAGATCAGCTTGGCGATCATCTTCAAAATGGCGAAGGACGTCAAATACACCGCGACCTTCGGCGCAAACAATCTGATCGTCAGGGTATAAAACCAACACCCGTTCTCCGGCGCAGGCGCTCGGAGGTCTTTGTACAATCAAACACATCAAAAAACGTGGATACGCAGGAATCGGCTGCGTATCCACGTTTGATTATGTCATACTAATCCGTGATAAAAAGAGTTAATCAGATATTGTTATCCTTTTTCGATCATGTACTGAACGATCTTGGCGCAACGCTCGGCTGCCTTTGCCTCGAACTCCTTATAATCGACCAGACCGGTCTCATTCGGTTTGTCCGAGATAGCGCGGATCACGACGAACGGCGTTTTGTTCAGATAGCACGCCTGCGCGATCGCGGCGCCCTCCATCTCACAGCACATACCGCCGAAGTCGGATATGATCTTGTCACGCTGTTCCTTGGTGGAGATAAACTGATCGCCGGAGCAAACTCTGCCCTCAAACACATGAACGTCGGGGGCGGCCTCCTTCACCGCGGTTACCGCGTCGGCACGCATCGTCTCATCGGCAGGGAACGCGTACAGCCCGGTGTAAGGGATCTCGCCCTTCTTAAAGCCGAGGTATTCCACATTGAAATCGTGCTGGACAGCGTCGGTCGATACGACGAAATCGCCGATATCGATCTGGCTGTCGAGCGATCCGGCAACACCGGTATTGATGATCTTGGTGCAGTCGAAGTCGTTGATCAGGGTGTTCGCGCAGATGCCCGCGTTGACCTTGCCCATCCCGCATTTCACGATGACGACCTGTTTGTTTTTGAGCGTGCCCTCACAGAACTCCATCGCGGCGATCTCGGTTTTCTTTGAGATATCGGCGGCCTCTTTGAGCGAATTCACCTCAACGTCCATTGCGCCGATGATGCCGATCTTCTCCGGCTTTTTTTCCGGGGTCGCTTCGTTCTTGCCGCATCCGGAAAGTAAAAGCCCCGAGACAAGCACTGTCGCGACGGTCATGAAAAGGATTCCTTTTTTCATCTTTTCACCTCATGTTTTTAATTGTTTGAAGGGGTGTGATCAGTGATGGCGTCCGCGGAAGGGTTCACGATCACACTGTGTGTACTGTCAGTATATAAAAGAGCCGAACAGTATCGACTTTCGCTACGGCTCGGCTCCTTTTTCATCAAAGAAATTACGACCTCAGCGGAGCATTCTGTATGCCTGCTCCAGAATGATCTGTGCCGTGCTGCGGTTGGTCAGACGTTCTTTGACCTCACGGGACAGCTTCACGGAGTCGGTGATGATCGCGTCCGCGTCGCTGAGCATAAAGTGCTCGATATCATCCTCTTCGTTGACAGTCCAGACGATGATCTTTTTGCCCTTTGCATGGACGGAGGCGATGGTGTCGTCGGTGGAGATCTCTTCCTCCAACGCCAGATAATCGAAGGGGGTATCCTCAATGGAACCGAGCGATACGAACGCGAGGTAGCCGGTCTGCATCTCGGGGTATTTCTCCTCGATATATTCGAGGAGATCCATCTTGAGCGAGATCAGTACCGCCTGATCCTGCATACCCTTCTCCTTGATGATCCTGACAGCGTCCTCCGCCATCTGGTTGTCGGCAGTCGCGCCCTTTAATTCAACGAACAGGATCACCTTGTCTCTGGACGCGTCAAGCATTTCCTCAAGGGTCGGGACGGGCTCGCCATCCACCTTGAGCTCCTTGACCTGAGCCAGCGTCATCTCCTCGGGCGCTTTCGCAACGCCCGCTACACGCTCGAAATCGGCGTCATGGTTGACGACATAATAGCCGTCGGAGGTGCGCTGGATATCGATCTCACAACCGAGCGCGCCGTATTCATGCGCGACCTCGATACCCTTTACGGTATTCTCGGGCGCCTCGACGCCGCCGGCACGGTGGGCGACGATGTTACCGTCGACCTGTGTTTTGAACATCTCGTTAAAATGACCGTTTGCATAAACGGTAAAGCCGCAGGCGGCAACCAACAGCAATACGACCAGCGTGATCACAACGGGATGACGCTTCTTTTCCCGCGGCTGATAGGTCCACTCCTCTCCCTCGGAGGTGTACTTTTTGTAAAGGGAGGTGAGCTTGATCATCAGGAACGAAACGTAGGAGTACATCACGATCGCCGTGAGCAGGATGATGATCACACAGAAGAAGATGGTGAGGAATGTCTTTACGCCATCGCCCATCGGGATGGCGGAAACGATTAACAGAGGCAGAACGCCGCATACGCCGATCAGCAACGCCGCGACCACGAACGACAGCACCGCGAAGATGATCAGCTCAACCAAGAGATTCTTCCAATTCTTGACAAATAACTTACGGGAGTTGATGCCGGCTTCCTTCATCGTCATGTCGTCAAGCAACGCGCCGTGCAGGATGAAGCAATAAATGAATGCGACGACCGTCAAAAAGACAGCAGCGATGGTATAAGCTGTCAGGAACAGCGGGGTCGCTTCGATGACCGACATGATGAACTTCGGGATATAGAAGTTCTGGGTCAGTGAGATCGAAAAACCGAGTCCGAAAATCGGCGCCAAAACGACTGCGTAAATGATGACGATCACACCGCGCAGACTCAAAAACTTTTTCAGTCCGGCAAAGCCGTCTTTGATGCACTGCCAGACAGACGGTTTCTCTCCGCTGAGTATCTTGTTGCAGAAAATAATCAGTGCGTTCAGCTCGACGGCAACATAGATCGTCACCATAGCCAGCAAAAGGATGATCATCACCCAGCCCTGCCATCTGGTGAACAGGAATGACAGGTCGCCGCTTGTGACAGCCGCTTTACCGGATAAGCCCAACAACAGACCGCCCAGCAGGGATACTGCCAGTGTCACCAACGTCAGAATGACCGTTGAGACAAACTGGAACAGCAACAGCTGCGGGATCGCCTGTAAAAAAGGCTGAAAACGTTGTTTCAATTTCATAGTTCTCTCTCCTCTGAATTAGTGTTTTGGTTTTCTGTATATTGCATTGCCGCAGGCAATGATCAACGTGAATACACACGGGAAAAGCATCCGCCCGTTCGGGCTTCCTTTGCCCTATCAGGCAAAGTGATTATTTCTCGATCTTTTCGGGGATCTGCGTCTTTTGCTGTGCAGACTCCTCGTCAATCTCATCGGATTCCTCAGAGGCTTCCGCCCTTGCCGCGCGCGCTCTGCTTTGCTTTTGCAGCCAGGGCACAAAGCGTTCATCGTAGATAAAGGTCAGGATCGCCGCGACGGGGATCGCCAGCAGGATGCCGATGATGCCGAACAGGTTGCCGCCGACCGTGATCGCGATCAACGTCCATACCGGAGCCAGACCGATGGAGCTGGAGAACAGGCGGGGCTTGATCACATAAGCGTCCAAGATCTGAATACCGATCGTGAAGATCAAGAACCACAACGCGTAAGTCGGCTTGACCAATACGAGCACCAGCGCGCCGATCGCGCCGCCGATAATCGGGCCGAAGGTCGGAATCAGATTCGCGACGCCGACGACAAAGGATACCAGCGGAACATAGGGCATGCCGAGGATCAGCATGAAGATGGCGTTGGAGCCGCCGATGATCATCGCGTCGATGATATTGCATCCGATATACTGGGTGAAGATATCATGGCAGCGGTTCCAGAACTTGGTGTTGCTCTCATAACGCTTGGGCGTGAGGAGCGCCTTGCGCAGTCTTTGCAGACCGTTGAGCAGATATTTCTTGCTGAACAGGATGTAGATTGCGAGGATAACGCCGATCAGGATGTTCAGCAGCACAGCGCCGATATTTTTGGTGGTGCTGAGAATGGACGACAGATTATTGGATAGGTTGTTGACAAAATCACCGAGCCAATTCCTGACGGACGCCTCGATCGCCGAAAGATCGATATGCAGACCGAAGCCGAGGGAATTGATTTGATCGACCGCCTTTTCGATGGTGGCATAATAGGTATCGGCATTGTCGATCAGCATGGAGATACTGCTGATCAGGTTCGGGATCAGCGTGCCGATAAAGACGGCGAGCAGCAACAGCACCAACACCAAAGCGATCACAGCGGAAAGGGTGCGGCGCAAGTTCTCTTTCTTCAGCTTAACGAAAACCTTTGTTTCAAAGAACTTGGCGACGGGATCGATGATGTACGCCAGGATCAAACCGATGATGACCGGCGCCAGTACCCTGGTGACCCCTTCCAAAAATCCGGAAATCGAGTTGATGTTCGCAAAAACAACAAAAAAGACGATCACAGCGCACAGGATACCCGCGGCGAGCGCGGCGAGCGCATAGACCAGCCTTCTGTTTTTTACAAGTTTGTCAAATCTTTTCATTTGAACATCTCCCTGAGTTATCTTAAATAAACGTATCATATTTTTTACAAAAAATCAATACTAAATCAGCTGATCAACGTGCTTTTTATCAAAAACAGCTGAATGGCGTACTGTTGATTTTCTTTAGTAATATCGTTCCGGATTCTTGCTATTTGAAATCAGATATGATAGAATGTAGGTTGAGTTGGATTGCTTTTGTTTTTTGAAAGGGTGATCCCGCGATAACAAAAGCAACCGTTAAACACAAAACCAAGGAGTAGGTTTATGAAAAAAGCGAAAAAGGTCAAACCGCCTATCGACCGCGTACAGGCAGCATATGACGCGGGTCTGACGTCGAAGGAGGTCGAGGAAAGAGTCCAAAAGGGCTATACCAATACCACGGAGGATCCCAACAAAAAGACACCGATGCAGATCCTTGCGAACAACCTGTTCACCTTCTTCAATACGGTGCTGTTTATCATCGCGTTCGTATTCATCGGATTTATGATCTACTTAAACGCGATCGGTCGCTCTGACATCGTTAACAGCTATTTCGGCTTCTCGAAATTCGTCTTTCTGATCCCCGCGATCATGAACGTCGCGATGGGCTCGTTCCAGGAGTTCCAGAGCATGAAGACCATCCAGAAGCTCAGGATCGTCACCAGCACCAAGAGCAAGGTCGTGCGCGACGGCAAGGTCGAGTCGATCGATGCCGCTCAGATCGTGCTGGACGACGTTGTCGCTCTCTCTGCAGGTGAACAGGCGACCGCCGACCTGATCGTTTTGAACGGTGAGGTCGATGTGGATGAATCCATGCTGACCGGCGAATCGGATCTCATCAAAAAGACCGCGGGCGATACCATTCTCTCCGGTTCTTCCATCATCGTCGGCTCCGCGAGATGCCGCGCCGAGAAAATCGGCGACGACACCTATGCCGCTGAGCTGACCCGCAAGGTCAAGAACAGCTCCGGTCACAAATCCGAGCTGATGAGCTCGATCATGAAGATCATCAAGGTGCTGACCATCTGCCTGTGCGTCGCGATCATCACCGCCACCGTTACCCTCGCGGTCAAGATCTCCGCGACCGGCAACGATCCCACCATCTGGAACGGTCTGACCTTATCGCTCAAGGATCCCGTCACGTGGTCGCTGATTGTATTGACGGACGGTATGTTCGGCGTCGGTATGATCCCGTCGGGTCTGGTGCTGACCACCTCTGTCGCGCTGATGGTATCCATCGCGGGACTGACGAAAAAGAAAACACTGGTGCAGGAGCTGTACTCGCTCGAGAACCTCTCCCGCGTCGACGTGATCTGTCTGGATAAGACCGGTACCCTCACCGACGGCACCATGTCCGTCAGCGAGCTGAAACAATTTGATGACAGCGCCGAACAGCACATCCGCGTGCTGATGGGCGCGACCGATGAGAGGAACGCAACGAGTGAAGCGGTCTTTCAGTATTTCGGCGCCGATCAGTCCGCCGATATCCGTGAGAAGATCCCCTTCTCCAGCGCTAACAAGTATTCCGGTATCGTCTACGGCGACGGCAGAAAGCTGCTCATGGGCGCGCCCGAATATCTCCTGCCTCAGGAGGATGAACGCCTTAGTTATGTCACCGAACGCGCCAAGGAAGGCAACCGCGTCATCGCCGTCACCCTCGACGGTGTGCTGATCGCCTTCATCGCGATCGAGGATCACATCCGCGAGACCGCGGCGGATACGCTCAAATTCTTCCGTGAAAACGGTGTTACCGTCAAGGTCATCTCGGGTGATAACCCCCTGACCGTCAGCATGATCGCGCAGAAGTGCGGCATCGTAAATGCCGACAAATACATCTCCCTCGCGGGTGTTCCGCTTGAGGACATCCCCTCTATTGCGGAGGAATACACGGTGTTTGCCCGTGTATCTCCCGAGCAAAAGGAAGCGCTCGTCAAGGCGCTGCAGGCAAACAAGCATAAGGTCGCCATGACCGGTGACGGCGTCAACGATATCCTGGCGCTGAGACGCTCGGATTCCTCCATCACCTTTGCCAAGGCGTCTGAGGCGGCAAAATCCTGCTCCGACGTCATCCTGCTCGACAACGACTTCAGCCACCTCAAAGAGGTCGTCGGCGAGGGCAGACGCGTCATCGGCAACACCCAGAAAACATCCGTCCTCTATCTGATGAAATCGATCGCGGTCTTTATTCTGGCGTTCGCGCTGATCCCCTTCTCGAAGGGTCAGATGTGGTTCTCGATCGAGAACATGTACATGCTGGAGGCGGCGGTGATCGGCACAGGCGGCTTCCTGCTCTCACTGGAACCCCGCCGCACACCGGTCAGCGGCTCCTTCCTCAAGAAGATCGTATCTCAGGCGGTATGCGCGGGCGCGCTCGGCGCGATTGCCGTATTACTGCCGATCCTGCTCAATGTACTACCCAAGGCACTCGGCAATGCTCCTGTCATCGCCGACATCAATGTTCGCTCAATGATGACGGTCATGCTGTCTATCGCGGGCATCATCGTGGTCTTCTCCATGTGTATCCCGTTCAACAAGTATCGCGCGATCGCGTTGACGTGCGTGGTCGCTGTCGCGGCTACGCTGGGACTGCTCCTGCCGTCCGCCTATATCGGCGGCTCCACCATCGGCGCCGATATGCTCGCCTTTGACAAAGCGGCAGGTCAGACCATCTTTGACAGCCAACTGGTTCAGGAGATGTTCCGACCGCTGAACTCGCCGCTCGTCAGGGCACTGGTCGGCGATATCAACAACTACATCGTTTTGAGAATGTTCCTGTATATAGCGATCCCGCTGTTCATTATCATTCGCTTCACACTGGAAAGCAAGCTGGATGAGAGCGATTCCGACAGCAGGCTGAACCGTTCGTACGTCTTTGGAAAACGCCTGATCCTTGCTTCCGGTCTTGTCCTGATCCTGCATGCGATGCTCTCCATCGTTGAGGTGCTCACCAACACGGGTTCGTTCCTGACAGAAAGCCTGCTCGGTGACGGCAACACGGCTGTTTACTTCAACATCTTCTATGCCGTTGTCTATATCATCGTCGGCGCGCTCGGCTACCGCATGTGGACGAATCCGACAAAGCGACTGACCACCATCACCTTTATCGCGGGTATGGTACTGATCAGCCTGGCGATGGCACCGATGACCGCCGCCGAAAACGAAGCAGTGTCCCAAAGCGCGTTGATGATCATCGACAGCGCCGTCGCAAGCGCGGTGGTGCTCGCCTACTTCATCGGCTGCTCGCTGATCTTCCTGAACATCATTTCAACGGATAACAAACCGACCGTGGCGACAAGTCAACAATAGTATTGCATTGATGATTTCAATATTGAAATCCGTAAGCTATATTTCTCGATCGCGGGAGGAGCAAGCCCCTTCCCTCCAATAGATGTTTCATTTGCTTCGCATTTGGGCGGCATTTGTTGGATGCGTTTCGGGACGTCGTAAACGTCGCCCCCTACAGAATCCTTTGCGTCGTATCAGTGCTGAGCAAGCCCTCCCCTACAAAACATTACCCCCACTGTTTTGAACAGTGGGGGTTACTTTTATGATTCAGAAAACAAGATATCAAAGAATGCATCGTAAGAGGCGATCTCGTAGTCACACAGAGGGCTGTGGGACGGCTCCTCGCCGTTCAGATAACGGCAGGTAGTGATACCCGCGTTCCTGCCGCCGCGCATATCGGAGGTCAGGCTGTCGCCGAGCATGATCACACGGCTCTTATCCGTGATATGGAGGTCACGGAAGATATAGTCAAAATACGCCTTGTCGGGCTTGCTGTGACCGATCTGCTCCGAGATATAGATGCCGTCGACATAGGGCTTGACGGCGGCACGGTCGAATCGCCCTGTCTGGGGGATCGTCAAACCGTTGGTCGCCAGATAGATCCTGCAATGCTCATGGAGCTTTTTGACGAAATCCAGCGCGCCGTCGAGCAAAAACGCCTGATGGGACAGATTGTTCTCATAGGTGTCGTTCACCGCATGAAAGTCCACAGGCTGAGCGCCGAGCTGCTCAAACAGCATTTGAAAGCGGGTCGGCTTCAGATCCTCACGACTGAGCTCGCCGCGCTCGAGCGCCTTCCAGCAACTCAGATTGATGGCGCTGTAGCGGGTGACCACTTCATCCGTCGGGGTCACGCCGAACTGTTCAAGCGTCAGACTGACGGCGGTCTTTTCCGCCAGTTTGAAGTCATAGACCGTTTCATCCGCGTCGAGGAGAACGATGTCGAATCGTTTAGACAAACGCCTCTCCCCCTTTGGTGTAGATCGCGGCACGGGTGATGTCGGCATACAGCTCGATGCCGAGATGATCGGCAAAGGCATTCATCAACAGATTGGGATTGATGTTGAGCGTAGAGCCGGCGGGGAGCTTGAGATCAAAGCACACTTTATCTCCCTCATGTAAATCGAACGCAAGGATATAGGGCTTGAGGTCGATATGCTTCATGCCCTTTTTTGTCTTTTTCTCGACAATGATCTCGGGGGAATCGAGAAACGCTTTCAGCTTCTCTGATAATTCTTTATTAGAAATATCCCCTTCATTCATCGGCTCGAGGATCACCGTATAGGCGGCGGATTCGATATCCGCGGGCTTGTGTACCGACTCCGCACAGCGCAGAACGCGGATGCCGTCGGGCAGGCAGGCGTTGAGCCTGTCGGGGATCGCGGACAGATCCTCGTTATCATCCAGCACACGAAAATCCATGCTCTCACATTCGGAGGCAAATCCGAGCGACAGCGGCAGTGCGAAGGTGATATAGGCGTGTTGATTGAAGCCCTCGGTGCGCCAGATATTCAGGCGGCTTTTACCGATGGCGCGGATCATCACGCGGTTGGTGTCGAGGTGGGAAATGTATTTGCAGGGACCGAACTTGCGGTAGAAGACCCTAACGTTTTTCATAGCATACGCCTCCTCCGTACTTTCTCGAGCCGCAGCCAAGGCATTGTTCACGGCAGTTGGGCGACGCCTCGGAGCGATACGCGCGCTCACACTCACGGCGCAAAAACTCCTTGGTCACGCCGTAATCGAGGTGATCCCACGGCAGGATCTCATCGAATGAACGGCGGCGATTGGCATAGAACGCGGGGTCGATCCCGCATGCTTCAAATACCTCCAGCCAGTTTTGCAGGGAGAAGCAGTCGCTCCATCCGTCAAAGCGGATCCCGCGCCTGTGCGCTTCGAGCATCACCTTGTTCAAACGGCGATCACCGCGCGCGAACACTGCCTCGAGGTAAGAGGTGTCCGAATCGTGATAGTTATAAGAAAGCTTGCTCATCGAGATCTTGTTATCGATGATCGTCTGCTTGATATGCTGCTGCTTTTCACGCAGCGTTTCCATCGTATCCTGCGGCTCCCACTGGAAGGGAGTAAAGGGCTTGGGGACGAACGATGACGCGGAAATGGTGACGCGCGGCGCTTTTCCCTTGGGGCGATTCGGGGTGCTGTAAAAGGTGTCGAGCACCTTCTTGCCGAGATTTGCGATATCGGCGACATCATCCATCGTCTCGGTCGGCAGGCCGATCATAAAATAGAGCTTGACGGTCGTATAACCGCCCTCGAACGCGACGCGGCAGGTGTGCATCAGCTCGTCCTCAAAGACGTTCTTGTTGATCGCGTCACGCAGGCGCTGACTGCCCGCTTCGGGAGCGAAGGTCAAGCCGCTCTTGCGCACGGTCTTGATCTCATTGAGGATATCGTCGGAGAAGCCGTCCACGCGCAGTGACGGCAGCGACAGACTGACATGCTCGGGCTTAGCCCATGAATTCAGCTCACGGAGCATCGGCACGACCTGCGTGTAGTCGCTCGAGCTCAGCGAGGACAACGATACCTCGTCATAGCCGGTATTGCGGCACAGCGCATGGCATTGCTTGCTGATGCACTCCACCGACTTCTCGCGAACGGGTCGATAGAGGAAGCCCGCCTGACAAAAGCGGCAGCCGCGGATACAGCCGCGGAAGATCTCCTCGACCGCGCGGTCATGGACGATCTCGATATTCGGGACAACGAAATTATCGGGATAGTAGCAGTTGTCCATATCCATCATCACACGCTTTTCGATCACCGAGGGCGCATCGTCGCGTGGTGTGACAGCGGCAACGGTGCCGTCGTCGTGATAGGACACATCATATAACGAGGGCACGTAGACGCCCTTGATCTGAGCGGCAAGGCGGAGGAATTCTTCTCTGCTCTTGCCGTCTTTTTTGCAGGTTCTGTAGAGCTCCATCACCTCGAGGTCGACCTCTTCCCCATCGCCGAGGAAAAAGATATCGATGAAGTCGGTGATCGGCTCGGGATTGCAGGCGCAGGGGCCGCCCGCGACGACGATGTGCTTTAAGTCATGCCTGTCCTTTGAGAGCAGCGGGATCCCGCCGAGGTCAAGCATGTTCAGGATATTGCTGTAGCTCAGCTCGTATTGCAGGGTGAAGCCAATGAAGTCAAACTCCGTCAGCGGATCGCCCGACTCGAGCGCATACAGAGGGATATCATGCGCGCGCATCTGCTCTTCCATATCCATCCACGGCGCAAAGACGCGCTCGCACCAAATGTACGGCTTTTCATTAAAAAGGCTGTAGAGGATCTTGATGCCGAGGTGCGACATGCCGATCTCATAAATATCGGGGAAACAGAACGCGAACCGCACATCCACTTCCTGCTTGTCCTTGATGACAGCTCCGAGCTCGCCGCCGACATAGCGGCCGGGCTTTTGTACCTTGAGGAGCAGTTTTTCGACTTTTTCAGGGATCATAGGCTTCTCCTTTATCTGCCGATCGATATGGTGCATGATCGGCAATTACCTATTTTTCAAAAACAATAAAACGATCAGATAGATCGCTATGATCAACAGCGAGTAATTATAGCCGCTGTTCAGCAGTACATACAGTCCCGCCGTCATCAGCGGCAGTAAAAAGACAAAGGTCGTCACTTTCAGCGTGATTGCGGTGGTGCGCGGCGAGAACCGTTTGTCCATGAATATCTCGAGCAAATGCCCGCCGTCAAGGCTCATAATGGGCAAGAGGTTGAATACGCCGAGCGCCAAATGCGGCAGGGCGACCTTCATGCCGATGGGATACAGCAGTAACGCAAACAAAAAGTTTGCCGCTACGCCGCCCATGGTGATCAGCACATCCGCCTTAAATGACGGCGCGTCATCCGCCTTGATCAGCACATCGAAGAGCCGCAGTCTGATCGCTCGAACACGCACGCCGCACAACAGCATCATCAGCACATGCCCCAGCTCGTGCAAAACCGCGGCAAGAAAGCAGAAGATCACCCGATTCTCTCGGTCGAGGAGCAGCACGGCGGTCATCGCCGCGATCGCCTCATAGCCGATGAAGAGGTCAAGTGTCGCTATGCGCAGTTTCATCCGGTGTCGCCTGAATCGTCACGGGATCCTGTTCCAACAACGCGTCAGCCGCATGAAAGATCTCCTGCGACACCACGGGCTTTTGCAGTTCTTCTCGGTAATAGTCCATAAAGTTATAATAGCCTTCGCTGTCCATCGCCTTGAGCAGGAACAGCACCAGCGCCGCCAACAGGCTGAGCACGAGTTGGATCGTGATCAAAAGCGGTCTGCTTTTCTCATTTCCCTGCTGCGGTCGCTCAACAGGAGCAGGCGCTTCATCGAGCGGTGTTTCTTCATCAACAATCGGGGAGGCTTCCCGCCAGCCCTCTTCATAGACGATCTCGTTACGCTTAAACTCACTCATCTCTTCACCCCATCGATTGAGATTGTGAGGTGCTGTCCAAATCTACGATTTGGTATACAGCACCCATGCAAGGCTCTCCCAAGAAGCGGAGCGATGAGCGAACGCTGATTGGTCGAGAGCTACTGCCACGTCGTCTTAGCGACGCCTCGCAATGACAATTCATTAAAACATGATACTATATGCATATGAGGTGAGAGGATAAAACATTACAGCTTGCTGAACTCCTTTTTCCGGAGCAGGATGAAGAAGATGATGCCGATGATCAGGCATACGACCTCGGCGATCGGGAACGAAAACCACATCACGGTCATGTTGATCTTGGAGAGAAGATATGCCACGGGCAGGAGTACGACCAGTTGGCGCAGCACAGACATCGTCATGCTGTAAAAGCCCTTGCCGACCGCCTGGAACAGCGTAGAGAACATGATACCGACCGCCGCCATGATGAACGAGATGCTGATGATGCGGAGCATCGGCACGCCGACCTCGGCAAGCAACGCGTTGGCGGCGACATTGTCCTTTGACTCAAAGAGTGATAACAGCCACTCGGGCGCGAGGTGGAACAGCAGGGTTCCCGCCACCATGATAGCGCCCGCGATGATGATACCCAGACGGAACGCCTGGAACATACGCTTTTTGTTACGCGCGCCGTAGTTGTAGCCGATGATCGGCGACACACCCTGGCTCAGTCCGAACACGGGCATAAAGACAAAGCTTTGGAGCTTGAAGTAGATACCGAAGGCGTTGATATACGCGGCGGCATATTCCGCCGTCAGATCCGCCATCGAGATGATCGCGTTGATGCCCGATACCATCACCGAGCCGATGCTCTGCATGATGATCGCGGGGAAGCTGACAGCATAAATATTCTTCAGGGTGATCTTCTGCATGCGGAAGCCCTTGAAGCGGATCTTGACCTCATGCTTTCTGACAAAGAGGATGATCAGGATGAAGGTCATAGAGCAGATCTGACCGAACACGGTAGCGATTGCCGCACCGAGCACGCCCAGTCGCGGAAAAAAACCGATACCGAAGATCAACAACGGATCGAAGATGATGTTCACGATCGCGCCGAGCATCTGGGTGATCATCGGAATGATCATGTTGCCGGTCGATTGCAGGATCTTCTCACCCATGCAGGAGATCATCATGCCGAACGAGATACACAGCACAACGGTGAGATAGCTTGTCCCGTCCTTGATGACGTCGGCGTTGGAGGTGAACAGCGAGATAAACGGACGGGACGCCGTCAGCCCGATCACCAAAAAGACCAACCAGTTGATGACCGCCAGCACCAGACCCGTGGTAGCGGCGTTATTCGCTTCCTCATAATTCTTTGCGCCCAGTCGACGCGCAATCAGAGAGTTGACGCCCACCGCCGTCCCGACGCCGAAGGAGATCAGGATCATTTGCAGCGGATACGCCAGTGACACCGCCTGCAGCGCGTCGGGCGAATAGCGCGCGACAAAGATACTGTCGACCACGTTGTACAGCGCCTGTATCATCATCGACAGCATCGCGGGCAGCGACATCCCCAAAAGCAGCGGGAGCATTGGCTTTACGCCCATTTTATTCTGAGAAACCTCACTCACGTTTTACCCTTCTTTCCGAAAACGTAGATTATTGTTCATTGAGTTGCTTTTTACGGCGTTTATTCTCTACCGCCCGAATGATCAGCATCACGATCGCACTCGCGAACGCTACGCCGCAGCAATCGAGCAGCATATCGCTGATCTGACAGGATCGCCCCGCCGGAAACAGCTGGATGACCTCGTCGATCACCGCGACCGCCGCACCGGTGATAAGCGTCGCGATCAACGCCGTTTTGATCTTAAGAAGATACAAATAATATGTCACGCTCAGCATCGTGCCGAGGATCGCGTACTCGGTAAAATGCGCGAGCTTGCGTATGAAATTTTCCGTCACGCTGAACGGGATCGGAAAGCCCGCCAAAATACCGTTGATCCAATCGGTCAAGGGCGAGCTGCGCTCGGTGGATTCGACCGCGCTCTGTGATGAATTGTAGAAGATCGCGGCGACCGCCGCAACCGTCAGCACCGTTAATATCACACGTGCGGTCATTCGTTTTTTATCTTTCATCCTACACCTGATCATGTGGTTTTATTATCATAATAATCCGAGTTTATTCTAATCCATTCCGTATAAGTTGTCAAACGGAATCATATAAGTTTTATCAATCCTTCAAATTAGAGTTGAAAAGACTGCTTTTTTCAGTTATAATGCTATGGAGAAGAAACGAAAAGGAGATTCCTTATGCTTCATTATATCATCGTATTTTTGATTTCCATGGTGCCGCTGATCGAGCTGCGCGGCGCGATCCCCTATGCCGTCGGCGTCAACAACCTCGGCGGCAATATGAACATGGTCGTCGTGTATATCCTCGCCATCCTCGGCAACATGCTCCCCGTACCGTTCATCTATCTCTTTGCGCGCAAGGTGCTCGAATGGGGCAAGGATAAAAAGTTCATCGGCAAATTCTTTACCTTCTGTCTTGAGAAGGGTGAAAAGGGCGGCAAAAAATTGCAGGCGAAGGCAGGCAGAGGTCTGTTCATCGCGCTGATGCTGTTCGTCGGCATCCCCCTGCCCGGAACCGGCGCTTGGACAGGGACGCTCGC
Organism: uncultured Clostridia bacterium; assembly: GCA_946407065.1. Classification (GTDB taxonomy): domain Bacteria; phylum Bacillota; class Clostridia; order Oscillospirales; family Acutalibacteraceae; genus Ruminococcoides. The sequence goes on along the minus strand of CAMJMQ010000002.1, from coordinate 88,797 downwards.
GGCGTCCATGCTGGATATGGACTTTAAAAAGAGCATTATCGCCGTCATGCTCGGCGTCATCATCGCCGGCGTGATCATGGGATTGGCGTCAATGGGCGTATTCGGCGCGATCGGCGCGATCTTCGCACCCAAAGCATAATGAAGAAGCATCATGTTTACGCGGCGATCATCGGCGGCGGCGCGGCGGGACTGATGTGCGCGATCCGTGCCGCACAGAACCACCCCGGTCAAACGATCGTCATACTGGAAAAAGCGGATCGCGTAGGCAAAAAGATCCTTGTCACCGGTAACGGAAGATGCAACCTCAGCCACATGGGCGCGGATGCCAAAAGCTATCACGGTGATGGGAGCGACACGCTGATCAATATTCTTTTTGAGAAATATAGCCCCGTCGCGGTCTTATCCTGCTTCCGCACCCTCGGACTGCTCACACATACCGACAGTGAACAGAGGGTCTATCCCCTGTCCAATCAAGCGAGCTCCGTCCTCGACGTCCTGCGTATGAGGATCGCGCAGCTCCCTATCGAAACCATCTGCAACACCGATATCCGACGCATCCAAAAGACTGCCGAGGGATATGAGATCACGACCCCCGAGCTGCGGCTTTTCGCCAAAAAGCTGGTCATTGCCGCGGGCGGTAAGGCGGATTACGCGGGCAGAGATAACGACAGCCGCGAATTGCTGCGAACACTGGGTTTGAGCATGACCAAGCTCAGTCCCTCCCTCTCGCCCGTCAAGGTCAAAAACGAATTATTAAAATCGCTCAAGGGCATCCGCGCGTCGGCGGAAGCAACCCTGATCCGCGACAAAAAGATCATCAAAATCGAACGCGGCGAGGTGCAGTTTGCCGACGGCGCATTATCGGGCATCTGCATCTTCAACCTATCCCGACACGCCAATCTTGGCGGTTGCGAGATTCACCTCAATCTGCTGCCCGATTTCACCGATGAACAGGTCGAGCAGGAAATCACAAACAGATTTAAGCGCAACAACAAAGCGACCTGCGGCGAGCTCTTCACGGGAATGTTCCATAAAAATATTGGACTGGCACTGTTGAAATCGTGCGGCATCAAGCCCTCCGCATCCTGTCAGGATATTTCTAATAAAGAAATTAAAGCGCTGTGTCGCCATATCACCGACTGGCGCTTTGTCTGTGAAGAGACCCGTGATTTCAAGAAAGCACAGGTCACCGCGGGCGGGGTCAGGCTGAGTGAGATCGACCCCCGCACCTTTGAAAGCAACCGTCACCGCGGACTGTATCTCATCGGCGAGGTGCTGGATATCGACGGCGACTGCGGCGGCTATAACCTCCAGTTCGCCTTTGCGAGCGGGATGTGCGCGGGGGATCACCTATGATACGACTGAGCAATGTAAAACTCCCCTTGGGCTATACCGATGACGACATCCGCCGAGTCTGTGCCAAGGAACTGCGGATATCTGAAAAAACAATCAAAACAGCGTCGCTCTATCGCCGCTCTATCGACGCGCGGCACAAAAACGACATCCACTACACCACAAGTATCGATGTGACACTGAGCGGTAACGAGCAGGCGGCGCTGAATAAAGCAAAATGCAAAAATGCCGTCATCACCGAACCGTACCGCTACATCCCTCTGACGCCGAAGGACAAAGAGAAACGGCCGCTGATCGTCGGCACGGGTCCCGCGGGATTGTTCTGCGCGTTGACGTTAGTGCAGAGCGGTATTCGTCCCATCGTGATCGAACGCGGGTCACGCGTAGAAGAACGCACTAAGGCGGTCAGCCGAATGTGGCAAAATGCTGTCCTCGACACCGAATGTAATGTGCAGTTCGGCGAGGGCGGCGCGGGCACTTTTTCGGACGGCAAGCTCAACACCGGCACCAAGGACGGCAGATCGCGCAAGGTGCTCCTTGAATTTGCCGCGCACGGCGCTCCCGAAGAGATCCTGTATAACGCAAAGCCGCATATCGGTACGGACAAGCTGCGCGACACCGTCAAAAATATCCGCGAGGAATTGATCGCTCTCGGCGCGGAGATCTTCTTCGACACCAAGCTGGTCGACATCAAAACGCATGACGGCGCAGTCCACGCCGCCGAGGTCGAGCATCACGGCACAAAGCGGCTGATCGAATGCAATGAGATCGTGCTCGCCATCGGTCACAGCGCGCGCGATACCTTTGAACTGCTCCATCAAATGGACGTTCACATCGAGCCGAAGCCGTTCTCGGTTGGCGTGCGTATCGAGCATCTGCGCGAGAACATCGACCGCTCCCAATACGGTGCGACACACAACAGGCTGCCCGCCGCCTACTACAAACAAAACGTCCACCTCAAGGATGGACGCGGGGTATACACTTTTTGCATGTGTCCGGGCGGCGTGGTCGTCGCAGCACAAAGCGAAGAAAACAGCGTTGTCACCAACGGCATGAGCGAATTCGCCCGCGACAAGATTAACTCCAACGCGGCGCTCTTGGTATCCGTCCATCCCGACGATATCCTGAGCGAACATCGGCTCAAGGGGATGTACTGGCAGAGAGAGATGGAGCGCAAGGCGTTTGTCGCGGGAGGCGGCGATTACCGCGCGCCGATCATCCGCGTCGGTGACTTCCTGAACAAACAGGTTTCCACCCGATTCGGCGAGGTCACACCGAGCTATCTGCCCGGCACGAGCTTTGCGAATATGGACGACATCCTGCCGCCGTTTGTGACCGATTCTCTGCGCGAGGCGATCCCGATGATCGACCGTCGGATGCACGGCTTCAATCATCCCGACGCGATCCTCACCGCAGTGGAAAGCCGCAGTTCCTCCCCCATCCGCATCACGCGTGACGAGAGCATGCAGAGCGTGAGCCTGAGAGGACTGTACCCCTGCGGTGAAGGCGCGGGCTATGCGGGCGGCATCGTATCCGCCGCCGTCGACGGCATCAAGGTTGCTGAAAAAATCATCACAACATAACAAAGGCTCCCACACGGACATTGTATGAGCAAGGAGGCTCCTTTTGGTAAAAGGAGCTGTCACCGAACGGTGACTGAGGAATTGTTTCAACTGACCGAGCGTCAGCGAGATTCCTTTCCTTGCTCAAAGATGATGTCCCTCACGGGAGCCTTTTATCATTTGCGAAATACTTCGATCTCTTTGCTGTGATGGATCGAGTAGATCAGACATTCCTTGACGGGGAGTCCGAGGCATTCCTCCATCGCGTCCTTATACAGCATGAGTTGGGACGCGTAACGGTCGTTCAGCGTTTGCGGATCCTTGACACGGTCGGTCTTGTAATCGACGATCACGAGCTCTCCGTCCTCGACGAATGCCAGATCCACCGCACCCTGCAGGATCACCTTTTCCTCACGGAAGGGCTCTTCGATCCCGGGATTGACCAGCTTTGCGGGAATCTTGACATTGAAGCGGTATTCCTTATACACCTCGTCGGCGTGCAGACAACGAGTGACCAGATCGCTTTGGATAAAGCGCTCGGCACGGTGCAGGTCGATGCTGTTCACCTGCGCGTCGGTCAGATAGCCGTCGGCGTGCAGCTGATGCAGTTGGTCTTGCAACGCTGCTCTTGCCGCGGCAAAATCGACAAACTGCATGAACGCGTGCAGTGCGGTGCCTTTCTCGGCGGAGGTGAGCTTTTCACCCTGCAAAAACGCGGGGCGGTCGAGGGTGCGGTCATACGCCTTGTCGGTCATTTGATGCGCGAGCGTTGACGCCGCGACCTTGACGGGCAGGGCTTCGATCGCCTCATACGGATAGCGATAATCGACATGCTGTTTCAGCTCGTCGATCAGGTCGGTGTTCGCTTTTATATCCTGATACTCTGTCGCAATTTCTTCCGTATCCTCCGCGTCAAACGGTGTGTCGATCACGTGGCAGGAAAGTGCAAAATCAGCCTGTGGCTCGCTGTCCGCGGATACGCCCGCATACTCCCGCAGTGTTTCGCCGTCGGGGTGGAGCAGGGCGCACATGACCAGCCAATCGGACAATGCGTTTGCGGAGCGCACCGCAAAGGGTGAGATCTCCCGCTGACCCGCGAGCTTTTTGGCGATGCCGCCTATGTAGGAGGTGACCGATCGCGAGGGGGTGGCGAGCAGGATCAGCTTTTGCTTGGCACGCGTCATTGCGACATACAGCACGCGGAGCTCCTCACTCATCTCATCGCGGCTGATCTCCATCGCCAGTGCGTTGCGCGGCATGGTGTTGAAGTTGGCGGAAAGCGCGGGATCATAGAGCTTTTGCGCGTAGCCGTAGCGCGAATGGAGCAGGACCGACTTTGACGCATCAGACACGAACTTACGCGCGGTATTCGCAATGAAGCAGATCGGGAACTCAAGCCCCTTTGACGCGTGGACGGTCATCAATTCTACGCCGACATCCGCTCCGCCGTCGCTCGACGCGGAGGGCAGGTCGGAGCCGTCCTCGAGCAGTCGGTCAAGGTAGTTGACGAAAGCCGATAGACCGCGATGGGTATTCTGCTCAAACGCCCGCGCGTAGTCGAGCAACAGGCGCAGGTTATTGGTCGCGCCCGCACTGTCGGAGGCGGAGAGGATCGCCATGAACGACGAGCGCTCATAGATCAAGGTGATCAGTTGATGCAGCGGCACGGTCACGGACACGTTCCGATAATAGGAAAGTTCGCTGAGGAAACTCTTACTCTTTTGGTTCCCCTTTTCGGCGTCCAATGTGATCGCCGCGTAGAGCGAGCCCTTGCGCTGTCCGATACGGATACGCGCGAGGTCGTCCTCGTCAAAGGCGAACACGGGGCTCATCACAACACTCAACAGCTCGATGTCAAGGGCGGGATTGTTGATGACACGCAAAAAGTTGGTGATCAGCATGATCTCTCTGCAATCCAAAAATCCCGCGCCGTTCTCGCTGTGGGCGTGGATGCCATACAGCTCGAACACCTCGCGATAAACCGCGACGTAGCTCGACAGGTTACGCATCAACACGGCAAAATCGCTGAAGGTCGCGGGACGATACGCGTCGCCGTCCTTGACGGGATAGCCCTCGGCGACCATTTGCAGGATGCGCTCGGCGATATACCGCGCCTCGGCAACGGCGGCGTCCTCCTCACCGACCAAGTCCTTGTCGATCAGGTTCAGCTCGACGGCGGGCTCCTTCTGCGGCGCGTATACGGCGCCGGGAAAGAGCATTTCCTCCTCATTATATTCGATATCGCCGACTGCCGTTGACATCAATTTTTTGAAGAAGAAATTGACGGCGGACAGCACGGCGCTGTCACTTCTAAAATTCTTTTCCAGAATTATTTTTGCAGGAAATTCTTTTGTTTCTCTATCATAAGTAACAGCATTGTTTTTTCTTCTTAAGAACAATTCAGGCATTGCCTGACGAAAGCCGTAGATACTCTGCTTGACGTCGCCGACAACAAACAGGTTTGTTTCATCGCGTGAAATGGTCTTGAAGATGGTGTCCTGTACCTCGTTCGCGTCCTGGTACTCGTCCACCATGATGTAGTCAAAGCGGGAGGATATCTCTCGCGCGACGTCGGTGGCGGTCATTGTGTCACGATCGACAATCAGCGACAGCACCCAGTGCTCAATATCAGCGTAGTCCGCTACGCTGTTTTCTTTTTTGAGCATGGCGTAATGGTGTTCAAACTGGCTCACCGCCTTAAAAAGCTGTTCTGCGTAATCCTTGAGCCGCTCGATGTCATACAGACACAGATCTTCCTCTTGCGTATAGAGCTTTTGGAGCGATTTGACGGTGTCCTTGAAGATGTCGCGTGCCGACGCCGCCTCGAGCTTCAGCGGATTGTCGGCATAGCCGCGCGGGGTGGACAATCGCCCCGCTTCAAAGGAATGGAGCGTGTCACGAATCAGGTTCCAGCTCTCCTGTTCGACGGCGCTGTGTAACCGCTCGCAAAACATCCGATAGGAATCAAACAGCGAAAGGTTCTTATCATAGAGCTTTTCATCCAGTGAGATCGCGTCAAGGGCGCGGTCGTTGAGCAGTTGTAAATAATCTGCCGCCTCACGCGTGTACTCCGCGATGATCCTGCCCCATACCGTGTCGCCGACCTCTGTAAAATCGGAGTAATAAGAGAGCTTTTCTGCCATCCAGCGCTCCGGGAACGGATGGGAGCGCAGAAAATCGTACAGGCGGCTGATGTGATCCTCCAGCCTGCTGTCACCGCGGGCGGAGGCGAAGGTCTCCACCAAACGGTGGAACTTGGGATCCTTCTCCTCATACAAGAGATCGAGCGTCAGGCGCATCGCGTCGGCGCGCATCACGCTCAGCTCACCCGCGTCGGCAATGCGGATATTGCGGTCGATGTCGAGCAGGAAGAAATACTCCTTGCACAGCGACATACAAAACGAGTCCACCGTAGAGATATGCGCCTTGCCGAGCAGGGATTGCTGACGGATCAAAAAGGGATTGGTGGGATCCCTGCGGATGCAGTCGGTCAGCGCGTCCCTGAGTCTGCTCTTGAGCTCGGCGGCAGCCTTGCGGGTATAGGTCACGACCAGCAGTCGGTCGGCGTCAACGCCGTTTTCGGTATCGGTGATCAGGCGGATCACACGCTCGACCAGTACGGCGGTCTTACCCGATCCGGCGGCTGCCGAAACGATCACGGAACCGCCCCGCGCGGTGATCGCGTCGAGCTGATGCTGTGTCCAGTTACGTGCCATCGTGATCCCCCTCTCTTTTGAGCTCTTCAAATACTTCGGCGGCGCTTCTGTCCACCGCCTCACGGCAGGGATCGTCATCCTTGCGCAGGCATACCGCGTTGTAAACGCAGTAGGCGCATCCGTCGTACTTCTTGCCCTTGAGCGGCAGTGCGGCGACATCGCCGTCATAGAGTGACTGCGCCATCGCGGTCGTCAACTCGTCGATCCTGCGGAAGATCGCGCCCAGCTCCTCGAGCGACGCCAGACTGCCGGCGCTCGCGGACACAACGCCGTCCTTGAGCTTGGCGGGGATGAACACACCCTCGCCGTCATGCTCCATATGCGCGACGACGTCGGCGTCATCGAGGATCACGCCCTTCATCATATACTTCTTGATCAGCTCACTGCGGATCTTTGCCTCAGGTGTATCGGGATCGGCGGATACCGACGGCGATACGGCGGGCATGTAGAGAACACCCGCGGGGGTGATCTCACCGTAACGCGCCATACCGTTTTCACGGATCGCGTATAGATAGATAAACATCTGCAAATTCAAGCCATACAGCAAATCGTTGATGTTGAATTCCTTGGTACCGGTCTTGTAGTCGATGACGCGGATATAGCTTTTGCCGTCCGCGTCACAACGGTCAACGCGGTCGACACTGCCGCGCACACTGAGCCGCAGACCGTCATTCAGCTCCACCGAATAATCGGGGATATCCTCCCCTACGCCCAACTCAAAATCGACAGGGATAAAGTCGCTTTGGCTGAGCTCACGGATCATATGCAGGAGCAACCGCGTCGCAGCGGCTTTGGTGCGGTACAAAAGGTACAAAAAGCGCTCCGACTTTTCCTCTGTGCCGCCGAAGTGGGTATCGATGTATTTGTCAAGGATATCGGACACGACGCCTTCGACCGCGCTCTCATCCATCTCCATGTACTCCTCACGGCTGTACTGTGAGAAGAACACCTCAAAGATATGGTGCATCAAGGTGCCGTATTCGAGCGCGTCGACGGTCGCTTTGCGGCGCTCGCGGATGTGTAAGCCGTACTCGCAGAAATAGCGGAACGGACATTTATGATACACATCGATCTTGGTCGATGACAGGCGCATTTCTTTGCCGAACAGCTCCTTCGTCAGCTTTGTATCCTTGATCCTGCGGACACGCCTGCTCAGCACATCCTCGATGGAGCGGATCACATCACGATATGCTTCATCCTCGCTGAAATATGCCTTGAGAGCCGTGATATCGGCGGAGCGGCTGTGATAGCGGCTGACAAGATAATCGAACGCCGCTCTCTTGGAACGCAGGCGTTCTTTGACCGGCACCATATCGTAGTTGATGAATCGATGATTCGGCAAGCTCAGCTCCACCTCGGAGATAATGTCCGAGGGCATGAGGAGCTCACCGCGCATATCGGCGGCAGGGAAACTGAGATAGAGCCGCTCACCCGCGGCGGTCAGCGCCGAATACGCATAGTAGCGCTCGGTCGCGATCAACTCCTCGATCGAATCGGAGAGCGGCAAATGCAGGGTTTCCTTCAACAAAACACGTTCATTATCGGTGAACACGCCCGCCTCCACGGGGGTATGCGGGAACTCTCCGTCGAGCGCACCGATCAGGAACACAACCTTCTTGTCCGAGATCAGGGAGCGGTCGGCGGTGGAAACATCCACCTCATCCATGCCGCGCGGAATGGTGCTGACCTCGGACGCGGCGAAGTTGGTGTGTAACAGCTCCGCAAAGCGCTTGGGCGTCATCGCGTAATCTCCGATCACGGCGACGGTCTTGTCGAGAATGCCGCACAGCACGTTCCACATACGGATCAGGTCGGCGGCAAGCTCGTGCTCACCCTGCGCTTCGTACGCGTCGCAGAGGGTGTTGATGTTGTCGTCAACGTGCAATCGGTAAAGCAGCTTCATCAGCGCCTTGGCGATCGATCTGCCGTCGGTGTCCTTTACCGAGAAGGAGAAATCACGCAGTGTGCCGATAATATCGGCACGCAGCTTTTCTACGCGCTTTAAGATCTCCTTTTGCTGATCGTTCATTTCATCCGCAAAGCCGTCGGGCGACGCGGTAAAGGGCGTATCAAACCTTCGTCCGCTGATATCCCAGACGAAAAGATAATTTTCAAAGTCCGCGATATCGCCGACCGAATAGGAGCATAGGCCTGTTTTCAGCAGGGAGAGGACATCCTCGCGCTGAAAACCGCGGTTCACGATGTTGAACGCGGCAGTCACCAATCGCACCATCGGCATGGCGTCAATGTTCTGCGGCTTATCCATAAAACAGCGGATGCCGTACTTCTCAAAATACGATTCGAGGATGCCGGTGTAGCGGTCGGCACTGCGGCAGATCACCGCGATATCGCGATAGCGTGCGCCGTCCTCAACCAAGGCACGGATCGTACGCGCGACAAAATCGCACTCGTCATACAGCCCCGAGGCACGGTATACCGTCACCGCGTCGTCACTCTCAGCATACGGCTCTTTCTCCAACCGGTAGGCGTTTTCTTCCAGCACGATCAACGCTTCATTTTGGAAGCGATACGGAGTATGTAGCGTAGTCAACGGCGCGATCTCAATACCATGATCACGTGCCATGCGCGACAGCCGCGCTCGGGTGCGCCGCGGGACAAAAAACAGGTTCTCACTGTCGGGGCGGCAGTCATCGGTCAGCGCGACAAACATCTCACTGCTCATCATCAAGAGCTGTTCGATCACATCGTATTCCTGCGCCGTAAAGCCGTAGAACGCATCGAGCGCGAGGGTATAGCCCTCAAACAATTTATGGTCGGGCAACAGCTCGCAGACCTTGGTCAGCGAATCCAGCGGATCCATATAACTGCGCTCCATGATCGCGTTGTACGCATCGTACACGAGCGCGGTATCATTCAACTTCATGCGCAGGGTATCATCCCCCGCGGACTGAGCCGCCTCACGCAGTGTATCGGACGACAGGGCGCACTTCTTGTACTCCTTGACAGCGGAGAGCATCAGCTCGCGCATATCGGCGGTATCGGTTCGCTGATCAAAGATCGACAGCTCCTCCCCCACCTGCTCGAGCGCAAGGCTCATCATCAAATGGCGAACGCCGTCATCCGCAAAGGACGCGAAACGGTTGCCTGTCTGCTCAAAGACATAGTCGCACAGTCGTGAGAAGCCCAGCACCATGATGTTGCGCGATACGGCGGGGCCTAACAATTCGAGAAACGCCGCTTCTGTCTCAAAGGAGATCTGATCGGGCACCAGGAACAGGAGCTTGTCCTCTCCCTTTTGCGCGAGATCGGCAAACCTGCAGCGCAGATATTCACTTTTTCCGTAGCCGGAACGGCCGAGCACAAAATGCAGCATAATTCCTCCGCGTTTATGATGTCATTGCGGGACTCAAGGAGCCGTGGCAATCTCAACAGCTTATTACTGCTTTATCCTATCATATAAAATGTCCTGTTTTCGGTACATCCTCATCGGAACAAAGAACGAAAACCTTCCCAGTATTCGACGAGCTTGAAGCGAAAATCGTATTTGTCGGCGGTGACTACCTCATACTCGCCGTCGTCGAGTTCATCCTTCATCTGCGTCTCACTCGCGGCGCCGACGCACAGCGACGGATACATCACGCACCACCAGTTCTGCCCCTCACCGTTGCCGATAGTCAGGCGCAACGCGTCATACTGACCGGCGGGCATGGTGAAGTCATCATAATAGCGCGTGTTGAAGTACATCTCGCCGACCTGTGCCGTGACAGGATAATCGAAGCCGCGGCGCTTGATCTCGCTTGACGCGATCTGCTCGATCTCGCTCAGATGTGTTTTAGTGATCCTGATCGCTTCCGCCTTATCATTACAGCCGTTGAAATAATCGGAGCACTCCCTGAGGACACGGTCACGCACACCGAGCTTTAAGCTCTGGTCAGCGGCGGAATCGGAATTCGCGAGGATATGTACGCGCAGTACATCCTCGGATAATTCCTCACAAGAATTAACAAAGGGTAAGCAAAGAAGCATCCCCGCGATGATGACAGAGCCGACAAACAGATGGATATATTTCTTCAAAAGAATTACCTGCCTTTTCAAATGGAGTACTGTATCATCTTTGGCAGGTAATTATTGGTTTATTCACTTTATTCAAAATAGTCATTGCGAAGGGCGCAATGGTAAAGGTTGAGATTGCCACGTCGGAACGAAGTTCCTCCTCGCAATGACAATCTGAAATGCGCCCTGTGGCAATCTCAACCGATTAAAAAAGTCAAATACCACGCCCGAGATTAACCAGCGTATCCTGTCCGGCGGACACTTTCGTGCATGTAACACGAAAGCTCGTCAGGGTTCAACCCTTTCAACACAACAGCCGTCTTTGAGGGGCTTGGTGAGGAATACATTTTTATATTTCTCTTTCAGAATATTAACGCATTTCTCCGCATTCTTCTGATTGAGGAAGATTGCATAGACCGCCGAGCCCGATCCGCTCATGGAAGCGCCCAGCGCCTTGCAGACGATCATCTCGCGCTTAATCTCATTGATCGCGGGCAGTTCCATCACCTGCTCGAACTCGTTGTACAGGCAGGTGGCGAGCCCGCGGATATCGCGGCTGTAGAGCCGCTTGATCAGCTCGTCGGTATAGAGGAAGCCTTTGGGCTCGCGCGCGTCACAGGCGGCGTATGCCGCGGCGGTGGACACGGAGATCGCGGGCTTGCAGATCACGATATGACAATCGGGCATGGCGCGCAGTTTCTTGAGCGTCGTGCCGGTATCGGTCGCGAGCATGGTGCCGCCCAACAAACAGAACGGTACGTCCGAGCCGAAGTGGGCGCAGATCTGCGCCATCTCATCCATGCTCAGGCGCGTTTCAAAAATCTGATTCAGCGCCAGCACAACAGCCGCGCCGTCGGTGGAACCGCCCGCCAAGCCTGCCTGCGTCGGGATCTCTTTCTCGATCGTGATCGAAAGCGGTGCGGGTGTAACGCGGGTCTTGTCGAAAAACGCCCGTGCCGCCTTGCACACGATATTGCTGTCATCCGTCGGCACATCGGGATAAGCAGGGCAGGCTACGGCGATCCCCTCGCCCTCGCCCGACAATCTCTCAACGGTGACGGTGTCATAGAGAGAGACCGTCTGCATCACCATGGCGACGTCGTGGTAGCCGTCGGCGCGCTTGCCGACGATATCGAGCGTCAGGTTGATTTTTGCCGGCGCTTTAACCGTTATTTTCATCTTTCAATTCCTTCAAAAACTCTTTGATCAGCTTCATCGCCTGTCTTAAATGCTTGATCGAATAGCAATAGCTCAGGCGCACATAGCCCTCGCCGCAGTCACCGAACGCAGAACCGGGCACCAGCGCGACGTGCTTGCTCTGGAGCAGACGCGTGCAGAATTCATCACTGCTCAGCCCCGTGGATTTGATACAGGGGAAGCAGTAGAACGCGCCCTCGGGATTGAAGCAGGTCAGCCCCATCTCGTTGAGAGAGCCGACGACAAAGCGGCGTCGCATATCGTACTCGCCCTTCATCATCTCGATGTCGTCGTCGCCGTTTTTGAGCGCTTCGATCGCGGCATACTGCGCCGTTGTGGGAGCGGACATGATACAGAACTGGTGGAGCTTGACCATCATCGCGCAGATCTCCTTGGGCGCGAGCGCATAGCCCAGTCGCCAGCCCGTCATCGCGTATGCCTTGGAGAAGCCGTTGATGACCACGGTGCGCTCTTGCATGCCGTCGATCGAGGCGATAGAAACATGATGTTTGCCCTCATAGGTCAGCTCGGAGTAGATCTCGTCGGAGAGCACCATCAGATCATGCTTCTTGATCACCTCGGCGATCGCCTCCAGATCCTCGCGCTCCATGATGCCGCCCGTCGGATTGTTCGGATACGGCAGGATCAGGAGCTTGGTCTTGTCGGTGATCTTCTCCTCAAGCTGCTCGGGCGTCAAGCGGAAGGCGTTCTCCGCTTTTGTCTGAATGATAACAGGCGTCGCACCCGCCATGACCGTCAACGGCTCATAGCACACGAAGGAGGGCTGAGGGATCAGCACCTCGTCGCCGTGTGACACCATACAGCGGATCGCGTTGTCGATCGCCTCACTGCCGCCGACCGTGACCAGACATTCAGTCAAAGGGTCATATGTAAGATTGTATTTTCTTTTATAGAATTTTGTTATTTCCAGACACAGCTCCTTGAAGCCGCGGTTCGGGGTATACCATGTCTTGCCCTGTTCAAGCGACTCGATACCCGCCTCGCGCACATGCCACGGGGTCTGGAAATCGGGCTCGCCGACCGACAGGGAGATCACATGATCCATCTCATTGACGATATCGAAGAAGCGGCGGATGCCCGAGGGCTTCACGCTTTGGATCGACGGCGTCAGCTTTTCGGAATAATTCATCAGACGATCATTTCCCTTCCGTCTTTTTTCGTATCGACCAGCGGAACACCGTCCTCTTTATAGCGCTTGAGCATAAAGTGGGTCGCGGTAGACAAAATGCCGTGCATCGCCGCCAGACGCTTGGCGACAAAGGAGGATACCTCCTGAATGGTTCTGCCGTTGACGATGAGAAGCAGATCATAAGCGCCCGCCATCAGGTAGACGCACTCCACCTCGTCATACTGCATGATCTTCTCGGCGATATCGTCAAAGCCCTTCTGCATCTGCGGAGCGACCTTGAGCTCGATGATCGCCATGACGCCCGCATCGGGCACATCGTCCCAGTTGACGACCGCCTGATAACCGCGGATCACGCCGTTGTTCTCATATTCCTTGATACGCGCCTCGATGGCTTCCTCGGGCTCGCCGAGCATCATCGAAAGCTGCGCGGTCGTGTAATTGGAGTTTTCACTTAATAAACGTAATAACTTGTCCATTTGTATTCATCCTTTCTTAATGAGTTAAATATCAATTGAGATTGCCACAGCATCTGACAGGTGAGTCAGATGCTTCACAATGACAATTTATCATCTATGACATCTGCAAGGCGGGCGTTTGACAAATGTTCAGGCTGTCGATACAGATCGCCGTCGCCAGGCAAAAGAGCTCTCTTTCCTTTTGCCGAAGCATGAGCTGGGTGCAATCGCGGGCAAAATCCTTGCCCACCGTACACACCACCGCGGTATCTGCGTCGAGGATGGAGTAGGAGCCCATCAACACATCACCGCGGACAAGAAAACTGATCCCGCGGAAGCGGATCGACGCACGACCGTTGCCGACGGCGATATTCAGCCGCATGCTCTCTCCGCCCGCGCTGATGCTGTACACCGACAGCGCGGTAAAGCCGAGGGAGCGGATCTTACACACGGTGTTACCGGCGGTATCGCGGATGCGGACGCTCTCGCCGGAGGGATTGCGTTTTCCGGTCACCGTATAGCGGAGCTTGCCCTTTTCATCGGCGACCTGATACCGTGCGTTCAGTGTCGAAATATCACGTTGTAAATAGAGTGTCACATTTATCACCACGGATATTATCGGATGATTTCACCGATTCATGCAAATAGTTAAATGCTTCTTACAAAATGCTCTTGCGGAAGGTGCGTCCGAACAGGACGAAGGTGCCGAGCGTGCTGTCGGGCTCATATTTGACGAGGAAGCAGGAGGTATACCCGAGTATCAGCCAGAAGAAGATGATCGTGAACGTCGGATTCAGCAGCAATCCTACCTCGATGAACGAGTAGATCAGATAGGAGCACAAGAACGAGTACATACACGGCAACACGCTCTCATGCAGGCTGTCATCCCGAAAGACATGCATCGTGATATGTTTGAAAAACCGCAGTCCGAAGATGCTGAACAGCACAAATCCAACCACACCCGAGCAAACCAATATCGTGATATAGCCGTTGTGGAAATCCGTCATAACGGGCGCGAGCGCTCCGTACTTATCCGAGAACTTGAGACCGTCATCAAAGATACGGGTGCCGTACTCGTAGATATTGCCCTTGCCGATGCCGAGGATCGGATCCTGCAGGAACATCTTTGACGCCTGCTGCCAGAGCACGAATCGACCGGAGTCGATGTTGGAATTCTCATGCTCAAAGGTCACGGCGGCTTCTTCCTGCGCGATCTTATCGGTCACGGGATCACCGGTGATCTCCGACGAGGATTCCGCGGTATGCATGATCTGCACAAAGCCCGCCTGCGTGACATTGCGAACAAAGAACATCGCCATCACGATAACCAATCCCGCGGCAAGACATGCGGCGGATTTGGTGATGATCTGCCGCACGGTGAACTTTGACTCGGAGCCAAACATCTTGTATATCACGAAGAATATCGCGTATCCTATCAACAGCGCCAGCGCGCCGTTGGAGTCGCATAAGAGCAGCGAGATCGCGTTGACCGCGACACACGAGCCGATCCAGATACGGCTGACGCGCTCGCGACCCGAGATCGCGATGAAATCCTTTTTGAGCAGCATATGACAGCAGAAGATCGCCACTACCGCGACAAATCCGAGCAGATTCGGATTGATGAACATGCCGTCAAAGCGGTTCTCATAGACGATGAACTTGAACCACAACACCTCAAAGCTGATCTCCGCCATCAGGAATGCCAAACCGAGGATCCCGAGCACCGTAGTGGTATAGACGATGAAGCGGCAGATGGAATACAGCTCGCGGCGGAAGTTGAGGTGCTTTTCGGTATGTACGGAATAGAACACAAAGAAGCACATCGACACATGCAGCAGCATCATCAAATTGTAGGCGTTATACAAGAAGGAGCTCGCCATGTGTACGATCATTGTCACCAGCGAAGTGACCACAAACGCAAAAAGCCAGATACCGTAACGCGTTTTTAAAACGGTACGATGCTTGACCGCATTGTAGATCATCAGGAATACGCCCCAGACGAACAGCACGGCAAGCACCGCATACGCGGGGATCAGTACGAACGACAGGTTACTGCAGAACATACAGATCACGTAGCTGCGCCGAAACAGCGAGGTATCCAAAAGCACTTTTTTGAACTTACTCATAACCATCCTCAACGATAATGTCAGTCACCGGTAAAAACATGTTTCACGGTGGATAACATCAGATAGATATCTCTTCTGAACCCAAAGCGGGAAAGATACTCCAGATTATATGTCATCTTTTTGGGAAGGATCTCTTCCACATAAATGCGATCCACCTCATCCGGGTCGCTGACGTCGCCGATCATCGCGTCCTCATCCTTGAAGCGGATGGAGGCGAGCGAGGTGATACCGGCGGGCATCAACAGCGTCGCCATCATCTCGGGCGTATACTGCTGCACATACTTGACGACCTCAGGGCGTGTGCCGACAAAGCTCATCTTGCCGGACAGAACATGGAACACCTGCGGCAGCTCATCCAGACGGAACTTGCGCAGGGTCTTTCCGATACCGGTCACGCGGTTATCATGCGCCGAGGTGACCAGCGCGCCTTTTTTGTCAGCGCCAACGGTCATGGTGCGGAATTTCCAGATCTTAAAGCGTTTGTTGTTGGTCGTGACGCGTATCTGTTTATACAGAACGGGACCCTTGGACGTCGCCTTGATGATGATCGCGATCACCGCCATAGGGATCAACAGCAGGATGATCATGATCAGCGACAGCAGGATATCCATCACGCGCTTCAATACCAGACTGAATCGTTTTTTATCCAGGATATCATAGTACTTTTTTACCTCGTCACATCGGAGCTTTCGAGATAGTTTTTCAAACGGTAAAAGAATCATAATGCCTCCGAACTCATCGGTTCTGTCATACATTCAGTTTCATTTATTACTATGCGGTAATGCCTTGATACTATTCAGTATCGGACAAAAGCCTATAATCGGGAATATTATACTATATTTCGCCGTTTTTTTCAATATATTCTCAAAAAAAGCCTATGCCAAAATCGCACCCGATCAACAATTGTTTTTCATCGAAAAAAAGGAATGATTTTTATTGTGAAATCTTACAAAAATCTCTTGACTTCGCGCCGATGTCATAGTAAAATCATATTAAAGAAAATAAGTTTGAGGTAATGAATGGACAATAGTTATAAGCCCGATCTGATCACCCTGATCGACGAGGATAACGTTGAACACAACTTTGAGATCCTTGATACCATCGAAAACGAAAAAGGCGTTTTCTACGCGCTGTATCCCATCTATGACAACGCCAAGGACAGCGTGGACGACAGCGGCGAGTACTACATCATGGAGGTCATCGAAGAGGACGGCGAGGAACAGCTCGCCGAGGTTCAGGATGAAGCCCTGTTAGATGAACTCAGCGCGATCTTTGAGAAGCGTTTTGAAGAGCTTTTCGACGACGTCGAGGAAGAAAACGAGGAAAAGAAATAAGGCTGTTAAATTGGAATTGTCATTGCAAGTCGCAATCGCAACCGCTTAACAAAACCTTTTTGATCCGTCAACATCCTGCCTGACCCGCGTATCGGTCGCAAATAACCCTACAACTTTTAAATCGGGAGCTTAGCTCCTTCGGCGGTGTGCAGACCTCCCATCCATTTGGACGAAGGGAGCCTAAAGCCGCAGGGCGGGCACCCACCTGTCATCGTGTAGGCAGGTTATCTCAAGACCGTTACGGTCAGGCGGGATACCTAAAAAACAACTGAAAACTGAAGATTGAAGATTGAATAGTGAAGAATGTGGGTACTCGTGTGATTAATATCACACTCAAGCATTTTTGCAACCCCTCAGTCGCCAAAGGGCGACAGCTCCTCGCCGGAAGCAGCTCCCCCCTTGTCCGCTTTGCGGACATTCCCCCAAGGGGGTACCCTTTCCCAAAGGGAGCCTTAATGGTGGGTTTTCCCCACACCTAATTCCTATCAGTAACCAATAACCGGCGGATGAAACCGCCTTTTTTCATTTAAGGAGAAATGTATGAAGATTTCTGTTTTAGGCTGCGGACGCTGGGGCAGCTGCATCGCATGGTACCTTGACCGCATCGGTCACGAGGTGGTATCCTGCGGACTGGAGAATGCCCCCGAGCTGCAACAGCTCCTCAAAACCCATCATAACGACTATCTCACCTATCCCGAGAGCATCACCGTCACCTATGACCACCAATTCGCCATCGAGCGTGCCGAGGTGATCGTGATCTCCATCTCCGCGCAGTATCTGCGTGACTACATGCAGACCATCACAAAGTATGACCTTGACGGCAAGATCATCGTGCTGTGCATGAAGGGCATCGAAGAAAGCACCGGTAAGCGTTTAACACAGGTCGTGGGTGATTTTGTCGATACCGACAAAACGCCTGTCGCGGTATGGGTCGGCCCCGGTCATCCGCAGGATTATGTCAAGGGCATCCCGAACTGCATGGTCATCGACTCCGAGAACGAGGAAGTCAAAGATCGACTGGTACATAGCTTCAACAGCGAGCTGATCCGCTTCTACCTCGGCACCGATCTGATTGGCTCAGAGATCGGCGCGGCGGCAAAGAACGTCGTCGGTATCGCCGCGGGTATGCTGGACGGCGCGGGCTGCACCTCTATCAAGGGCGCGTTGATGGCGCGCGGCACACGCGAGGTCGCAAGGCTGATTAAAGCCGCCGGCGGCAATGAGCTATCCGCTTACGGACTGTGCCACTTAGGCGACTATGAAGCGACCCTGTTCTCACCGTGGAGCCACAACCGACGCTTCGGCGAAATGTTCATCAAGGGCGAGAAATTCGAGAAGCTTGCTGAGGGTGTGATGACCAGTAAGGCGATGCTCCGCCTCGGCGAACAGCTAAACGTCGATCTGCCGATCACCACCGCCGTCTATCGGATCTTGTTCGAGAACAGCAGTGCAAAAGAAGAACTCTCCTCCCTCTTCACCCGATCGATCAAAGAGGAATTTTAATTTGAAAAACAACAAAAAAGTCATTCGCATTGTGGTCGCTTTGACTTCCGTGCTGCTGATCGTCGCGGTTGGCTGGTACTTTCTCTTCCCCGTCCCCGTCCACGTCAGCGGCAACGGTACGGTTATATTTTATTATGACGGAATCAAGATAGAGGAGCCTTTGACCGAAAAGGAATCGGGCACTATCGCCAATATTGTAAACGGACATAGCGCTGTCTTTGATACCCCCGCTTGCGGATTTAGTAGTAAAATCGGCATTCGCTTCTCGGGTCAGATGATCTCGATCGCGTGCGATAACTGTCCAACCTTATCCGTTCACGGAATGTACTTTGACGTATCAAAAGAAGAAGCGGAACAATTCCGTTCAATCATGCGCGCGCACGGCGCCAAATTTCCTTGTATATAAAATGTGATAAAATACAAAAAGAGACTGCTCAATGAACAGTCTCTTTTCTTATTCTTCAATCATCCCTGCGCCGTCGCGAATTTTTGCCTGAGCTGATCGATCTTAGTCTGCTCGACGTCGCAGACATTGTACCAGCCCTTGTTTGTCATCTTCGAGTAGATCTCGTCCTGCATGGACAGGGAGTCGTCGAGCGCGGAGTTGAACGCGCCGAGGACGTTCTTTGTCGCGGATTCGACCGCACCGTGCAGGTATAGATCGCAGCAGCCCTTTTCGAGCAGCAGCAGGTTTTGCATCAGGTTCTTGTCATCCATCGTAAATCCTCCTTACAGCAGTGAATAGAAGCGGTTGAAAATCTGGGAGTGGCGGGTGGTCAGATTCTCTACGCATGTTTTGAGCTCAGGGTCAGTCAGGCTTTGAGCGGTTTCCTTACACTTCTGTTGAAAATACTGCTCGTGTCCGAGGGCGTCCTCGATATAGAGCAACTCTTTGTCGGTCATATCATTACCTCCGTTTGATTTGGTAATGATAGTATGAGCAGGATGAAAAAGAATATTCCTGTTTGCAAAAAATCGGCGGCACAACAAAACGCTGTGCCGCTTCGGTTGAGATTGCCACGTCGCCGACGCACGCGTCAGCTCCTCGCAATGACAATCCAATATTATTCTTCTATGGAATTAAAAGTGAACTTCTCACCGTCGTGATCGCAGGTGATCGGCTTGGTGCTGTCGAAGTCGGGCTCGAGCATCCGCTCGCTGAGCTTATCCTCGATATTGGTGACGATCGCACGGCGCAGGGGACGCGCGCCGTAGGTATCGTCAAAGCCCTCGTCAGCGATCTTCTCGACCGCCTTATCGGTGAAGGTGATTGTCACGCCGAGTGTCTCCAGACGCTTGGTGAGCGTGTTCAGCATCAGTCGCGCGATCTGCTCGATCTCAGGCTTGGTGAGCTTATTGAACACGATGATGTCGTCCACACGGTTGAGGAACTCGGGACGGAACACCTGCTTGAGCTCGCCGAGTACCAGCTCACGGACATCAACGTCCTTCTTTGTCTCGCCGTTGCCGTCAAAGCCAAGGGAGTTTGTGTGCTCGGTGATCCTGCGCGCGCCTACGTTGGAGGTCATGATGATGATGGTGTTCTTGAAATCCACCGTGCGACCCTGACTGTCCGTCAGACGGCCGTCCTCGAGGATCTGCAGGAGCATGTTGAATACATCGGGATGCGCCTTTTCGATCTCATCAAAGAGCACCACCGAATAGGGCTTGCGGCGTACCGCCTCGGTCAGCTGACCGCCCTCCTCATAGCCGACATAGCCGGGAGGGGAACCGACCAGGCGGGATACGGTGTGCTTCTCCATATACTCGCTCATATCAAGGCGGAGCATGGCGTTCTCGTCGCCGAACATCGCCTGTGCCAGCGCCTTGCACAGCTCCGTCTTACCGACGCCTGTGGGGCCGAGGAAAATGAACGAGCCTATCGGTCGCTTGGGATCCTTGATGCCGACTCTGCCGCGGCGGATCGCTCGCGAAACGGCGGAGACCGCTTCATCCTGACCGATCACGCGCTCATGCAGGATCTTCTCCATATTGAGCAGACGGTCGGATTCCTCACGCGTCAACTCGACGACGGGGATATTCGTCCACGCGGATACGATCGCGGCGATATCCTCGGCGCTGACCTCATGGTCGCTCTCCTTGGTGCTCTCCTCCCAACCCGACTTTGCTTTTTCGAGCTGTTCGGAAATGTTCTTTTGCTCGTCGCGCAGCTGTGCCGCTCGCTCAAAATCCTGTTCATTGATCGCGGCGGTCTTTTCGCTCTCGAGCTGATCAAGCTCCGCCTCCAGATCCTTGATCTCATTCGGATAGGTCAAAGCGCTCAGGCGCACCTTGGAAGCCGCCTCGTCGACCAGATCGATCGCCTTGTCGGGCAGATAGCGGTCGGCGATATAGCGGGAGCTGAGCTTGACAGCCGCTTCGATCGCTTCATCGGAGATCTTGACCTTGTGATGCGCTTCATAACGGTCACGCAGACCCTTGAGGATCGCGATCGCGTCCTCCTCGTTCGGCTCGCCGACCTTGACGGGCTGGAAGCGGCGCTCCAATGCGGCGTCCTTCTCGATATACTTGCGGTACTCCTCGAGGGTCGTCGCGCCGATGACCTGGAAGTCGCCGCGTGCCAGCGACGGCTTGAGGATGTTCGCCGCGTCGGCGCTGCCCTCTGCCGCGCCCGCGCCGATGATGGTGTGCAACTCGTCGATGAAGAGGATGATATTCTTGCTCTTCTTGACCTCGTCGATCGCGTTCTTGATACGATCCTCGAACTCGCCGCGGTACTTGGTGCCCGCGATCATACCGGTGAGGTCGAGCGCTACCACGCGCTTGTCACGCAGGTGCTCCGGCACCTCGCCGTTGGCGATCTTCAGCGCCAGACCCTCGGCGATCGCGGTCTTGCCGACGCCGGGCTCACCGATCAGACAGGGGTTGTTCTTGGTACGGCGGGAGAGGATCTGGATGATACGCTTGATTTCTTCATCCCTGCCGATGACAGGGTCGATCTCGCCGTTCTTTGCCGCCTTGGTCAGATCGCGTGAGAAGCTGTCCAGCGCCTTGCTGTCGCCTTCGGCGGACGACGCGCCGCCGTTGCTCTCAAAGCCGCCTTGATGCTCGTTCTCCAGGCTCGCGCTCATATGGTCGGCGATGGTCTGCGGGGTGACGCCGAGGGCGCGCAGATAGCGGATCGCGTAGCTGTCGCGGTCGGACAGCAGGGCGATCAACAGATGCTCGGTACCGACATAGCCGGAACCTGTACGCGCCGAGTACATCACGGCGGTCTGCATCACGCGCTTGGTGCGCGGCGTAAAATCGTTAGGAGTCAGAGCGGTGGAGCCGTTGTCGCTGTCCATCATCGCCTCTAACTTTTCGGCGGTAACGCCGCTGTCACGCAGCGCGGTATATGCGACGCCGCTGTTTTCCTTGCACAGACCTAAGAGAATATGCTCGGAACCAATATAGGTTTGACCGAGATGCTCGGCGCTTTCGATCGCCAGATTCAGCGCCTTATTCGCTTTTTCCGTAAAGCCTTTGAATGTGTATTTCATATACCTTACCTCCTTTGTGCGACTTTGTCGCAGTGAATAATGAATAGTGAATAGTGAATAATTGCGGGCGGGACACCCGCACCCGATTCTATTCACGATACCAACTCTTATTTAAATCGATCTCTTAAAATCTCCGCGCGTTTGATATCGCGGTCGCGGGGGCTCATATCGTCGCCGTAGCGCGTCATGATCGACGCGGGCTGGATCTCGACGATCAGCTTGTCGATGCTGTCGGTGGAGAGGGTCTCGAGCTTCTTTTCACTCACGCCCAAACGCACCAGTGACAGCAGACGCATCGCCTCGCTGTGATCCATCAGCATCGCGCTTTTGAGGATGCCGAGGGCGCGGTGGATCTTGTCCTGCGCTTCGATATCGTTGAGCAGATTCTCACGGGAGCGCATCTCCTGCGCGATCAGCTGGGTGGTGATATTCTGTAAATTATCGATCGCCGCTTTCTCGGAGATACCGAGGGTCACCTGATTGGAGAGCTGATAGAACGCACCCGCGGGCTTGGAGCTCTCGCCGTACAGTCCGCGCATCGTCAAACCGAGCTTGCTGAGATTCGCGCCGATCCGGTTGACAACGCCGGTCATCTGGAGCGCGGGCAGGTGGAGCATCACCGACGCGCGCATACCCGTACCGAGGTTGGTGGGGCACTGGGTCAGGTAGCCGAGGCGCTCGTGGAACGCGAAGTTTAATTTCTTTGAAAGAATATTATCGATCTGATCCGCCAGTACATAAGCCTCATTGAGCTCAAAGCCGTCCTTGATGACCTGCAGACGGATGTGATCCTCCTCGTTGACCATGATGGACACGGTGTTGTCGTCGCTGAGATAGACCGCGCGTCCGTCCTTCTCGCTGATGAAGTCGGGGCTGACGAGGTGGCGTTCGATCATCGCCACACGGATGGTATCGGGGATGTTGTCAAGGTCGATGCGGTGGAACTTGATCTCACAATCCTTGAGCGCCTCCCCTACCTTATCGACGACCTCACGCGCTTTATCGGCGGAGAGTCGGATCGGGAACGGATATTCCTTGAGATTACGCGCCAGACGAATTCTGGTCGATACAACAGCTTCACTCAACTTTATCCCTCCAATCCTTTGATCTCGTCACGCAGCTGCGCCGCGCGCTCGAAGTTTTCTTTTTCGATCGCCTCTTTCAGCTCTGCGCGCAGGGCGCTGATCTTGTCCTCAGACGGCGCAGCGTCATCCGTCTTTTTCTCTTCCTCATTCACGGTATATTCGATCACGCCGGGGCGCTTGCCCTTGTGCTCGGTGTTGCCGTGGACGTTGCGGATGGTGGGCATCAGTTCGCTGAAAAACGTATCATAGCAATCGGCGCATCCGACCTTGCCGGTACGCTTGATATCGTTGAGGGTGCTGCCGCAGGTGTTGCAATGAGCGGCGCCGGAGATTGCGGGGAGCGCGTTCGAGAAAAAGCTCGAGAGCAGACCGCCGAAATCAGCGGAAAAATCGGTGAACATCGAATCATATCCGAGTTCATGGGCACATTCCGGACAGAGCCGGTATTCGGCATATTTGCCGTTGATCATCGTCTTGACATGGGTGGTAGCTTCATTCTTTTTGCAGTGTTGACATAACATAATGATTCCTCCTTTAACAACAATGAAAGTTTATCATATACCTTGACACTTATGTGTCGAGAAGTGTGAGAAGCATATTTTTGAATACGGTGGCGCGGATGGAATCGCGGTACTGCTGGGGTACGCTGAGGTACGCTCGCTCTCCCACCGCCGCCGTCATCAGCTTTGCGGTGCGCGCATCGATGATACCGCGCGTGCGCATATTGTCGAGCATGATCTCTGCCGTCGCCTTATCCAGCGCGGTGCCGATCGAATTGACGATGTGCATGATCGCGCCGCCGCGCGTAGTGTTGATACGGGTGATGCGGATGTATCCGCCGCCTCCCCTGCGGGATTCGACAATGTAGCCCTGCTCGGGGGTAAAGCGCGAGGTAATCACGTAGTTGATCTGGCTGGGCACGCACCCGAGGGTGGTCGCCAGCTCATTGCGCTTGATCTCTGCCTCGCCGTCCTGTTGCTCGAGTATATTTTTGATATACTGCGCAACCAAATCGCTCATACGCATTGTTCTGACCTCTTTTCGGCACGTGTGCCTTTATTCCGCCTTTGGTAATGTAGATTGTACTTAGATCATTATCAACGGCGGGTCAAGCGTTCGTTTGAAATCAACCGGTTGTTATCGAACCGTATTATGATTTCTTACTCTCAACGCTCTTTGTCCTTTTCTGACCTTGACTATATTGTAAACCATTAGTCAAAGAAAGTCAAGGTCAAAATCAAATATTCACAAATTGTTCAAAAACAGATCTATAATTCTTAATTAGAAAAAACGCTCTGCAAAAAGAATGTTCCTTCCGCAGAGCGATTTGCGCCTTGTTTATTCAATTTAGAATATGTTATTGCAAAATACTCGTCTTTCCATCCCGATATGCAACCGCTACAGCCATTGTATAAACGCTGTTTTATCCTTACAGTTGTAGCCTGCTCGTTTATAGAAATTCAGTGTACTTTCGGTTTTCGAGCTCGTGAGCAACATCATCTTATAGCAATCCGCCTTGACCGCTAAATCTTTTGCGTAGTTCAGGCAAGCGGTTGCGTATCCTTGTCCCCGATGATCGGAATGAGTCACCACATTTTCGATAAAAGCATACGGGCGGATATTCCTTGTGAGGTTGGGGATGATTACGCAAACGCAAGAGGAAACGAACTTTCCGTCCACCTCGCAGACGATGATGTGATGATTCCCATCACGACATATTGCAGACCAAGTGTTTTGTAAATGCTCGCTGTTTTCAGGCACACCCAGCTCATGCAGATGGGTATATAATTCGAGCAGATCGTTTAATTCGTTTTCTTTGATTTCTCTGACTTTCATTTCTTCACCAACTCTTTATCAATAAACTCCATATACGGCTTGCGGTTATAGATGCTGTCGGGGTTATCCCTGTACCACTCAAATTCCTCTTTCAAGCCCTGTTCGAGAGGAAAGGTATCGGCCATCAACTCGGTTTGCTTACTGACATCGAGCACGTATTCATAATCATAGAAGCAGAAGTAATCTCGTTGCGGAATTTCTTTACTTACGCTGGCAAACTCAGCGGTTTTACCGACTGCCTTGTAGCATAACTCGACCCATTCTTTAACAGTAACCACATCCTTGTTGCCAACATTGAAAACGTGGTTTTTGGGGTGCTTTTCTATCAGGATCTCGATAAAGCGGCAGAGATCGGCAACATGAAAAAACTGCAATCTCATATCACCGTTCTGCGGCAGATAAAACGGTCTGTCCTGCATCGCGCAGTCAAAAGTAAACGCTTCCCGGTAGAGATTATCATAGATCCCATAGAAATACGGCGGTCGCAAGATATAAGCGTTAGGGATGTGCGTTTGCAAATACCGCTCCGCGTTCAGCTTATTCATCCCGTAATCGCCCCACACGGAATTACGACCGCATTCCTGTTCTTCGATAAAGGGTTGGGGATTCGTTTCGGGATAGACAGCGCTGGAACTGATGAAAACATAGTCGCAAAAGGATACGCCGGAAGTAAGAAGCGCTTGAATGTGCTCCTGTGTATAAGCCGTGATATCAAGAACAAGATCAAAATAGGCTCCTTTCAGCTTATCGCCGAGATAGAGCCTGTCACATTGGAGATGGGTCACCCCATCCACCTGTTCTCTGCTGCCGCGATTGAGGACGACAACATCATGTCCCTTAGCAGTAAAATATTCGGCTGTAAACCTGCTGACAAAAGTCGTACCGCCGGTAATCAGAATTTTCATTATGATACCTCCGCAAGCTCAGATCAGCTTTATCTTACTACAAAGCGGCAGAGATTTCAACCTCGATTATCGGTTGATACTAAGTATCCATTAAACGCTTTAACAAATTTGTTAGCGAGAAATTTCGCAGAGCAAGGCGGAGGACGCAGGCATACTGGCGTATGTCAAGGACGACAACACCGCTATGCGGAATTTAACGCAATAAATGTTAAAGTGTTTTAATGATACTTAGTATGAGATTGCCACGGGCTAAAGCCCTCGCAATGTCTATCGATAAACGCACAAAGCGGCTGCACCGTGTGGTACAGCCGCAATTTGGCAAATTTATTGCTTTGGCAAAACCTTCCGTAAGCCGGATTCTCAAACAGAACGCTTTACCTCAGCGCAGAGTGTAATCTAAGCGATCGGATTACAGCTCAGCAAAATACTTAATGGTGCGAACCATCTGAGAAGTGTAGGAGTTCTCGTTGTCATACCAAGAAACTACCTGAACCTCATACAGACCGTCGCCGATGGGAGATACCATGGTCTGGGTAGCGTCGAACAGAGAACCGAAGCGCATGCCGATAACGTCGGAGGAAACGATCGGATCCTCGTTGTAACCGAAGCTGTCGCAAGCAGCAGCCTTCATAGCGGCATTGATGCCCTCTACGGTTACGTCGTCACCCTTGACAACAGCGGTCAGGATGGTGGTGGAACCTGTCGGAACCGGAACACGCTGAGCAGCGCCGATGAGCTTGCCGTTCAGCTCGGGGATAACCAGGCCGATCGCCTTAGCAGCGCCGGTGGAGTTGGGAACAATGTTCGAAGCGCCGGCACGAGCTCTTCTCATATCGCCCTTACGATGGGGACCGTCGAGGATCATCTGGTCACCGGTGTAAGCGTGAACAGTGCACATGATACCGGTCTGGATGGGAGCATACTTGTTCAGGGTGTTAGCCATGGGAGCCAAGCAGTTGGTGGTGCAGGAAGCAGCGGAGATGATCTGATCGTCAGCGGTCAGAGTGTCCTCGTTAACGCTGAAGACGATGGTCTTGAGGTCCTTGCCTGCGGGAGCAGAGATAACGACCTTCTTAGCGCCTGCGTTGATGTGAGCCATGGACTTCTCCTTGGAGCAGTAGAAACCGGTGCACTCGAGAACGACGTCTACGCCGATCTCGCCCCAGGGCAGCTTGTTAGCGTCAGCCTCAGCATAAATGGTGATTTCCTTACCGTCAACGATGATGGAATTCTCGCCTGCCTCTACAGTGTGCAGACCCTCACCGATCACGCCGCAATAGCCCTTCTGAGCAGTGTCATACTTCAAGAGGTTTGCGAGCATAGCAGGGTTGGTCAGGTCGTTGATGGCAACTACCTCATAACCCTCAGCACCGAACATCTGACGGAAAGCCAGACGACCGATACGGCCGAAGCCGTTAATAGCAACTTTTACTGACATATTAATTCCTCCTAAGAATTATTTTAAATGTAATTGTTACATCATTGTTATTTTACTACAAACAGCACCTGAAATCAAGGTGTATTTTTGAAAAATATACTAAAACAGGATAAAAAATACAGCCAAAACCGCCGATCGGGGCTTTGGCTGATTATTTAACGCTATATTTGTGATCCTTCAGCGGCGCATCGGCTCCATTATTGAAACGATACCAGCATAAATGCCGAGCCGCCGATCCTAAGCGTATCATGCGATTGGATGAAGATCGGAGAATCCACAGAAGCATCGTTCACAAACAACCGTGATGACAGGGAACCGGGATCCAGCGAGAAGCTCACTCTTCTTTCATCATAGATAACAAATACATGATCGGCATCTGTCAGGGATCTGTCCTTGATCTGCACATCGCAGTCGTCGGAAACGCCAACACGGTTCACGCCCGCGTACAAACTAAAATTCTCGCCCGTGTTCTCACCCTTGACGCAGACCAGCAATCCGACCTTGGCTGTGCCGGTTGCGGGAGAGTTTGAGGGCGCCTGATCATGTGCCCGGGGCATTGTGTCGGGCTTGTACAACAATTCACCCTGCTGCTCGGGAATCGGTTCCGTAACCGACTCTTCCGTTTTTTCGGAATGTTGTTCCTCCGATAATAATACTGTTTTTTCTTCATCCTGCCGTGTGACGGATATGCCCTCGGACAGCACTTCTGTTTTCGCTTCATCCTCCCGTGTAACGGATACGCCCTCAAAAAGCAATTCTGTTTTCAGTTCATCCTCCCGTGTAACGGATACGCCTTCAGAAAGTAATTCTGTTTTTGCTTCTTCATGCAAGGGTGCTGTTCCCGACTCATCCGTCAAGAACTCCGTCTTAGCCTCGTCCGCCGATAAAGACAACGGGAGCGGTTCGGTATGCTCTTCTGTCAAAAGCTCCGTCTTACTGTCATATTCAACCGCGTTTTGAGGTGAAGGCGGCGCGTAAGGATCCGATGCGTCGGTTGGGCAATTCAGTACCACAGGTCGAAACGGCACTGCCGCAGACGGATTCTTCGGCGCGGCAGACGCATGGTTTTGCACTGCGGGGCGAAACGGTACTGCGCCGGACGGATCGCTTTGTGCAGCAGGCATATGATTCCGCATCACAGGTCGAAACGGTGCGACCGACGCAAAGCTCTGTGCCGTCGGTGCTCCCTGCGGCGGTACGTCACGATCATTCTTTTGACTGTCGGCGCATTCTGCGCGCGTCAGCTCCTTGATCATTCTGCCAAATTCCGCAGGATTTTGCAGCTGCCTGATCTCATGCTCCGCTTTGACACTCACGCTATTGATGATGCTATCGACATGATCAAGGGAATGAAGCTCGCCCTCTATCACCTCAACAAGGCGAGGACGATACAGGTCAAGCAGGATCTTCAGCGCTTGTTTCTTTCCTTTAGCAGCGTCCGTTATTAAGATGCGTTCATACTCACTCATCGGCATAATCCATTCTCCTGTTCAGCAGAAATTGATAGTTCTATTCTAAATGATACATTGAGATAAGTCAATCATTATTGCGTTTTCTATCATCTCCGTGATCACAGCGCCTATCCAACCCGCAAACACCGCTTGACAGAATATCCGACGGTATTATAAACTATATACAGATTATCACGAAAGAGAGAAACACTATGAAAAAGGCGGTCATCGGTATACTGGCGCATGTCGACTCGGGCAAGACGACGCTCTCCGAGGCGATGATGTATGTGTCGGGCAATATCAGAAGGCTCGGGCGAGTCGACCACAAAGATTCTTTTCTCGACAATTTCAAGCTGGAGCGCGAGCGCGGCATCACCATTTTTTCCAAACAGGCGGTTCTGCGATACGAAGATACGGAATTCACCCTGCTCGATACGCCCGGACATGTGGATTTTTCCGCCGAGACCGAGCGCACGTTACAGGTGCTCGACTATGCGATCCTGGTCATCAGCGGTACCGACGGCGTACAGAGCCATACCGTCACCCTCTGGAAGCTGCTCCGCAAATACCATGTGCCTTGCTTTTTGTTCGTCAACAAGATGGATATGCAGGGCGCTTCCAAGGAACGTGTCCTTATCGAGCTGAAAAACAAGCTCAGCGACAACTGCGTCGATTTCAGCGCGGCATCCGCCGAAGAGCTTGCCGAAAACATCGCCTTGTGTGATGAAGATCTGCTGGAAGAATACGATACAACCGGCAGGATCAGCGATACCGCCGTCATCAGCGAGATCACAACCAGGCACCTCTTCCCCTGCTTGTTCGGCTCGGCGCTCAAGCTCGACGGTGTGGAGAACTTTTTGCAATTATTGAACCGCTACACCGCGGCGAAGGAATACGGCACAGACTTTGCCGCAAAGGTTTACAAAATCAGCGAGGATAAACAGGGCGGCAGGATCACCCACATGAAGATCACCGGAGGACAGCTTAAGGTCAGAACCGTCCTGCAAGCCGCAAAGAATACAGACGACGAAAAAGTAAACCAGATCCGCATTTATAACGGCGAGAAATATACGACCGTCGACAGTGCCGAAAGCGGAACGGTGTGCGCGGTGACGGGTGTTACCTTTGCGCTCCCCGGCGACGGGCTCGGTGTGGAAAGCGACACCGGGTTGCCGGTGCTGGAGCCTGTCCTCACCTATTCCGTCATTCTGCCCGACGGAATCGACGCGCAGACGGCGCTTATGAAGCTTCGCCTGCTGGAGGCGGAGGATCCGCAGTTGAATATCCTGTGGGATGAACGGCACAAAGAGATCCGGATCCGCCTGATGGGCGAGATACAGCTCGAGATCCTGCAAAGCTTGATCGAAGAACGCTTTGGCTTTACCGTATCTTTCAGTCAGGGCAGTATCATCTATAAAGAAACGATCAGCGAAGCCGTTGAGGGCGTCGGGCATTTTGAGCCCCTGCGCCATTATGCGGAGGTACATTTGCTCCTGCGGCCTGCCGAGCGCGACAGCGGACTGGTATTCCGCAGTGAATGTCCCGAGGATAAGCTCGATAAAAACTGGCAGCGGCTGATCCTCACCCACCTATATGAAAAGACCCATATCGGCGTGCTGACGGGTTCCCCCATCACCGATATGGAGATCGTCATCCGATCCGGCAAAGCGCATCCCAAACATACCGAGGGCGGCGATTTTCGTCAGGCGACCTATCGCGCGGTGCGGCAGGGACTTCGCTCGGCACAGAGCGTTCTGCTCGAGCCGATCTACCGCTTTACGCTGACCGTACCCGCTGACAACATCGGCAGGGCGTTGACGGATATCACGCGGATGCACGGCAGCTTTGACACGCCCGAGACCGATACTGACACCGCGACGATCACCGGTACCGCTCCCGTTTCAACCATGCGCGACTATGCCAAGGAGGTCATGCAGTACACCCACGGCAACGGCAGCCTGAGCACCGTGTTGAAGGGGTATGAGCCTTGTCACAACGCCGACGAGGTGATCGCGGCGATCGGCTATGATGCGGACAGCGACGTGGAGAATACCGCGGACTCGGTATTCTGCTCGCACGGCGCGGGTCACACGGTCAAATGGGATGAAGCGCCTGCGCATATGCATCTACCGAGCATACTGAACGAAAAGAAGGGCTCCGATACGGAAGCCACACCGACCAAGGATCTGTCCCGCTTCAAAAACCAAAAGGACATCTTCGCCTCCGACAAGGAGCTGATGCAGATCTTTGAGCAAACCTACGGTCCTGTGCGCCGAAAGCAATACAGCGAACCGAAGCGCTATAAAACCGTCGAGTATCAAAAGCAAAAGAAGAAAAAGAATCTGCCCGCCGACTGCAACGGCGTGGAATATGTGCTGGTGGACGGCTACAACATCATCCATGCGTGGGATAATCTGCGCGGGATGGTCAACGAGCATATGGACGTCGCCCGCAACCTGCTCATCAACACCCTGTGCAATTATCAGGGGTACAAAAAATGCGAGCTGATCCTCGTTTTTGACGCGTACAAGATCAAGGGGCATGTGCGCGAGGTGGAGAAGTTCAACAACATCACCATCGTCTATACCAAAGAGGCGGAGACCGCCGATATGTACATTGAGCGCGCCTCCTACAAGCTGGCGAAAAACAACCGTGTCCGAGTAGTCACCTCCGACGGCATGGAGCAGTTGATCATCCTCGGCAACGGCGCGATACGAGTCTCGGCACGTGAATTTCGCGAGGAAATCGACGCGGCAGAAAAAGAAATCAGGGCGATCATCGACGGGGACGCGCCCCGATAAAGATCGTTTGATAAAAAGAAAACCGTGAATTTGAGGATAAACACCTTCAAATTCACGGTTGATTTTTTGATTATTTCACGCCGATACCGGCTTTGTAATCCTTCTTCATCGCTTCGGCGTTGGAAGAGATGATCATGGACACATAGTTACCGTCGACATCCACGGAGCATTTCTCTACGATAGCATATTGCTCGGGATTGTAGTTCTTGGTCTCATTGAGCTTGGATTCCAGGCGTTTGTTCAGCGATTCTTCCACGCGCTTTGCCGCATCGGCGTCCTTCGCCTTAACCAGAACGATCTCTTCCTGATCGACGCCGGATCTGTTGACGCCGCCGGCGGATTCTGTGACATCCTCCGCCTTGATACCATAGCGGCTCAGATCGTCCGCGCTCTTGTATTCTAACATATCGGTGATGTTATAATCTGTCTTGAGCTTTTCAAAAATCTCGGAAAGCGGTTTTGCAGCCTGTCCGCAGGCGCACAGTGTTACCGCCAGTACGGTGATGACTGCGATCACACAAAAAAATCTTTTCATTTTGACCTCCGTTTTTAGTTGTTACTCGCGTGAAAACACGCTCAAACATCTATACAATTCCTCAGTCGCCCGACACGCGTATCGGACGACAGCTCTCCTGTGTATGGGTGTTGTGTCCCAAATCAATAGATTTGGACAACACCTCACCTTTCCCAAAGGGAGCCTAAGAGATTGCCGCGGCTTGTAAAACAAGTTTTACAGCCTCGCAATGACAATGTTATTATGCGTTTTTCTTCAGATAATCCGCCCACATCTGGCAGGATGTGTCGTTGAAATGCAGACCCATGTTGTCGGGGTCGCTGCACAGCTCCTTCGGCAGATTGCCCTTTTCATCCGCGAGAGCGGAATAAACGTCTAGATAGTGATAGCCCTTTTCGTCGCAATATGCCTTGAGCTTGCCGTTGAACTCCTTGACCAGCGTATTGTTGAAGGTCTCCATCTGAGCGGATTCGATCATCGGGGTAACAGATTGCAGATAGATACGGGCGTCGGGGGATTTTTCAAGGATCTTGGTCACGATCTGCTTACAGCTGTCCATCGCGCCGTCGGTACCGTATAAGCCGATATCATTCATGCCCAGCATGATAAAAACGTTCTTCTTACCGGTGACCTCCGCACAATCCTCGACCAGGTGATTGGCGCCCTCATAGAAGGGATGCACTGCCTTGGGATCGTCGAGCGCCCACAGCGCGTTGGTGTATCCCAGACTGCCGGCGCAATAGAACGAAGCCTTGCCCAGTGCCTCGGGATGCTCCTGACAGTAATAGTCGAGCTTTAAGGTGACGCTATCGCCGACAAACACCGCGTTATCGAACCACTCCGCGCTCTTGGGGGAGGTCGTATCATAACCGGAGTCGGTCGCCGCTACAGTCTCGGGCTGAGCCTCGGTAGGCGTGCTTTTTGCGCTTTTACAACCGCTGAAAAGCACAACCATGCATAAAAGCAACATCAAAACGATGGCAAAATACTTTTTCATCAGGAAAAATCATCTCCACATATATCATAAATCGAAAAATTGACAAACTTCTACATGATGTGGAAAAAGTATAGCACAGGATTTTTATAATATATTTCTAATATAGAATAATTGCCACCCTGTGTCCCGCTAAATTTCAGCCCGATTTTCGTGAATTATTTGTTCACCCTGCTGTATATTATTATCCGCTAACGTGTGGTTTATGAAATTCAGTACCCGCTTTTTATCCGCGCTCCACAGCGGCGCGATCAGACTTTTCTTATCGCCGTCGCCTGTTAACCGATAGATGACAACATCCTCGGGCAGGATGCGGATACAGCGGCACAATAGCTGCGCATATTCCTCGGGCGTCAGCGTGCGAAACTCTGCGCGGCGGTAATCTTCTGCAAGATCGGTGCCCTCAAGCACATGAAGGAGCTGGAGCTTGATGCCGTCGGTCACCCGACCGACATACTTGACCGTTTCGAGCATCATTCGCTCCGTCTCACCGGGCAGACCGAGGATCACGTGAGTGACCACCTCGATGCCCGCTTCATGCAGATCTTTGACTGCGTGATCGTAGACAGACAACGGATAACCACGCCGGATATAATCGGCGGTGCTCTCATGGATCGTCTGCAAGCCGAGCTCCACGGTGACGGGCTTTTGCTCATTGATCTCGCTGAGCAAATCGATCACATCGGGCGGCAGACAGTCGGGTCGCGTTCCGATCGAAAGCCCTACGACATTATCAGGCGCGATCGCCGCCTCGTAGAGTTCCCGCAGTCGTTCGACAGGCGCGTACGTATTGGTAAACGGCTGAAAATACGCGATATACAGATTATCGCGGGTCTTAGAGCGCACCCTGCGCTTTGCTTCTTCAAGCTGTTCGGCAACAGACAGCGCTGCACAGGACGCAAATTCACCCGAGCCGCCCGCACTGCAAAAGATGCACCCGCGCTCCCCTATCGTACCGTCACGGTTAGGACAGGTCATCCCGCCGCTGATGGCAAGGCGATAGACCTTTTTGCCGTACTTCTGTTTATAATATTCGTTTAAAGAATAATAGCGACTCATGGCTGATGATAGAAATCGAGCATTCGCTGTTTATAATCGGGCGCTTCATCAAAAACGCAATGCCCCCACTCGCTGCTATACATATAAAGCTCGGCATTGAGCGCCTCGGCGATCATGCGCGACTGCGACGGCGAGAGCACCTTATCGCCCTCTGAGCCGATCACCAAAACGGGACATTGGATCTTGTCAAGCTCCCCCGTGATGTCAAAATCATCGAGTGCCTGCGTCTGGAGGATAAAGCGCCGGATGTCGTAATCGGTCATACCGTCGTTCATGTGGAGGAGCATGTCCTTATACTTGCCGATGGTATTCTCCGAGTACAGAGAATCGATCAGCTCGGCGGTCAGGGCAGTCAGATCACCGCTCTGTGCGAGTGTGACCCATCGATCGGTGCCTTCCTTTCCCTGATCGTCCACCTTAGCGGCGGTAGAGCCGAGCACCATCTTATGCACTAACTTGGGGTGGTCGATGGCGATACACATCGCCATCATGCCGCCCTGTGACGCGCCGAAGAGATCCGCGTCGGCAATGCCGAGCACTTGCATGACAGCGGCGGTATCCTCCGCCATCTGCCGCACGGTATAGCCGTCGGGCATATTGCGTCGTCGGTCAAAGCCAAAGACGGTGTATTCCTCTCCGAATGCCTGATACGCCGCTCTGACTGCCATTGCCGAGAGCATCAAACTGCGGGTCGAAACACCGGGCAGGATAACAAACGTCTTCTCCCCGTTCCCGAAAGAGAAGTATTCCATTTCAATATCGTTGACGCGAACGAGATCGGTTTTCATAGCATCACCTGTTTTCAATAAGATACGACCAGTATA
Organism: uncultured Clostridia bacterium; assembly: GCA_946407065.1. Classification (GTDB taxonomy): domain Bacteria; phylum Bacillota; class Clostridia; order Oscillospirales; family Acutalibacteraceae; genus Ruminococcoides. Next base: position 53,977 of record CAMJMQ010000002.1, on the reverse strand, counting down.
GCACAAGCCGATCGAAATCTCAACCGGCACACCGGATAACTTTTTATGCGGTAACGCACCATACTCCTATGTTACAATGCTGACACGTTAGTTGATTTTTTGTTAGAGATGCGGTATAATAGCACAAACAAAATCGAAAGAAGGAACCGAAATGAAAAGAATACTTGCCATCATCGTTGCCGCTGTGCTGACGTTGACAGTGCTCACCGCCTGCGGCGGCGCAAAAAACGTCAATCTCAATGATCTGATGAAGAAAATCAACGATACCTACGGTCTGTCGGGGCTGACCACTGTCGAGGACAGCGATAACCTGAACCGCTACTATCGCACCCCCAAGGAGGACGTCAAGCAGTTCGCGGCGGAATTCACCAAGGCTGCTTCCGACGGCTACACCGAGGTCGTGATCGTAGAAGCGAACGACGCGGACGCCGCGGGTCGCGTCAAGACACAGCTCGAAACCCGCCTGCGCTCTCAGCTCAGCGACGCAAAGAGCTACAACGCCGGGCAGGTCAGCATGATCGAGGCGTGCTCCGTCAAGGAGAAAGGCAACTTTGTCTGGCTGGTCATCAGCGATAAACAAGCGGATATCAATGCCGAGATCGAAAAAGCACTGAAATAAATGTATCAATAATACTTAGTATAAAACGGTCGTCCGATAGGACGGCCGTTTTTTAGTGAGGAGTTAGGAGTGATTTGCTGCTGCAAATGCTATCAAGCATCGGTAGTATGAAGCATAACTGATACTAATCCTTAATAAAAAGATTTAATCAGGTATTAGGGATAAATTTTGCAGAGCACGGCGGGCGACGCAGGCAGGCTGGCGCCTGTCAAGGAGTCCAACAAAGCTATGCGAAATTTAGCCCAATAAATGATAAAGGTTTTAATTAAGGATTAGTATGAAACATCATCTTGATACTCTTTATCTAATACAGCACGATTCTCAATCACGGCGCCTGCGCTTTGGCGTATGTGTGTTCTCGTTTCCCAACTAATCCAAAACAGGTGGGGACAGCGTCCGCTATTAACTCCTAACTAATACAGTATTGCCGCAGTAGCTCTCAGCCAATCATCGTTCACACCGGGGTCCCCATAACTCCCCGGGTTATGGGGAGAGGAGGAGCCGCCACATGAGGCTAAAGCGTACCAACCGGATACGCTTACCGAGTACGGCGAGCGACGACGAGGGAGAGCCTTGCGTGGGGGCTGTTAGCCAAATCAAGATTTGGACAGCCCCTCAAAAAGGAAAGAGCCGACAGTTTCCTGTCAGCTCGTCTTATCTGTATCAAATTACTTGTTTACAGCGTCCTTGAAAGCCTTGCCTGCCTTGAATGCGGGAACCTTGGAAGCAGGGATCTCGATCTTAGCGTTAGTTCTGGGATCTACGCCGGTACGAGCGTTTCTCTCTCTTCTCTCGAAGGTACCGAAGCCAACGATCTGGATCTTGTCACCGGCAGCGATGGTCTCAACGATGGTGTCGAAGGTAGCGGCTACAGCAGCCTCAGCGTCCTTCTTGGAAATAGCAGCTTTCTCAGCTACAACTGCGATGAGTTCTGACTTTTTCATTTTAGTTTCCTCCAATAATTTTTTTGCGGAGATTCCGCTTGTTATTTATTTAATTTCTTCCCAGAGGGAATCGATTAACGAATCGGGAGCGTTTTTCATATCGATGCCGCGCTCTTTTGCGAGCGTCTCCACCGCACGAAAACGCTTGGCGAATTTGTCGGTCGAGCGATAGAGCGCCTGTTCCGCGTCCACACCGGCAAACCGCGCGATGTTGACGACCGAGAACAAGAGATCGCCCAGTTCTTCTTCGATCTTCGCCTTGTCGCCGCTGTTGATCGCCGCGAACAGCTCGCGCTGTTCCTCGGGTACCTTGGCGGCGGCTTCTTCGGCAGAGCGGAAGTCCATCCCCGACTTGGCGGAGCGCTTCTGCACCTTTTGGGCACGCATGAGCGCCGGAAGGGATCGCGCTACGTCGTCTACGGAATCGGCTGTGCTCTTCTGCGACTTGGTCTGCATCTTGATAGCGTCCCAGTTTTTGAGCACCTCTTCCGGGGTATCGGCTTCGATATTACCGAAGACATGGGGATGACGGATGATCAGCTTTTGACACACATCGTTACAGACGTCGTCAAAATCGAAACGTCCTGCTTCCTCCTCCATCAGGGAATGGAAAATCACCTGCATCAGCACATCGCCGAGCTCCTCCCTGAGCAGGGGTGAATCCCCCTTGTCGATCGCCTCGACCGCCTCATAGGTCTCTTCGATGAAATTCTGCCGGATGCTCTCGTGCGTCTGCACCCTGTCCCAGGGGCATCCGTCGGGAGCGCGCAGGATCCGCATGATGTGGATCAGATCGGAAATATTATATGTTTCTTTGTACTGAAAATCCATAATTTCTCCAAAAAGCGGCCATAACCCGCTTCATAGTTTATATTACCTTAATAAGTGGAGTTTTTCAAGAATTGTTACAAGATTGTTGCCTTTTGGCAGCATATAGATTTCTTCTTTATCAAAGGTCTTGATCAGCATCAGTACAATGATGTAAACAATGACCGCTACCACGATCGCAACCATCAGCGCGATCACATAGCTGACAAAGCGGTTGAGCAGCGTATATACGCCGAACGCTGTAGCCGCACAGATCGCACCGCAGATAAAGGGCTTTAAGATCGTATTGATAAAGTCGGGTCTGACCTTGGAGTGCTTGATGAGCAGGTACATACCGACGACAAAGACAAAGGTGAACGCAACCAGTGAGCCGATCGCGGCGCCGGTGACATTCAGCTCCGCCATGCTGACGAAGAGGTAGTTGGTCGAGATCTTGAGCACCATCGCGATGGAGCAGAGGATCAGCGGCAGATTGACCTTGCCTAAACTCTGCAGCATGCTCATCACCGGTGTGGATGCGGCGACGACGATGCAAGAGAAGCCCATCAGCCGCAGGATGGAAGCAGAGACCTCCGCCTCGAATCCGCCGCCGTAGAGCAGTGTGATGATCGGATTCGCCAACGCGAACAGTGAGAGTCCCGCGGGCAGGGTAAAGATCATGGTCAGCTTGATGACGGTCTCCATACTCTGCTTGAGCTCCTTTTTGTCACCCGAGGTATAGGCGGCGGTCACATTCGGCAATGCCGAGGTGCCGAACACCTGGGTGACCGTGGTGACCAGCTGCATCAGCGGCAGGGCGTTGGCAAAGCAGCCCCACAGCGAGGTATGCAGCTTGATCTCCTCACCCTGTACCATGTTATACAGCTCCGCCGAATACTTCGGATCGAACTGCGAGATCAGTCCGTCGAGATTCACGCGGCAGGTGTTGTACAAGACATTCTGGATCACGACCGCGTCGATGGTCGTGGAGATATTCATGATGAACGCCGAGAGGATGATCGGGATGGCGGTGTTGCGCAGGATACGGAAGGTCTCGCCCTGCGTACGTGCGTCGACCGAATCATGATACATCTCGTCGGTGACGATAAACTTGTGCTTGGCATAATAGATGCGCAGGAACAAAAACGCGAACAAAGAGCCCAGCGCGATGCCCGCGATCGCCGCCGCGACGGAATACGCGAGCAGCCGCTGCATCGCCATCTCGGGCGAGGGATACACCTTGCCGAACACTGTTCCCTTTGCGCCGAATTCATCCATGCCGAACTTCATCACCAAAAAGCCCATTGCCAGACCGCTGATGACCTTGACCAGCATCTCGATGACTTCGCTGCAGGCGGTGGGGAACATGTTGCGCTGTCCCTCAAAGTAGCCGCGGTAGATCGCGACCAGACAGCCGATGAAGATCGACGGCGCCAGCGTCATCATCGCGTAGATCGAATCAGGCGACTTGATCAGCTGTACATAGATGAAGCTGATACCGATCATCAGCGCAAAGCAGATCGCACCCATCGAGATAAAGAACTTTTTGGATGTTTTATAGATGACGTCCACATCCCGATACCGCTTTTGCGTGATGCTCTCCGCGATCAGGCGCGATACCGCGATCGGAAATCCCGCCGTCGCCAACGCGAAAAGCGGGGTGTAAACCTCGTAGGCGTTGCTCAGCAAACCGATACCGACGCTACTCATCGAGAAGCCCGCCACGTCATCATAAGCGGCAAACATACGGTAAAGGAAGATCTTGTACAGCATGCCGAGCACCTTGACCACGACCATGCTGACGGTCATGATCATCGCGCCCTTTAAAAAGGTTTTTGACGTATTCTTACTGAAACTGTCGTTGTTGTTCATAACATCGCTCCGTTTTTTCTTCTCTCCGGGGAGAAGCGCGTCATTCGCTCCTTTTGGTCATGTCATTTCGTTAAGAAGGCTCCTTTTGGTAAAAGGAGCTGTCGCCGGACACGCGTGTCGGGCGACTGAGGAATTGTATCAATTGCTCGAGCTCAGCGAGATTCCTTTTCTTAACGTAATGATTATGTCCTTCCGGGAGTCTGACTTATCAAAGAGGTATTTTATCACAGTAGATGTGAGAATTCAACCGTTTTATCTATGATTTGTTGTATTCACCATAAAATGAGCGTACACGCGCTTTGCGCTGTATCATCTCGTCAAAACGGCTGATATATTCATACGGATATTTGAAGTTAAATATGCGCTCGATATAGTCGGAATCAGCGTCGCGGAGCTTGCTGACCGCTCCCGCTCCGCAGGCGAGGATCGAATGGGTTTCCTCCATCATGTAGACATTATAGGGGCTGAAATACCCCGGCTTTGCCCATCCGGTGTTCTCAAGATTCGAGAGCATCTTACTCTGGCGGTAGAGGTAATACGGCTCCCAACCGCCCTCGGTCAGGCGCGTTGTCGCGTCATCGAGCATCCGCGCGGTATACTCCTGCTCCTTAACCGCGTCCGACGAATTCAGTCGGGCGGATCGCTTGACGGCGAGGGTATGCACCGTGACGCTCTCGGGATCCAGACTTTGCACGATATCGAGCGTTCGCGCGAAGCTCTCGGGCGTATCGGAGGTCAACCCCGCGATCAGATCCATATTGATATTATCAAAGCCCAGCTCACGTGCCAAATGAAAAGCGTCGATCGTCTGCTGTGCCGTGTGCTTGCGACCGATGCGCTCCAACACGCTGTCGTTGAAGGTCTGGGGATTGATTGAGATTCGCGTGACCCGGTGCTTTTTTAACGCGAGCAGCTTTTCGCGTGTCACGGTGTCGGGGCGACCCGCTTCTACGGTGAACTCGGCACAATCGGAGAGATCGATATCCGCCTCGATCTCATTGAGCAGCAGATCGAGCTGCTCGGCGCTCAGGGTCGTGGGTGTGCCGCCGCCGATGTAGACGGATTCGCACCGCAAGCCCAGCTCCTTGGCAAGCTCCGCCGTATAACGGATCTCGGACAACAAGAGGGGCAGGTATTCGCCGATCAGCTTCTTCGCCTTTTCGACCGTTTGACTGACAAAGGAGCAGTAGTTGCATCGCGTCGGACAAAACGGAATACTCACATACAGTGAAAAGGAGCGGCGGTCGGAACGCGACAGGATGACCTGCTGATTCTTTCGTACCTGCTGTGCCAATGCGATCTTCTCGCCGCTGACAAAGAGCGTATCGCGAAAATAGCGGCGCGCTTCCTCTTCCCCGGCCCTGTCGCAGAGGCGGGAAAAGAGCTTGATCGGGCGCACGCCGGTGAGGATGCCCCACGGCAGCTCGCGGTCATACGCCTGACTGAGAAGCCGATAGAGCAGCCGCCCCATCGTCAGCTCGTCATCGTCGCTCAGGGGAGCTGACAATGCCTTGCGGAATGTGTCGGTGCACAGCTCGACGCGCACCTCGTCACGCACCGAGGTCAGCACATAGGGCACAGATAACGCCGCATATTCGTGCAACACCGCGACCTCCTCGGTAAAGAGGAAGGCGCGGCATAGGTTTTCCATTTCATAATGGTATTTGTGATTGTCGATATATAGATTCATAGATTAGTGAATAGTGGCGGGCGGGACACCCGCACCTGTTTGATAGTAATCAACTGACCACTGATCACTGATTACTGATTACTGTTATTGCATAAAGGGATTATGCTTTCTTTCTCTCTCGAGGGTCGTGAACATATCGTGTCCGGGATAGACGTTGTAATCGCCGTCCAGATTTTTGAGACGTTCAACAGACTGCATCATATCCCGCATGGACGCGGTCGGGAAATCGGTACGCCCCACACTCGTGCAGAAGAGGGTGTCGCCCGAGAAAATGCAGTCATCGGCGATATAACAGCCGCTGCCCATCGTATGACCGGGGGTCAGCATAAAGCGCAGCTCTGTCTCACCCAGCAGGATGGTATCGCCGTCCTCCAGCGCTCTGTCGACCGTAAAGGGCGCAATCGTGATGCCGTGAGGTTGTGACAGATTGTAGCTCGGCTCCTCGATGACAGGAAGTTCGACGCGAGCGGCACAGACGGTGGGATGATATTTTTCGCACAGCTCCGCCACACCCATGATATGGTCATAATGCCCGTGGGTCAGCAGGATGTAGGCTACATCGCCGCCGTGTTCTTCGATCTGCTCGAGCAGTTTATCGGAATGGTCGGCGGGATCGATCACCGCCAGCTTTCCGGTCGCTTCATCTTGGATCAGATATACATTTGTGCCGATCATGCCGATCACAAAACAAGTGATATTCATCATTTTTTCAGCTCCCCGCTGTCGATCATGATGGTGACGGGTCCGTCGTTGAGCAATTCGACCTTCATATCCGCGCCGAAAACGCCCTTTTGTACGTCGGGTACACCCGCCGTTTTGATTCTTTTACAGAAATATTCGTATAATTCATTCGCCAAATCCGGCTTAGCCGCGCCGAAGAAATCGGGTCGCCTACCGTGGGAGCAGTTCGCGCATAAGGTGAACTGTGACACCACCAGCGCTGAACCGTTCGTAGTCAGCAGACTGAGATTCATCTTGTCGTCGCTGTCACTGAAAATGCGCAGATTGACGATCTTGTCGGCGAGCACCTGTGCGTCACGCTCGGTATCGCCCTGAGCGACGCCGAGCAGGATCAGCAAGCCATTCTCAATGGCGGAGACCCTTTCTCCGTCAACGGTCACATTCGCACGCGTGACGCGCTGGATCACTGCTTTCATGGTTAACCCCTCATTTCTCCGTTTTCGGGAGGATCATGTCCCTCCCTTACAAACGCACGTTTTCAAATAAAAAAGAAACTATCGATCCAAAAGCCTGACCTCATGTCAGGCTTTCCCGACACCATTCACCATTCACCGTTCACCATTCACCGAATTAGATTCTCGTGATGGAAACGATGCCGTTGATCTGCGCCAAATGCGCCATGACCAAACGCAGGTGATCCATGTTGTTGATCTCGATGGTGACGGTCACCATCGCCTGATTATCCTTGAGCTCGCGTGAGTTGAGCATATGGATGAAGATCCGCATATTGGACAGCTCGCGGGTGACGTCGGCAAGGAAACCGGTGCGGTCGTTGCAGACGATCTCCAAGGTGCTCTGGAAACTCTCGTGGATCTCATCATCCCAGTGGGCGCTGACCCAACGCTCGGGCTCTTCGCACTGAGCGGTATCGTCGGGCACGTTGGTGCAGCTGCGCTTGTGGATACTCACGCCGAAGCCGCGGGTGATATAGCCGATGATCTCGTCGCCCGGCAGCGGATTACAGCAGCGAGAGAACTTGATCAGGCAGTCGTCGAGACCCTCGACAGTAACGCCCGAGCCGACGTGCTTCTTGCGCTTGGAGCTGCGCTCCTCGGTGATGGGCTTGAGCGGTTCATCGGATTTCTTGTATTTATTGGTATAGATCTCCTTGACGCGCGGCATGATCTTCCAGAGCTGGATACCGCCGTAACCGATGGACGCGTAAAAATCGTCGATCGAGTTACAGTGATGGCGCTGGATGATCGGCTGCATACACTCTTCCAGATCCTCATCGGCAAACTGCATACCTGCCTTCTTGCACTCGTGCTCAAACATCGTCTTACCCTCGGCGATATTCTCCTCACGGCGCTCTTTCTTGAACCACTGGCGGATCTTGGTACGCGCGGAGTTGGTCTTGACGATCTTGAGCCAGTCACGCTTGGGACCGTTGCCCTCCTTCTGGGTCAGGATCTCGACGATATCGCCGTTCTTGACCTTGTAGTCGATCGGGACGATACGGCCGTTGACCTTGGCACCGACCATGCGGTTACCGACGCCCGAATGGATCGCGTACGCCATATCGATGACCGTAGCGCCCGCGGGCAGATTGATGATGTCGCCCTTGGGGGTAAAGACATAGACCTCGTTGGTGGAGAGATCGTATTTGATGGTTTTGACGATATCCTCGGCGTCCTCGGCGTCGTTCTGTACCTCGATCATCTTGCGGATCCACGCAAGATTTTCCGCCAGATTATCCTGCTTGCCGCCGCGCAGCTTGAGCTTATACTTCCAGTGCGCCGCGATACCGTATTCAGCGGTATGGTGCATCTCGTAGGTGCGGATCTGCACCTCGAAGGGGATACCGTTCTGCCCGAACACCGTGGTGTGCAGGCTCTGGTACATATTCGCCTTGGGGGTGGAGATATAGTCCTTGAAGCGGTTGGGCAGCGGGGTGAAGATATCGTGTACCAGACCGAGGACGTTGTAGCAGTCGCCGATCGTGTTGACGATCACGCGTACCGCGAACACATCGAAGATCTGGTCAACGTCACGCCCCTGCATATAGGTCTTGCGATAGATGGACACGACCGACTTGACGCGTCCCTCGATGGTAACGTGCGAGATGGAAAAGCCGATCTTATCCAGGATCTGCCGCTTGATCTCCTCGATAAAGGCGTTGCGCTCATTCTCGGTCAATTGTAGCTGCGTTTCGATCTCGTGATAAGCGACGGGATCGAGATAGCGCATGGAGAGATCCTCTAATTCATCCTTGATCGCCTTCATACCGAGTCGGTGAGCGATCGGGGCATAGACCTCCATGCACTCAAGCGCCTTGTCACGTCGCTTCTGATCCTTGACGCACTCGATGGTGCGCATATTATGCAGACGGTCGGCGAGCTTGACGATGATCACGCGGATATCGTTGCTCATCGCGATCAGCATCTTGCGGACATTCTCCGCCTGACGTTCCTCACGGTCGGTGAACTTGATCTTACTGATCTTGGTCAGACCGTCGACGAGGTTCATGACCTCTTCGCCGAACGCGTCGCCGACCTGCTCGAGGGTGACGTCGGTATCCTCGACGGTATCGTGCAGCAACGCCGCTACGATCGAATCGGTATCCATGCCCATTTCCGCCAGAATACAGGCGACCGAGGTAGGATGCAGAATGAACGGAACGCCCGACACACGGCGCTGATCACCGTGGGCGAGGTTCGCGAACTCATACGCCTTCTTGATCTTCTTTTTGTTATACCTGACGTTACTTTTATCAAGCAGCGACAACAGTTCATCAAAATCCTGATAATGGACTACGTCACTCATCCAAGCTCACCTCCCTGAGTTTTGTGATGATAACGGATGTATCCAGATCGACCTTTGCGCCGACCTCACACATCCGGATAGAAAAGTCATACATACCTTCGTCGATCTCGATCAGCCGCAGCTCGTTCATGCACTCCAGAATGACCCGCAGCTTTCCGTAGCCGATATCGGAGCTGATCCGGTACAACAGGCTGTCGAATGAATAGCGATAGCCGCCGTTCGCTCTGAGGAAGCGATAGACAACGGCAAACTCGGAACGATCGGGCAGGAGCGATTTGGCTTCATCCGCCGAGATGATCTCGCCGCGGCAAAAGCGCTCAAAGCATTCTTTGGAGCGGAGCATCTCCTCCTCTTCCCGATCCGCAAACCGCATGGCGCGAATGAAGATCGACAGACTCTCATTGTTATTATAGGTATTAATATCCAGCGTAACCGCCAGATCGACCACATCGCCGACATTGTAGGGGAATTCCGCAAGCGTTGTGGAGAAGCGCAGGGCGTAGACCGTGCTCTCACCGCGTGACAGGGTCAGGCGCAGGTGCTTGCCGCCGCCGATCTCACGGATATCGCGCAGGGTCATGTTGTACAGCCCGAACAGCGGCGTGGGATTGCCCGCACCGAAGGGTTCGAGCAGAGAAAGTCCCCGTGCCAGCTCCACACTCAGCTGTGCGGGGTTGAGCTTGCAGTCCAGCTCCAGCACCGGCTGAGGGACGGGATGGGTCAAGGTATAGCGGTTGATTCGCTGAATGAAGCTTTCGATTTGATGGCGCTTGATCCCAAAGCCGACCGCCATCGGATGGCCGCCGCATTGGGTGAGGATGTCGGAGCAGGAGAATACCGCGTCGATCAGTGAGAAGCCGCTGACCGATCTGCCGGACGCGCGGCACACGTCGCCCTCCATAGAGATCACCACGGCGGGCTTGGCGTACACCTCTTTGATGCGCGAGGCGACGATGCCGATCACGCCCTTGTGCCAGCCCTCACCGTAGACAACGATGATCGGGTTGTTCACCAGTGAGGGATCCTGCCTTATCATTGCGTCGATCTCGCCGAGGATGTCGCGCTCGATCTGCTGACGCTCCGTGTTGTCGGAGCTCAGCTCCGCGGCAATGTCCGCCGCGTATTCCTCATCATCCGTCAACAGCATCGTGACGGATTTTTGGGACAATCCCAGCCGTCCTCCGGCGTTGATGCGCGGCACCAAAGTAAAGCTCAGATTGCCCGCGGAGATATGCTTGCCGCTCAGCCCCGCGTCCTCGATCAGTGCGGCGATACCCAAGCGGTCGCCGTTGTTGATATGGCGCAGCCCGTTTTTGACCAACACGCGGTTCTCACCGTGCAGGGTGACGATATCGCCCACGGTGCCGACCGCGGCAAGGTCGGAGTAATTCTCCAACAGCCCCTCTACATCGGCATACTCGCCCTCGATCGCCTGTACCAGCTTGAAGGCGACGCCGACGCCCGATAATTCTTTAAAAGAACTATTGCAATCGGGACGATGCAGATCGACCACCGCGACCGCGTCGGGCATGGTCTCGGGGATCGCGTGATGATCAGTGATGACGGTGTCGATCCCGAGCGTTTTGGCGTATGCCACCTCATCCACGGCGGCAACGCCGTTATCGACGGTGATGATCAGCTTGACGCCGCGCTCATACAGTCGGTCGATCGACTCGCGGTGCATGCCGTAGCCCTCGGTCTCACGCGAGGGGATATAATACATCGCGTCCGCGCCGATATCGGAAAGATAGGAGTACAGCAGCGCGGTCGAGGTAACGCCGTCGGCGTCAAAGTCGCCGTAGACACAGATGCGTTCGCCTTCTTCGATCGCCGCTTGGATCCGCTCGACCGCCTTATCCATATCCTTGATCTCGAACGGTGAGGCGGTGAGGGTCTCATTCGACAGAAAGTCGACGATCTCATCCTCCTGTGTGATGCCGCGAATATCGAGCAGCATGGCGATCAGCATGGGCAGGTCATAGCGCTGAGAGATGGAGACCGCGTTGTCTTTATTCAGTTTTCGGGTCACCCATTTTTTCATCTACTACTCCTTATATGATTGAGAGAAGATCATTCTCTCGCGGTATTCAACAGTTGTTTTGCGTGGTTGAGCGCACTGTCGGTGATCTGTTCGCCGCCGACGATCCGCGCGAGTTCCCTGACTCTGCCCTGTTCATCCAGAGAATCGACCTGCGTAAAGGTGCGCTCGTCGTGCACGCTCTTGCTGATGAACAGGTGGTTATCGGCAAAGGCGGCGATCTGCGCCTGATGGGTCACGCACAGCACCTGGCTGTCGGCAGAAAGCTGATGGAGCTTCTTGCCTACCCGATCGGCGGCTGAGCCGGAGATACCGGTGTCGATCTCGTCAAAGATCAGCGTCTGCACAAAATCCGCGCGGGAGAGTACGGTCTTGATCGCGAGCATCATACGCGACAGCTCACCGCCCGAGGCGATCTTGCTGACGGGCTTGGGTTCCTCGCCGGGGTTGACGGAGATCAAAAACTCGATCTTGTCAATGCCGCGGGTGTTCATCTCAACCTCTTCGTGTTGGATCTCCAAACGAACGTCGGGCATCAGCAGGAACGCCATCTCACGCTCCACACTCTCGCGGAAGGTTGCGCAGACCTTTTTGCGGATGTCAGATAATTCTTTTGCAGAATTATACGCACTGTTATATAGTTCATCCCTGCGCTTTTCGAGCTGTTCACGATTGAACGCGTAATCGCTCAGGGCGTTTAATTCTTTTTTCGCATGATCGAGATAGGCAAGCAGCTCTTCTTCGCTGTCGCCGTACTTATGGCGCAGGCGATACAAGAGGTCGAGCCGTTCCTCGATCTCTTCCAAGCGGTGCGGATCGGCGTCGATATCGTCCATCGCGCCCTCGAGTTCACGAGAGATCTCCTGCAGCTCATACAGCGCGGAGGAAAGCCGATCGGCGGCGCCCTCTAAGGTGCCGAGATACCGCGAAGCGTTCATCACGCTCGTCGCGGCGTCATCCGTCATACGGAGTACGCCGTCCACCTCGTCGTCGCCGTCCAGCGCGATACGCGCGCGCATCAGCTCCTTGGCGATCTTTTCACGGTTTTGCAGGGCGTTGCGCTCCTCGCTGAGCGCGTCATACTCGCCGACGGTGATCTCCGCATCCTCGAGCTCCGTGATCTGGAACGACAGCAAGTCCATACGTCTGAGGCGCTCGCTCTCGTCGGTATCGGCGGAGCTGAGCTCCTCCTCCACTGCCCTCAGTTCACGATAGAGCCCGCGATAAGCGGCAAGCCGCTCACCGATATCCGCGAGCGCGTCGATATAGACGATATGCAGGGCGGGATTCATCAGCTCGAGATTGTCGTTCTGACCGTGGATATTGATCAAATACTCGCCCAGCTCTTTCAGCGCGGCGACCGTCGCGGGTCGGGAGTTGATGCGGCAGGTATTCTTGCCCGAAGCCGACAGCTCACGCGAGAGGATCAGCGAACCGTCCTCGGCGGAATAGCCCATTGCGCTGAGCTTTTTATGCACCAGCTCGGAGAGCTCCTCAAAGGTCGCGCTGACATAGGCGGCGTCGGCGCCCGTGCGGATCATCCCGCGTGAAGAACGCTTACCGAGCACCGCGTTGATCGCGTCGATCACGATACTTTTACCGGCGCCCGTCTCACCGGTCAGCACATTTAGTCCATGTGTAAAATCGATATTACTTTTTTCAATAACCGCTATATTCTCGATATAAAGGTTAGTCAGCATATGTTGTTCCTTCTATGTGATATCCGGGCGGTATGAGATCACACCACCGCGGATGAATTGACTGGTTTATGAAAGAAATGTTTTGAATTCCTCACAGCAGGCTTCGGCATGTTCGGCGTCCTTGCAGACGACGAGGATGGTGTCCTCACCCGCCAGTGTGCCGAGGATCATGTCAAAGGACATCATATCCAACGCGGCACATGCCGCCTGCGCCATACCGCTGAAGGTCTTGACCACAACGATGTTCTCGGCGTTTTCCACCGAGATGACAGAGGACGAGAAAATGGTTCTGAAATTATTCTTCGCGCCCTTTTCGGAGCTGGGCGACGCCTGATAACGGTACTTACCGTCGGGCAAAAGGGTCTTGGTCAGGCGAAGCTGTTTGATATCGCGCGATACGGTAGACTGGGTCACATCATAGCCTTCCTTGCGCAGATAATCGATCAACTCTTCCTGCGTAGTGATCGGATACTTGTTGATCAGCTCCAAAATTTTGTTGTGTCTTGTCGTTTTCATTTCCATTAGAACTCCTTTAGTTTTTCGTTGAGAAGCGTATAAAAATTCTTCTCTTTCAAAATAATCAGCTGTAACGCTTTCGGTGACTTCCTCACCGTGATGATATCGTCAGAGGAGATGGGGATGTGATTCTGACCGTCCACCGTCATATAACATTTGAGGGTGGACTCAGGGTGGACACGCGCGGAGAGCACAGCGTCCTCGGTAAAGACCACCTGTCGCGACGTCAAAGCGTGCGGACAGATGGGCGTGAGCAGGATACAGTTCATATCCGGCTCGATGACGGGACCGCCGGCAGAGAAGGAATATGCCGTCGAGCCCGTGGGGGTGGAAAACATCATGCCGTCGGCACGATAGGAGATGATCCGCTCGCCGTCGAGCTCGACAGAAATATCGACCATATTCGCGAGGGTGTCGCGATGGATGACCGCTTCATTCACCGCGGTCATACGGCGCTGTTCACCGTCCTTATCCACAGTGATCTCGAGCAGCATCCGCTTCTGGATGCGGTACTCGCCGGTCACGAGTTTTTTGAGCTCATCCATCTCGTCGGGCTCGATGTTGGCGACAAAGCCGACCCTGCCGAGATTGATGCCCAAAAGAGGCTTATCATATAATGCGGCGTATTTCGCGTTATGGATGATGGTGCCGTCGCCGCCGACCGTCACCGCGATATCACATGCGCGGATGATCTCCTCAGCCGAAGACATCACCCTTGTCCCCGCTACGGGACAATCCTCGCAGGACAAAAGCTCGACATCGAATGGAGCGAGCTCTTTGACGACACGTTGTGCCGCGTCCATGGCGAGCGCCTTATCTTTGTTAACTATCAGGGATATTTTCATAGGTTCCCCCGGATTTTCGATGTCGCTGATGCGGCGTGAACCTTTCGTCGTATCGCACCCTGAACGACACCGATATTTATTGATCGAGCGCCTCATGCGATGCCGTGACCACCTCGGCAGCAGTTGCCGTAAGAAGGTTCTCGGGCGTATCAGAGCGCTTGATATACAGTAAGTATTCGATATTCCCCTGCGGCCCCTTGATGGGCGAATAGTCCAGTCCGCAGACGGAAAAACCGTTTTGCAGGCAGAAGTCAATGATCTCCTGCACGACGCTTTGGTGTACCTTTTGGTCGCGCACCACGCCGTTTTTGCCGACGTTCTCGCGCCCTGCCTCAAACTGCGGTTTGATCAGACAGACCGCCTGCGCGTCGTCGGCGCACACACCGCGTGCGGCGGGAAGGATCAGCTTCAGCGAGATAAAGGCGACGTCGACGGAGAAGAAATCCACCGCCTCGGGCACCTGCTCACAGGTGACATAGCGCATATTGGTGCGCTCGAGGTTGACGACGCGTTCATCGTTTCTGAGCTTCCACGCCAGCTGACCGTAGCCGACGTCAACGGCATAGACCTTTTTGGCGCCGTTTTGGAGCATGCAATCGGTGAAGCCGCCGGTCGAAGCGCCGATATCCATCGTCACCTTGCCGTCGAGCGCAATCGGAAAGACCTCCATCGCCTTTTCGAGCTTATAGCCGCCGCGCGATACATAGCGCATGCGGTTGTCGCGCACCTCAACGGCGGCGTTCTCATCATAATTCGAGCCCGCCTTATCCGCCTTTTGGTTATTGACGTAAACACAGCCCGACATGATGACCGCCTTCGCCTTTTCACGGCTTTCAAAAAAGCCTTTTTCCACTAACAGAACATCCAGCCGTTTCTTCATCCGCTCACCTCTTCACCAAGCTGTACGGATCGCGCCATTGACTGAGCGTCGAAGCCGAGGTTTTTCAGCGTATTCTTCACGGAAGCGTGCGGCACATAGCGATCATCAACAGCGGTCACCCGGTAATCGCCTCTGTAACCGAGGTCATCCAGCATCGTGCGGAACAGTTGCGCCGTACCGCCGCTTGCCATGCCCTCTTCAAAGAAGCGAATATGCGGATAGTCGGCGGCAGATCGCACCGCCTCATTGTCGATCGGCTTGATGCGGCAGAGCTTGAGGATACAGAGCTTTTTGCCCTGTTGTTGCAATATCTGTCGCGCTTCGACCGCCTCGTTGAACAGCCTGCCGTAGGTGATCAGCAGGGTGTCGGCGTCCTGATCGCCGAAAATATCATAATTCAGGTTTTCGATGGGATAGCCCTCGGGCTTTGTTCCCTCGCTGCCGCGCGGATAGCGCACCGCCGCTAAGCCCTCGCAGTCGAACAGCGCTGCCGTCAGCGCGCTTTCCATACCGTCAAAGTAGCACGGCGAGTAGATCGTGGTATCGGGGATCGCGTTGAGCATCGACACATCGAACAAGCCCTGATGGGTCTCGCCGTCCTCGCCGACTACACCGGCACGGTCGATGCCGAGCACCAGATGGGCGTGCTGCATGGAAACATCGTGGATCAACTGGTCGTAACTGCGCTGTAAAAAGGTCGAGTACACCGCGAATACCGGCAACATGCCGTTAACCGCCAGACCCGCGGCGAAGGTGACCGCGTGCTCCTCGGCAATGCCGACGTCAAAGAAGCGGTCACGATAGAGCTTTGCGAAATCCACCAAGCCCGTACCCGTGCGCATCGCGGCAGTCACCGCGCAGACACGCTGATCCGCCTGTGCCAATTCGCAGAGCTTTTCGCCGAATACAGCGGAGAAGTTCTTGTCGGAGCTGATCGGCTCACCGGTGTCGATGTTGAAGGAGCCGACGCCGTGGTAGGACGCGGAATCATCCTCCGCGTATTTATAGCCCTTGCCCTTTTTGGTCACCACATGGAGCAGAGCGGGATCCTTGGACTGCTTAACGGTGTTCAGCGCGTTCGTCAGCTCTTCCATGTTATGACCGTCGACGGGACCGTAGTAGGAGAGCCCCAGCTTATCGAAGATGGTGTGACGGTACATCACATGCTTGACCTTTGACTTGGAGCGCTTGAGCACATTGCCGATCGGTCTGCCCAGGAGCGGAATCTTCGACAACGCGCGCTCGGTACCGCGCTTTAAGCGCCGATACCACGGCTGCATCCGTATCGAGGAAAGATATCGCGCCATCGCGCCGACGTTGCGGCTGATAGACATGCGGTTATCGTTGAGTATCACGATAAAATTCTTTTTGTGCTGACCGGCGTTATTCAGCCCTTCATACGCCATGCCGCCCGTCAGCGAGCCGTCGCCGATCACGGCGATCGTATAGGAGGGATCTCCCGTTAAGAGCTTCGCCTTCGCGATGCCGAGCGCCGCGGAGATTGAGGTGGAGGCATGACCCGCGTTGAACGCGTCATATGCGCTCTCACAACGCTTGGGAAAGCCCGACAGCCCGCCCTCGCGGCGGATCGTATCGATCTCGTTGTAGCGACCTGTGAGCATCTTGTGGGTATAGCTCTGGTGACCGACATCGAACACAATGCTGTCGGCGGGGCAATCGAATACCCGATGCAGCGCCACTGTCAGCTCCACCACACCGAGGTTGGAGGACAGATGGCCGCCGTTGACCGACACCACGTCGATGAGCTTTTCGCGGATCTCGTCACAAAGCTGATCGAGCTGTTCGGCGGAAAGCGCCTTGACGTCGGCGGGAGATTCAATTTTTGACAAAATCTCGTATGACATAATGATTAAACTCTGTATTCTCTATCATTCAATGCAATTAACACCGATTCCACGGAAGTATTCCGCAAATCATGCGTGCGGGAGGAGCAAGCCCCTCCCCAACGATAATAGGTAGATTGATTATTTTTTTCTGTTTGCCAAGGCGACGGCAAAATCTGCCAGATCCTTGGTGTCGCCGTCAAAAACATTCAGCGCGTCGATCGCTTCTTCGGTGAGCCATGCGACCGACTCGCGACAGCGCTCGATGCCGAGCAGCGACATAAAGGTGTTCTTCTCGTTGTCGACGTCACTGCCGATCGGCTTGCCGAGTTCTTCGGCGGTCGAGGTCACGTCGAGGATATCATCCACGATCTGGAACGCCAGACCGATAGCATGAGCGTATCGCTCGGCGGCGTTGATCTTTTCTTCCTCAGCGCCCGCGACGACACAGCCCATCATGCAGGCGGCTTCGATCAGATTGGCGGTCTTTTTCTCTTCCATGAGTCGGACGAGGTCGATATCGACGGTTTTGTGCTCCATCGACAGATCGATCACCTGACCGCCCACCATGCCGAGCAAGCCCGATTTTTCGGCTAAGATACGCGCGGCACGAGCGGCTCTTGCTCCGCCGACCGCGGCTACCGCCTCGTCGCTGAGCATAGTGGTATACGCCATGCTTTGCAAAGCGTCACCCGCTAACAGGGCGATATTCTCGCCGAACACTTTATGATTCGAGGGTTGTCCGCGTCTGAAATCATCGTTATCCATGCAGGGCAGATCGTCGTGGATCAGTGAATAGGTATGTACCATCTCCACCGCGCACGCGAACGGCATCGCGGCGTCGACCGATCCGCCGCATAATTCGGCGAACGCCAGCGTCAGCGAGGGGCGCACACGCTTGCCCTTGAGATTGAGCGAATAGCGCACCGCGTCGATCAGCTGCTGCTCCGCTACCTTTTCCTGCGGGATGTACCGCTCAATAGCGGCTTCTATTTCTTTCACGTAATCTTTCATGATTCTTCCTCAAAAATGGTGTCGCCGCTGTCCTTGAGCTGCGCGATACGTTCGTTAATATCGGTGATCTGCATCTTTGCTTCGTCGAGCTTGCGACGGCAAAGAAGCACCAAACGGCACGCTTTCTCATATAAAGCGATGTTGTCTTCGATCTTGTTCTTCGGATCTTCAAGTTGTGCAACGACCTCACGCAGTGCGGCGTACGCTTCTTCAAAATCCATTTTGTCATTCAGTTCAGCCATGGGGTTTCCTCTTTCTGTCACTGATGTAGGGATGGCCTTTCGTCCTCCGCAGACAAGCAACGCTCATCCCTGCAATTTATTGAGTTCTTTCATCCTCCTCGGCGAGGCGGATGATTTTTTCCAGTCGGTGATTCACACCGCTGCGGGAGATCGGTGGATCGAGCTTTGCGCCCAGATCGCGGAGCGTCAGCTCGGGATAATCGTATCTGAGCTGCGCCACCGTCTTCAGCTCCTCGGGCAGCAGGTTGTATCTACCGTCCTTTTTGAGCTTGTTGATCGCTTTGATCTGTCGGGCGGACGCTGAAGCGGTCTTTTGCAGATTCGCGATCTCGGAATTGGCGCGGCGGTTGGCGGTATTGCGCACCTGCTTGAGCGCCTTGGTGCCCATCACATTCATTGACGCGACGACCGCGCCCATATAGGTCAGCAGATCGGTGATCTGCTCACTGTCCTTGATGTAGCCGATGTAGTTCCCGCCGCGGGTCAGCAGCTTGGGACTGATGTCGCAATCCTGGATCTCATCGACCAGACGGCAGATATCCATGCACAGGTTGCGGTGACTGACCGCGAATTCCAGATGATACGCCTTCTCGGGATCCGTAACGGAACCGCAGGCGAGGAAAGCGCCGCGGATAAAGGCACGCTGTTCCTCCTCGTCATCGATGTTGGCGCGGTTGACCCGCAGGTTCACGTCGCGATCCTCGTGTCCGTAATGCTCAAAGATCCTGCGGCATTTTTCGGGTGAGGTCACGGTGACAGTGAATGCGCGATTACGACCGGTCTCCCCTTTGAGGGGAGCGATTACCTCGCACTTTGCCTTGAACAATCGGCTGATCAAAAAGACAAAGTGTGAGAACACATCTTCGTTTTCTGTTTTAAAAATAATGCTGCGGGAAGTGAACTCTCTGCCGAGCAGCAGCATCGCGTACAGCTCGCTGTACTGGAGCGGTGTACGGGTGGAGAGCTTCTGGCAGATCTCCCGCTTTGTATCGGATGAAAAAGACATTACAGTATCTCAGTGAGGAGTTAGGAGTGAGGAGTGAGGAGTTTATGGCGGGCTCTGCCCACACCTATTAATATTAGCCATGGAAACGCTTCATTCTCGTTATAGGAATCCAAAATGCGAAGCATTTCCCATAACTCCTAACTCCTAACTTCTCACTCCTAACTCTCCTATGCTTTCCAGATATCTCGGTGATGGATCGCGGACTTCTGTCCGTTTTCGAGCAGATGGGTGTTCAGCATGCGGGCGACGGTGACGGAACGGTGCTTGCCGCCGGTACAGCCTACACCGATCACCAGCTCACTCTTGCCCTCCTTGCGGTAAAGCGTGAGGAGATAATCGATATACGTATACAGGTGCTCAAGGAACTCGCCGGTAACGTCAAAGCTGCAAATGTAATTGCGCACCTGTTCATCGAGACCCGTCAGGGATTTCAGTTCCTTGATGTAAAAGGGATTGGGCAGACAACGCACATCCAGCACCATATCCGCCTCGGGCGGGATCCCGTATTTGTAGCCAAAGGAAACGCAGGTGACAAGCAGAGTATCATGAGCACCCGCACAGAACAGGGTCGTCACACGCTCTTTGAGCTCATTCGGATTCATAAAGGTCGTATCGACCACATAGTCCGCCATCGCTTTCACGCCGTTCATCAGCTCGTTCTCGAGCTCGACTGCTTCTTCAATCGAGCCGGAGGCGATCTCACCGATCAGCGGATGCTTGCGGCGGGTGCCCTTGAATCGCACGAGCAATGTATTGGGCTTTGCGTCAAGAAAGAGAATCTTGAACTGCTTGCCCTCCAGTCGGAGCTTGGACAGCACCTCGGGGATATCGGCGAACATCTCGCCGGAACGCGCGTCCGCTACCACGGCTACCTTTTTCATGCGGTTATCGGTGGAGTTATCGCACAGGTCGTAGAAGGTATCCAACAACAGCGGCGGCAGGTTGTCAACGCAATAATAGCCGCTGTCTTCCATGGCGTGCAGGGCGTTGGTCTTACCAGCGCCGGAGAGTCCGGTCAAAATGACAAATTCCATATACACTGCTCCTTTCTTTGAAGGGTTAGCTCATTGGTTGAATAAAGTTCGGGAGGAGCAAGCCCCTCCCCTACTCTTAAGCAAGTAAAAGAGTTTTTATTCTCTGCCGGTTCGGATGATCTCGCGCTCGAGGAAGTAGCCTGTCTCCGCTTTGACGGTATCTTGCACAATCTTGACAAGACCCATCACATCATCACAGGTCGCACCGCCGATGTTGATGATGAATCCGGCGTGTTTTTCGCTGACCTGAGCGCCGCCGACAGTCTTGCCCTTGAGCCCGCATTGTTCGATCAGCGTGCCGGCAAACGCGCCCTCGGGTCGCTTGAACACCGAGCCCGCCGAAGGGAACTCGAGCGGCTGTTTGGTTTTGCGGCGATCCATCACATCATCCATCCTCGCTTTGATGGCGACTTGGTCACCCTGTTCCAATTTATATTTCGAAAAAAGAATAATATCTCCGTTTGTCTTAAAAACACTGGTGCGGTAGCCGAGCTGCAGATCCTCCGCGGGAACCTCACGGATCGTACCGTCTGCGGTCAATGCCGTCACGCTCAGGGCGACGTCCTTCATCTCACCGCCGTAAGCGCCCGCGTTCATGTACATGGCGCCGCCGACAGTACCGGGGATGCCGTAGGCGAATTCCAGCCCGGTAAGGCTGTTTTCGAGCGCCACACTACACAGGCGGCTGAGCTTTGCGCCCGCGCCGGAGGTGATGATATCGCCGTCAACGGTGATCTCCTTGAAATCGCCGTCCAGTGTGATCACCGCGCCCTCAATGCCGTTATCGGACACCAACAGATTGGAGCCGTTGCCGAGGATCATCACGGGGAGGTTGGATGCTTTGCAGGCGTTGATCGCAGCTTGCAGCTCATCGATCGACTTGACCGTGATCAGAATATCCGCCGCGCCGCCGATCTTGAAGGTCGTGTGCGCCGACATGGGCTCGTCGAGGACGTAGGATATATTGTTTTCGTTTAGGTTTTCGATTAAATTCTTCATAAAATCACCGCTTCGTTCAGGTAGGAGTTAGGAGTGAGGAGTTGATGGCGGGCGGACACGCGTGTCCTGCCCGCACTCATTTCGTATGAAAGGGAAACGCTTCATTTTCATTTTTGGGATTCGGTAATAACTCTCATCCAATCAGTGTGGCCGATATCAAATCCCCCGAAAAGCTCCTTCTTATGGGAAATGTTCTCGCAGTAGCTCTCAGCCAATCAGTGTGATCGATATCGAATTCCCCGAAAAGCTCCTTCTTATGGGAAAAGTCCTCGCAGTGGCGCTTAGCCAATCATCGTTCGCGGACTTGATCGCCCGCTCCGATTCTTGGAGCGCTGTTGCGTGGGAGTTGTAAACCAAATCAAAGATTTGGACAACTCCTCACCAATTCGTATCAATCTTCTTCTTGCCGATATCCTCGGGGCTGATGTCCATGCCGAGGTTCTGCAAAAGCTCCTGCGCGCCATTGTAGCCCATCTTCTTCTGGCGATGGTTCATTGCGGCGACCTCGATGATGACCGCAAGGTTACGGCCCGGCTTGACGGGGATGGTGACGACGGGGATCTCGATGCCGAGGATCTCCATGTACTCGTTATCCATGCCCATGCGGTCATAGACCTTCTTGCTGTTCCACAGCTCAAGGTTAATGACCAGATCGATCTTCTCGCTGACCTTGACCGCGCCGATACCGAAGATGCGGCGGGCGTTGATGATGCCGATACCACGCAGCTCGATAAAGTGGCGAATATTTTCGGGAGAAGAACCGATCAGTGATTTTTTTGAGACACGCTTGATCTCGACCGCGTCGTCGGCGATCAGGCGATGACCGCGTTTGATCAGCTCGATCGCGGTCTCGGATTTACCGACGCCGCTGTCGCCGATCAGCAAAATACCTTCGCCGTACACCTCGACCAGAACGCCGTGGCGGGTGATACGCTGTGCCAGCTCGACATTCAGGAAGGAAACGATCGCCGCGTCGACCTCGGAGGTGGAGTCGGCGGTGGTGAGGATCGGCACCATATATTTACGCGCCAGCTCCATCATCGACTCGAGTGGCTTGATATCACGCGCGATGATCATTGCGGGTGGCTTTTGGCTGATGATCGGCTCAAGCTGTTCGAGCTGAGTCTGCTTTTTTTCCAATTCAAGGAACGACATTTCCGTCCGTCCGAAGGCGATCAGATAGCGGCTGTCATAGTATTTGAGGTGTCCGACCAGCTCCAGACCCGGGCGGTCGACGTCGGTGACAGTGATGTGGATCTCCTCGGGGTCCACAGGCATGTAGTAGCTGGTCAAGCCGATCTCATCGATCAGCCGCTTCAATGTAACTGAATACGGACTGCTGTTCATAATAAGCCTTCTTTCTCAACAAAATATCGCGTCATGACAGACATAAACACTGTCGAATCAACTACCGGTTAATATTTTAACGTATACATTGTAATTATACTCCTCCACCCTATCTTTATAATCCTTTGAAAGAAATATGCAATTTTTCATGCAAAATTTGCATACATTTTTTTGGTGTATTTTCACATAATAAAACACGTGACAGGAGGCGAATATTTTGCTCACATTACTGATAAGAACGATCCTGATCTACATCATCGTCACCGCCGCCGTGCGTCTGATGGGAAAGCGTCAGGTCAGCGATATGCAGACCTCGGAGCTGGTGATCACACTGATCATCTCGGAGGTCGCCTCCCTCCCGCTCGAAAACGCCGAACGCCCGCTGCTCAACTCACTCGTCCCCATCATGGTGATCGTGGCGATCGAGCTGCTTGTCTCGCTGCTGATGATGAAGAGCAAGCGGTTCCGCTCCCTGATCTGCGGCCATCCGATCATCATCATCAAGGATGGAAAGATGATCGATTCTCAACTGAAAAAGCTGCGGATCAGCCGCGAGGATGTCTATTCGCTCCTGCGGGAAAAGGATATCGCCGATGAAAGCACCGTGCGCTGGGGGATCATTGAGCCAAACGGCACACTCAGCGTTCTCACGGATGAGGCGCTCACCGACAACGGTATCCAAAGCGGGGATCTGCAAGAGCAGGATCAAAAATCGGAACAGGAGGAAAGCGAATGAAACGAGGATGGATCGCGCTCGCGATGATCGCGCTGGCGATGCTGCTCGGCGGCGTCGAATATGTCTATGTCACCTCGAATGCCGACGCCTATATCAAGATGCTCGACGACGCGGACGAGAAGATGATGCACAACGAGGTGCTCGATGCCGAGACTGAGGCAGAAAAGCTCGACAACCGTTTTCGCAAGCAGAGCGGGATGTTCAACATCTTCATGTTCCACAGCGAGGTCGGGCATATTTCCTCTGATCTCGCCATGCTCAGAGAGTACGCGCGGACAGCCGATACGGAGGATTTTTTGGCGACCTCCGCCTGTGCGAGACGAAAGATACAGGACATCAAAAACGCCAAGCTGATGAAGTGGGAGAACATCTTTTAAGTTACTGAAAACTGAAGACTGAAAATTGAAAAATGAATAATTGTGGTTACTCGCTACGCTCGAACAATAATCGATTTCCTTGTTATGCGGAGGGATTATATCAATTGATCGAGCATACGCGAGATACCTATATTATTCATTTTTCAATTTTCAGTCTTCAGTCTTCAATACACAAAGAAAGGCACCGTCCGAAGACGGTGCCTTGATAATTGTTTCTTATGCCTCGGCTTTTTCTGCCTTGGGAGCTTCTGCTTTTTCGCCCTTCTTGCCGCGCTTGTTCCAGAGTACCCAGAGGGGACCCGCAATGCACAGCGAAGAATAACAACCGGACACGATACCGATCATCATCGGCAGCGCGAAAGACTGTACGGAGCTTAAGTTGAAGATCAGCGCTACAACGTAAACGGTACCGATCGCCACGAGGGTGGTAACGGATGTCGCGATCGTACGCCCCATAACGGAGGATGCGCTGTGGTTGAACACATCCGCGATATCCGCCTTGGGGCCCGCCAAACGGCGTTCCTCACGGACACGGTCGTAGATAACGATGGTATCGTTCAGCGAATAACCGATGATCATCAGGACAACAGCGATGAAGTTCGAGTCGATCGGCATGCGGAAGATGACATACATAAAGTAGATCATCGCCACATCGTGGAACAGCGCTACCAGCGCCATCACACCTGCGGACAGACCGCCGATACGCTTGAATCGGATGGTAACGTAGATGACCATCAGTACGGAAGCGATCGCAACCGCGGTCAGACACTTTAAGAGGAACTTCAGACCCATAGAAGCCTCGACCGAGGAGTTCTCTTTGTACTGGAAGTTGTTGTCGGGGAACTTCTCCTCCAGCGCGGTGGTGATGCCCTGGATGACGTCGGACTGGATGCTCTCGTTGCCGGAGAACTGGATGGATACGGCATACGCGTCAGCATCTGCCTCATTATTCATGATATCCTTGGTGATAGTGAAGGATACCTGATGCTCGGGAGTCGCGGTCTGGATCGCGTCCTTGAGCGCTTCCTGATCGATCTCACCGGTATAGGAATAGTTGACGATGGTACCACCCTTGAACTGGATGTCGAGGGTGACGCCGAAAATGATGTTGCAGATAAGACCGATGGCGATGATCGCGAGCGAAATGCCGAAGAAGATCTTACTTTTACCGATAAAGTTTAAATCTTTTTTCATTTACGCGCACCTCCAAACAGCCATTCTTTGCGCAGGAACTTCACGCCGGAGATGCTCTTGAGCATGACGCGGGAGAGCCATACGCC
This sequence comes from uncultured Clostridia bacterium, assembly GCA_946407065.1. Classification (GTDB taxonomy): domain Bacteria; phylum Bacillota; class Clostridia; order Oscillospirales; family Acutalibacteraceae; genus Ruminococcoides. The sequence goes on along the minus strand of CAMJMQ010000002.1, from coordinate 28,683 downwards.
CATGATAAAGTTAGAGATAACACCCATCAACAGGGTATAACCGAAAGCGTAGATGGTACCGGTGGTGGACTCACCGAAGATCCAGGAGAGGATGTTGGACGGGCCGAAGACCAGCATCAGGATGACGGATACGATGACGATGGTCATGTTACCGTCGATGATCGCGGTAAGGGAGTTCTTGGTACCCTTCTCGATCGCGCTGTCAAGCGTCTTGCCGGCGCGGAATTCTTCCTTGATACGCTCAGCGGTGATGATGTTCGCGTCAACACCCATACCGACTGACAGGATCAAGCCGGCGATACCGGGCAGGGTCATGGTGAAGGAATTGAACGCGCCGAAGAAACGGGTGATCGCGGCGACCGCCAGCGCCATCTGACCGACGAGCGCGATAACGGCGACAAAGCCGGGCACACGATACTTGATGATCATAAACAGGGCGATCAGCGCGAACGCGATGATACCGGCATAGCCCATTGCGGTCAGGGAGTTCTGACCCAGTGTGGGGCTGATACCGCTGTAGGAAGCAGCTTCCAGAGAGAAGGGCAGCGCACCGCCGTTGATCTGGTTGGCGAGCTTGGTCGCACTCTCAGCGTCAAAGTTACCGGTGATCTGAGCATGACCGTCAGAAATCACGCTCTGTACGGTAGGATTAGAGAGCTGGGTCTCATCCATGTAGATGCCGATCTGCTGGTTCAGATACTGCGTTGTGATATCCGCAAAGGTCTGAGCACCCTCGGAGTTGAGTTCAAGCTGAACGATATACTGACCGGCGGATTTCTGAGACTGGTCGATACCGGCAGTCGCCTTCTCTACGGCAGAACCGTCCATGACGGTCTCACCGCTCGGGTTGCGGAAGGTCAGCTTCGCTGTAGCCGCGAGCTCGTTGACCGCGCTGACCGGATCGAACGTGGTATCATCCTCTTTCCACGGGAAACGGACGATGATACGGTCGGAGCCGTAGTCGGCGTAAATCTCATAGTCGGTGATACCGTTAGAGACCATACGTGTTTCAATGATCGATTTCGCAGAGTCTAACTGCTCATCCGTGGCGTCGATATCTTCTGCGGGCTTAAAGGTAGCCTCTACACCGCCGCGGATGTCGATTCCCCATCTGATGTCGCTGATACCCTTGACAGCCGTCTTTTGGATATCGCCCTCATAGTATTTGATTCCGGCGAACGCCGTGAACGCAAATGCTATGATGAGGATCGCGACAATGAAGAATACAGGCTTAGAAATTCTTTTCATGCCTTGGACCTCCATGTTTTTTGGTTCTTCTTTCGGATTCTCTACCGTACTGAGTGCATATGGCGCTAAAGTACCAATATAAAAATCCACAATAACAGATTAATTATACAGACTTACACATGAAAAGTCAATAAAACTTTTGCAAGAATTTCAAGTTTTCATAGTTCTTTTGGAGAAAAAAGTGCAATTTTGATTCTACTGTAGAATTAAAATAGACTTATAATTCTTTGTTAGAAATATTATATCTATATTCAGAATGATAGTGCTGATCACTGCAATCATTTCTCCTTTTTTGAGCATAAAAAGCGTCCGCAAAACGCGGACGCTACAGACTGTAGAAAAACCTATCCTGCCCCCTCTGACGAGGGGGCGGCAAGAAGTATGATTCACAGAGAGATAAACGTAAAATGCAGGGGAGAGATAACGCGACGATAAAGAGGAAATAGAAGGATTGACTCAATACCGTGAAAAAAGGCACTTAAAATGCGGCTTGAGTCAAAAGTCGGAGAATCATTGTCATGTTTCGTTATCTCTCCCTCAGTCGCCAGACACGCGTGTCCGGCGACAGCTCCCTCGTCAGAGGGAGCCTCGGAAACGTTCTGCGTTTTATATGATATACTTTTTCGACAAACTGAAGCGTCCGCAAAACGCGGACGCTAATCTTGTTATTCTGATTGAAATAATTACGCGTTCAGCTTTTCGAGCGCGGCGATGCGGGCGCACAGGCAGAAGATGTCCATCGCGCTCGAGAGATCCTCGAGGCTCGGGAAGGACGGAGCGATACGGATGTTGCTGTCGTGCGGATCGTTGCCGTAGGGATAGGTCGCGCCGGCGCCGGTCAGATTGACGCCCGCTTCCTTGCACAGGGCGACAACGCGCTTTGCGGTGCCGTCGAGGACGTCAACGCAGACAAAGTAGCCGCCGCGCGGACGGTTGTAGCGAATGATACCGAGCTCGTCGAGATTCTCACCGAGCTTGTTGAGCACGATCTCAAAGCGCGGACGCAGGATCTCGGCATGCTTCTTCATATGCGCCATCATGCCGTTGATATCGCCGAAGAAGCGCACATGGCGCAGCATATTCAACTTATCATAGCCGATATTCTGGTATTTATACTTGCCCTTGATGACAGCCATGTTGTTTGCGGAAGCCGCCATCGCCGCTACGCCGGAGCCCGGGAAGGTGATCTTGGAGGTCGAGCAGAATTCGATCGGCATATCGATGTTGCCGGTTTTCTCACATTCTTCAAAGATGTTGAGTATCTCGTCATGCTCGTCGGTCAGGTCGTGGATGCAGTAGGCGTTGTCCCACATCAGGCGGAAATCCGCCGCGGCAGGCTGCAGCGCCGCGATACGGCGTACGACCTCGTCGGAATAAGAGATACCCGAGGGGTTCGAGTACTTCGGCACGCACCACATTCCCTTGACGGTGGGATCCTTGACCAACTCCTCGACCAGATCCATATCGGGGCCGTTTTCGTCCATCGGCACCGGGATCATCTGAAAACCGAAGTATTCGGTCACGCCGAAATGGCGGTCATAGCCGGGTACGGGACAAAGGAACTTGCGGTCGGGCACCAGTGACCATGCGGGGGTGCCGCCGGTGACGGGATGGTTCATAAAGCAAGCGATGGTGTCGAACATCATGTTCAGCGAGGAGTTGCCGCCCACCATGACCATGTCGGGGGTCACGCCCATGACATCCGCCATCAGCTTTTTGCACTCGGGGATACCATCCATCACACCGTAGTTACAGCAGTCGGTGCCGTCCTCGGCAAAACAATCCGATTCCGAATTGAGGATATCCAACATCTTTCTGGACAGATTGAGCTGATCGGGACTGGGCACACCGCGTGCCATGTTCAGTTTTATGTTCTTTTCCTTGATTTGATTAAATTCTTCCCATAAGGTTGAAAGCTCAGCGTCACGCTGTTCTCTCGAATAATCTTGATACTTCATCTTGCACATTTCCTTCTCTGAGATTGCAGAATTTTCACATAATGCTCTTATATAATATACTAAAAGGAGCTCTTTTGCAACCCTTTTGTGAAACTCCTGCAAGATTATTTCGTTTCATGCCTGACTTTTTCTTGAATGCTATATATGATTTCTTCACATGACTTGCCATATGCGGAAAGGTTTCGGTACGTCGGCAAGCGCCGTACCCTACGGGGAAATTGATTTGCTTCGCATAAAACCGCGATCGAGAAGAAACGTTTTGGGAGGAGCAAGCCCCTCCCCTACAAATCATTTATCCCCAATCCTCACTCCTAACTCCTCACTCCTAACTCCTCACTCCTAACTCCTCACTCCTCACTCCTAACTCCTCACTCCTAACTCCTCACTCCTAACTAAACAAAAGCTCCCCTGCCGTATGACAGGAGAGCTCTGAAAAATCAGTACTTGTAATAGTAATTATAGTTGTAATTGTAACGATATCTGTATTTGTTGTAGCCGTAGCCCCTGGAGCGCATCTCGCAGCCGACCTTGAGGAAGCCGAGCACCTTGGTATCGGCGAGTTTAACACTTTGCAGGGCGCGCTCGATATCACCGTGGCTGGTGATCCTCTCACGGACGACCATGACATAGCCGCCGACATAGTCCTTCAACAGAAGCGTATCGGTAACGACGCCCAGAGGCGGCGTATCCATGATGACATAGTCATATTCTTCTTTTGCTTTTTTAAGAATATCCGCAAAAACCGGAGAAGCCAGAAGTTCGGAGGGGTTGGGCGGGATCGCGCCGGAGGTCAAAACATCCAGATTGGTGACCGCATTGTGATGAACAGCAGACTGGAAATCACCGAACTGACCGATGATATCCGACACACCGGTATCATTCTTGAGCTTGAGCAGATTGTGCAGGTTCGGACGGCGCAAGTCGGTATCAATCAAAAGAACACGCTTGCCCATCTTTGCGAAAGAGATCGCCAGGTTAACGGTCGCGGTACTTTTACCTTCACCCTTACTCCATGAGGTGACGGCAACACAATTGCTGTTCTGCGCGGTGAGCGAGAACACCAGATTGGTACGTGCGATCTTATAACCCTCTACGATCGCAAATTTGGAATCGGATGTCAGAACGTTCTTGGCTTTCTCAGCACTGGTGCCTTTCTTATTGGCTTTGTCGTTTTTCTTGGTGTTGATCAGCTTCATTTCTTCTTGCCACCGCCTTCCGTTTCAAAGTCTACGATCTCCGCAAATACGGGGATCTCGTACATCTTGTAGAGGTCGTCGCCGGGCTTGATGGTCGTATCGATGATCTCCAGCAGGAAGGAGATGATCAGCGACAGCACCAAACCGACCAACAGACCGATCAAAACGTATTTCGGCTTATTGGGTGAAGAGGGAGAAGAAGGAACATTCGCTTCTTCGACCGTATCGACCTTACCGGCGTCGCCGAAGTATTTTTTGAAGACCTGCGGCGCCGTATTCGCGACCAGATTCGCGATATTTGCGGCGGTATGCGGATCGGAAGAGGTCGAGCTGATACGCAGGAAATAGGAATCCTCAACCACGCTGATATTGATGGTCGCACCGCTGATGATGCTCTTCATATCGGGGTCAACGGTGAACAGTGTCGAACACGTATTCGCCAGCATCTGTGATGAAGTGATGTCGCTGGTATTGACCTTTTCACCGCTCAACGTACCGTTGTTCGCCTTGTTGATATCACTCTCAAAGGTATTGCCGTTCTGTACCAGGATCAGTGCGCTGGTAGAGTACATCGGCGTCACAAAATAAGTAACATAAAGGAACGCCAACAGCGCGCCCAACAATGTTACGATAATAATCAGCTTGATATGCTGCAGAAATATCTTCAGCAAATCAGCGATCGTAATTTGCTTTTTCATAAATTCCTCCTGTCGGATGGTATTACCGCGTCGCGGTCAATGTCGTCCATCATCCCGGATGATGTCGACCCTCAAGGGGATACTCCCCTATTTAATCATTATATATTATATAGCAAAGAACGGGTTTATTATTCTTATTTAGAATTATATTAAAGATATTTTTCTAATGCGACAAAATAAGTGTATATACAGCTGTTTTCTGATACTAAGTATCCATTAAACGCTTTAACAAATTTGTTAGCGAGAAATTTCGCAGAGCAAGGCGGAGGACGCAGGCATACTGGCGTATGTCAAGGACGACAACACCGCTATGCGGAATTTAACGCAATAAATGTTAATGTGTTTTAATGATACTTAGTATGAAAGCCGATTCGACATTATCTCTCCATCAAAAAACAGCCTTTCCGCATCACGGAAAGGCTGTTATTCTTCTTAAAGGTTTCGTATTAAAGCACGCTGAGCAGGACACCTGCCGCGACTGCGGAGCCGATAACGCCCGCGACATTCGGGCCCATGGCGTGCATCAAGAGGAAGTTGCCGGGGTTCTCCTCCTGTCCGACCTTGTTGGCAACACGCGCCGCCATCGGAACAGCCGATACTCCCGCCGAGCCGATCAGCGGATTGACCTTGCCGCCGGAGAACTTATACATCAGCTTGCCGAACAGCACACCGCACGCGGTACCCATGCAGAACGCTAACAGACCCAGCGCGATGATACCGAGGGTTTTCGGCGTGAGGAACACGGTACCTGTCGCGGTAGCGCCGACCGTTACACCGAGGAAGATGGTGATGATATTCATCAGCTCATTCTGCGCTGTCTTGCTGATACGCTCGACCACGCCGCTCTCCTTAAAGAGGTTGCCGAGCATCAGCATACCGATCAGCGGCGCCGCGGAGGGCAGGACGATCGCGCAGATGATGACAACGATGATCGGGAAGATGATCTTCTCGAGCTTGGAGACGGGACGGAGCTGATCCATCACGACCGCACGCTCTTTCTTAGTGGTGAGCAGCTTCATGATAGGAGGCTGGATGATCGGCACCAGTGCCATGTAGGAATACGCCGCGACCGCGATCGGGCCGAGCAATTCGGGAGCTAATTTGGAAGTGACATAGATCGCCGTAGGGCCGTCCGCACCGCCGATGATACCGATGGCACCCGACTGCGCAGGCGTAAAGCCCAAGAAGATCGCGCCGATGAAGGTGATAAAAATGCCGATCTGAGCAGCAGCGCCGAGGATAAAGCTCTTCGGGTTAGCGATCAGCGGACCGAAGTCAGTCATACAGCCAATGCCCAGGAAGATGAGCGGCGGGTAGATACCGAGCTTGACGCCCTGATACAGATAGTACAGCAGACCGCCGTAGGTGGGGTCTTCATAGAAGATCTTGCCGCCGATCTCACGTATCACGTGCCCTTTGGCGGCGGGATCATCCATTGAGGCGATCTCGACCAAATTGATCTGCGGCGCACCCATGATATCGGGGTACAGGTTGACCAGCAGCATACCGAAGGCGATCGGCAGCAGCAGGAGCGGTTCGTACTGCTTTTTGATAGCCAGATACAACAGTACGCAGGCTACCGCTATCATTACATAGTTTTGCCAAGTCAACTGCATAAAGCCCGAAGACTCCCACAGTCCCTTGAGCGCATCTAAAAATCCTTGTAATATTTGCATGTTCTTCCTCCAAGGGCAGAGAATGATCATCGCTTCTGCCCGATCTGTATTAAGCACGCTCGACAAGCCTATTCAAAAAAGCCTGTCAAGCGATTGAAAGCTAAAACGGTCTGACGTTATCCGAGATACCGGCATTACGCCACGCATTAGTGCGGGAGGGCGCTTTGCGGATGCCCTTGATCCGGATATTCTTCGGTGAATACATCGAATAGACCGCGGCGGAGATCACGGCGATCAGCTCGTCATTATCCTCTTCTGCGATCTCTTCCGCCACAGGCGTCTCAACCTCAGGCTCACGCTCCGCCTTCGGCAGATCGGCATTGCGTGTGATCTTCTTCATCTGATGTCTGTTCTGAACCTTGTAGACAGCCGTGCCGTAGGCTTTAATGATGCCGATCAGCGCCAGCAGCACCGCGAATACCACGGCGAAACCCGTCAACAGGATCGTCAGTGACAATGTAATTTTTTCACCCATATTTCGGCCTCCCGATGTGTACAGTGAGATAACAACGCTATTTGATCATCTGACACAAATCACATTCTATCCCATATTATTCTATGTTACAGTATACATCATTCGAAAAGGAATTTCAACCATTATTTTTCCTGAATTGTACAGTTTTTGCATACTGTCTTAAAACGCGAAAGGCTCCCCCGAAAGGAAGCCTTATACTGTAGAAAAAGTATGTCAGTCATGTGCACAGCAATTTACCGCCCCCTCTGACGCTCATGCGTGTCACGGAGCGCGTGCGACTTTTTCAGCCCCCTCTGACGAGGGGGCGAGCGAGCAGAATCTCAGATCGTGATATCCGCTTATGTTCGCGGGGGAGAGATAGCGCAGCTTCACGGTAGCGAACCGCCTTCTGACTCAAGCCGTCGATGTACTATCATTGCTCACGGTATTGAGGCAAACGTAGCTTTGCTATTGTAATGTGACGTTATCTCTCCCCCGCAGATTAAGTAACGCTCTCAAATATCAATTCATCTTGCTGCCCCCTCGTCAGAGGGGGCTTAATAGGTTTTTTCGACAAACGCAGGCTTTCCCGCAGGGAATCTTTTTATCACGGTTTATTTCTATTACAGAATAATACAGATCAGCCCGTTGCAGCCGTCGTTGATTATTTTCTCCACCGTCTCCCCTATCTTCAGCCGTGCTTTTTCGGGCATGCGGCAAAGCTTATTGTTCAGCCCCTCGCCGACCAGATCGCTCACGGATTTACCGAAGATGTTGCTGTCCCAGATCTTGGCGGGACTTTCCTCGAACTCCTTGAGCAGGTAGGTCACCAGCTCCTCGCTCTGCTGTTCCGAACCGACGATCGGCGTTACCTCGGCGGTGGTGCGCACGCGCATCATGTGCACGGAGGGGGCGCTCGCCTTGAGTCGGATGCCGTACTTGCCGCTTTGGCGCACGATCTCGGGCTCCTCCAAGCTCAGCTCCTCCATCGTCGGCATCACGATGCCGTAACCGCTTTCCAAAACATCCTCATATGCCTTGCCGATGCGGTCATAGTTGCTCTTGGACTGTGCCAGCTCACAGATACACTCCATGAGCTCACGCTCGTTATGGATATCGATGCCGCTTTTCTCGGTCAGGATCCGATAGAACAGCTCGGGGCGCAGGCGCACCGTGATATCCGCCCTGCCTGACCCCAGATCCATCGCACGCAGCTCCGCCCCGTCGATATTCTCGTTATCGCTCAGGCTCTGCACCGCGTCCTGCACCTCGCGAATCTTCGCGATCCCCTTCGCCGTATCGCGGATCGAGCCAAACACATCGGCGCGCAGCCAGTTATCGCGGCCGAGCCCCCGCAGCCATGCGGGCAGCTCCACATGGATCTCACGGATCGGAAACTCGAACAAGAGGGTCGCCAGGATCGCCTTGACGGTGTTTTCATCCATCATCGCGCAGTCGACGGGAACGGTAGGAGCGCCGTATTTTTGGCTCAGGTTCGCCGCCAGTGCGGAGGATGACGCGCTCTCGGGGGCGGTCGTATTCAGCAAAATGATAAAGGGCTTTTCGGCGGCGGTCAGCTCTGCCGCGACCCGCTCCTCGGCACTCACATAATCCTCGCGGTCGATATCGCCGATGGAGCCGTCAGTGGTGACCATCACACCGATGGTGCTGTGATCGGTGATGACCTTTTTGGTGCCCAGCTCCGCCGCCTGACGGAACGGCATTTCGTTATTGCTCCACGGTGTGTGCACCATGCGCTCGCCGTCGTCCTCGATATAGCCCATCGCGCTTTCTACGATATAGCCGACGCAGTCGATCATCCGCACACTCAGCCGCGCGTTATCCTCGAGGGTGATCGGTACGGCGTTTTCGGGCACGAACTTAGGCTCGGTGGTCATGATCGTCCGACCGGCGGCACTCTGCGGCAGTTCATCAAGTGCGCGTTCCCGCAAATGATCATCCTTGATACGCGGCAACACCAGCGTATCCATAAACCGCTTGATAAAGGTCGATTTGCCCGTCCGCACAGGCCCAACCACGCCGATATAGATATTGCCGCCGGTGCGGTTCTCTATATCCTTATAAATACTTCTCTCTTCCATGATATCCTCCGTTATTGTTGTATTATATATGTGACCGTGTCAAAGATATGACGGAGCCTATCAGGCGGTCGGTATCATCAACATTATCCCCGCGTCGATCAACTCGCCGTCAAGATCGTTTTCGGCGATGATATCCGCGGGTCGTGAGCAAAAGCGCTTGGCGATATCCCACACCCGATCGCCGTCGTCGGCATAGTACAGGATCAGCGTGCTGTCGTGAGATCTTTTCGGCGCGTCATCTTCGGCGCTCACACCGGTAACAGCAGCGCAGTTGAGCCGCTTGCATACCGTCAGGTGATAACACATCTCCGCGCGCAGCTCAATATGTCGGTCGTCCTTGAGGCGATAGCTCAGGCTATCCACAGCGGCACGCATGCGCAGGACATCCGTGAAACCCTCGGTATCGGGGCAGAAGCTGAACTCCGCGTCACGCTCAACATAGCGTGTTTCATTCTCCTGATTCTCAAAGTAGATGCCGACCGTCATTCTGGTATGGATCATCACGCCGTCATCAGCGGCGGTATGGGACGCGGTCAGCTTTTCACAGTGGACGTCGAGGATCTTTCCGATCTCTTCCTCCAAGGCAACAGTCGCCTTGCCCGTATCGGTAAAGCTGCGGCAGAGGATACCGCTGTTGCAGGAGAAGGGCTCAGTCTGCACCTGCGCGTCACGCTCCGTTGAGAACGCGTCCGACAGCACCTCTATCTCACAGCTTGCATAGCATAAGGTGTTCAAGCATAGTCCGGCGTCCAGCGAGAGCACCGACGAACCGTCGAGCGCGTCATCCGACAGGTGCACGTCACTGCTCATCACGCTCAGCTCGCCGTCGATCACGGCGTTTTCATCCACGCCCTCACAATCGACAACGCGCGAGATCGGCAGGCTGTAGGTCATACACTCGAGCGCGGGAGCTTCGATCCCCGACAGGTACATCAAGTCGAGCTTGAGCTCCGCGTTGAGCATGATCTTGTTCTGTATCGCCTTCATATCCGTGATCCGTGCGGACAGGCGGTGGCTGATCAGCGTGTTGATATCGCTCTTGCCGCTGACGGAGATATCCTCCTGCACCGAAAATCTCTCCGAGCTCAACCCGCAGAGGGTCGAGACCGCGATCGTATCACTCTTCGTCTGCAATTCGTCACCGTCGTCATAGGCATAATACGGCTGCTCATCCTTGACCGCGACGCGCACGCTGAGTGAGAACGCGCCGTGCAGGCTCAGCTTGCGCGGACTGAGGGCGCGGCAGTTCAGATACTCGGGCTTTGCGTCGACATAGACCACATGATCCGGAGCTTCTCCCTTGATCGGCAGGCTCTCCGAGAACGGCGTGCGGTACTCGTACACGCGGATCGACTGATCGCCGTCGAGGTAGACCACGCGTACACATGAGCTGCCCTCGATGCTCAGGCGGTCGCCGCTTATGTTGGTCATGTTCACCTCGGGGATCAGGGTGCAGGACAGGATCTTTTCGATATCGGGACAGTAATCGGGCAGGCTGAGATCCACATCGACCGCCTGCTCCGTGACCGTATCCGCCGCATATCGCAACCGTGAAATCGTTTTCTTCGTCAGATGATATTCCATTATTTCGCTCCTTAACCAATATGATGATGGTACAGTCTATGAGGCGCACCGATCAAATATGATTATTTCGGTTGAGAACGAGGCATATAGCCTCCCTTTCCTAAGGTGAGATTCTGTCCAAATCTGCGATTTGGAAAACAGATTCCATACACCGGAGAGGTGCCGCGAAGCGGCGGAGGGTTGCCAACGCAAAAAGAAAAAGCACCGAAAAACGGTGCTTCTTTCCTCATATACGATTCAACTGCGGATGTTCATCGGACAGAGATACGCCCTGCGCGATTACTCGTCATCATCCTCGTCATCATTCTTTTTATGCGTGTTGCGGATGACGACCACCACGCCCACCAGCGTGACGATAACGCAGGCGATCGCAATATAGCTGGACACCTGACCGAAGACCTTTTCGGACAGGAGCAGCGAGATGCCCATCAGCAGGATACTGATCGCCAACAACGCGATCAACACGATCAATACGGTGAAGTTCTTTTTTTCCATGATTTACTCCATTTCGTAAACAGCGTCGGCAATAGCGGAAAAGTTTGCAAGAGTCAATCTTTCGGCGCGGGCGCTTTCCTCCACACCCGATGATTCCAGTATAGCACGAACCGCGCTCTTGTCAAGAGAAAGTGCGGAAGAGAGCGAGTTGAGCACAGTTTTTCTACGCTGGGCAAAGGCTCCCTTGATCACCTTGAAAAAGGTTTTTTCATCCTTCGGGTGAACCGCGGGCTCATGCAGGACGAGCTGTATCACTGCCGAATCCACCTTTGGCGCGGGCAGGAATGACCCTGCCGACACGTGGAACAGCAGATCGGGATCGCAGTAGTAGCGCACCGCCGCCGTGATGGCGGAGCTGTCGCGTGTACCGGGCTGCGAACAGAGTCGCACCGCTGCCTCCTTTTGCACCATCACCGTGACGGAGCGGATCGGCAGCTTGTCCTCGAGCAGCTTCATGATCACGGGAGAGGTGATGTAATACGGAAGGTTGGCGCATACGACCACCTCCATACCGTCGAATTCTTCTTTGATCAAGCGATGCAGGTCGAGCGCCAGCACATCGGCGTTGACGACCTTAAGGTTGTCGAATTCGCCGAGGGTCTCATCTAATACAGGCAACAGCCGTTTGTCAAGCTCGACCGCGACCACCTTATCCGCGCGCTGTAACAGCTCACGGGTCAACACACCGATCCCGGGGCCGATCTCGATCACGCCGACGGGCGCGTCCGATCTCACGCTCTCTACCGCGGCGTCCGCCATGCGAGGACACACCGAAGGGTTGATCAGAAAATTCTGACCCAACGCCTTGGAGAAGGTGAAGCCGTGACGGCCGAGGAGCTCTCGTATCACATTGATATCTGTAAGTCTTTCCATGCGAGTGTACGCAATCCTTTCGGATACTTATTCTTTAAATGACCGTTGACCGCCTTGCCCAGTCCCAGCGTCACGCCGTTGACGGTCGCAACGCCCCAGCCGTTGATCCAGCTGTCGATCTCCAGCTCCTCGCCGCTGATATACCGCGCGGCGGCAAGATCCTCACAGCTCATGATCAGTCTGCGCTTGAAGTCGTAGGGTGTCAGCGAGGTAGCAAGGTTATGATGAGGCTCGATGCGGTTCTTTTTGAAATCGCCTAACTTCACACCCGCGCGCAGGATGTTCATGCCCTCGAGATCGGGCAGCAGCTCCACATCGGGCAGATTCAGGATACGCTCGTCGATCACGTGGTAATGGCGGAAAGAGGGGTTGCGCAGGATATCGCAAACGAACTTTTCGATTGCGACGCGCTCCTCTTTCGGCGGTTCAAAATAGGAGAACATTTTTCCTTTATATTGCCTGCCCTTGTTCTTGCGGAACTTGGCGACAAAATGACCCTCACCACCGTGGAACGGATAGACGCGGATTGCGTGATCCAGCGTCGGCGTACCAAAGCGGCAGCCCGTGTCGATCAGCTCGAACTCGGGATGCTCCTCGAGGAAGTGTTGTACCACACCCTCGTTCTCATCCGGTGAGAAGGTGCAGGTGGAATAGACCATCACGCCCCCGGGCTTGACTGCCGCGGCGGCGGAATGGATGATCGCCTTCTGGCGTTCGGCACAGGACAGGCTGTGCTCCACCGACCACTCAAAGATCGCTTCTTTATCCTTGCGGAACATACCCTCGCCCGAGCACGGAGCGTCAACCAATACCTTGTCAAAAAAGCCCTCCAGTTTATCGCACAGCACATCGGGCTTCATGTTGGAAACAACGGCGTTCTTGACGCCCATGCGCTCGATATTTGACAAAAGGATATGCGCGCGCGGACGGACGATCTCATTCGCCCACAAAAGCCCCGTGCCGTTGAGATCGGCGGCGATCTGGGTGCTTTTGCCGCCGGGCGCGGCACACAGGTCAAGCACCTTATCGCCCGGCTCGACATGGAGTGCCGTCACGGCGGACATTGCCGAAGGCTCCTGCACATAGAACGCGCCCGCGTGATGCAGGGGGTGCTTGCCGAGCTTTTCCGCATCCACATAATATCCCGTTGAGGCGAACGGCACCTGTTCCCCCGCAAAAGGCAAGAGCGGCAACAGCTCCTCGGGCTGGATCTTCAGCGTATTGACGCGGATCGCCTTGAAGGCGGGCTGGTCCACCGTTTCCAGAAACCGGTCGTAATCCTCGCCGAGGACGGTTTTCATCCGATCAAAATAATCATTCATTTTCATAATAAATCGCCTCTTTTCGGGGATAATAGAAGAAGGTAATCAGGTTTAGATTGCCACACCCGTGACAATTTGTCAGGGTTCGCAATGACGATCGATATAAGGAGGTGTCAACATGAGCAAGTCAAAGAAGAACACGAAGAACAACTCTCAGAACAACGCGCAAAACGCTACGAACAACATGAGCTACGCAACCGATAAAAAGACCGACAGCGCCACCGACTGCAAAGAGAATCGTTCCGAGAACAAGAACGAGAGCAACTGTCAGTAAGTATAGGGCATGGGGTAACTCCATGCCTTACATATAATACTATATAGGGATCTGTCGAGCAGGTAACGGTACGTCATCAATGTCGTACCAACAATATTCGTGATTTTCTCCGCGTTAAGCGACATTGTGCATATACGTTTCGGGAGGAGCAGATACGCGTATCACGCACTCCCCTACTAATAATCATCAGTATCCCAGTTCCTCACCGACGAAGATGACCTTGAGTCTGTCCTTATGGCGCTGACGGGCAGAGATCACGTAGTTACAGCAAATACGATCGGGGCTAACACAACCGTCACACATATAGGTAGCGTCGTTACCCATCGCGAGACACTCGCCCTCTTTGGCGCAGTAGGTCTTGCAGTTCAGTCGCTTGGTATTTTGGGGCGCGGCGACGCTCTTGAGGCGCATGACCGCCTCGTCCAGATCCTTGACGAGCTTGTTACAGCCGCAGATGAAGATAACCTGTTTGGGACCGTAGAGGATCGCGGAGACGCGGTTGGAGTTGCCGTCGACATTATACAGCAGACCGCCCTCGGTGACCGCGTTGGCGCTGGCAAGATACGTATCGGCAAAATACGCCTTGCGATAGATCTCTTCTACCTCCTCGGGCGTCTGCGCCTTGGAGCGGTCGAGATAGTTATAATCGCCGCTGTTGAGCATATCGATCACGCCGCATTCGCCGAGGGTGACAGAACCGCCGTGGGTGACGGTCTCGCCCTCGTTCATCAGGGTCTTGAGCAGAGGGACGACCTCGCCCTTGGTCTCGACATAATAAGCCGCCATCTGGTTGGCGCGCAATCTCTCCATTGTTTTTTCGATTCTTTTCATCATTTTTTCTTCCATCATAATTCCTCCGAAACGACAAACAGCCGTGTGTTACTTTGTATTATAACACACGGCTGTCTTTCTTTGCAACACCTATATCCGATAATCTGTCACCGAAAAACGGCATTGCTCTATCATCTACACATCCACGAACGGCACACCCAGGATCTGCGCGATACTCTGCGCTAAGTTCCTGCCGATCGCCCCGATATTCTCCTGGATCCACTCCGCGTCGGCGAGGTTGTCGTGATAGGCGGTCTCGATCAACACAGCGGGCGCTTTGGTGCGTCTGAGCTCGGCGAGGGAGGCGGACGCCACCGTCTTGACCCTGTCGGGCAGCGGATAGATATTGCGGTAGTTCTCGGCGATGATCTCGGCGGCGCGTTTGCCTTTGGCACTCGTCGGATAATAATAGACATCCGTTCCGCGAACCGTTCCGCTGTTCTGCGCGCCGGCAGCGTTTGAATGGATCGCCAAGTGCAGGTCGTAGTTCCCCGCGTTAGACTGCGCGATCGCCTGACTGAGCGTTTGGCTCGGCGAATTGCGGGCATAAGCGATCCCCGATGCGCGCAGATACGGCTCGATCGCGTCGGCGACCAGATTCATGTAATACTCCTCGCTCCCGCCGTTGACATACGGGTTCCATTCCTGTAAGGACGGGCTCAAAAATACGGATGGCATGGCATCAACTCCTCATAACATCGGACTCTGTGCAATAAGAGTTCCGTTCGGTATATTACCTACAAAAATAATATGGAGGAAAAGCTCGTATTATTCCAATATAGAAATTTATTTCATTGGTTGTGTGCTATCATTTGCCTAACCGAATATTCTATATTATATTTGAAGGAGGAAACAATTATGACAAAATGGGTATGCCCCGTATGTGGTTATGTTCACGAGGGAGATACTCCCCCCGAGAAGTGCCCGGTATGTAAGGTACCCGGCGAAAAGTTCAACAAGCTCGATGATGACGCAGGCTTTGCTTGTGAGCATGTAGTCGGTATCGCAAAGGATGTCGCCGAGGATATCAAGGCTGATCTGCGCTCCAACTTTGAGGGCGAATGCAGCGAGGTCGGTATGTATCTGGCGATGGCAAGAGTTGCCGACAGGGAGGGTTATCCCGAGGTATCCGCCGCTTTCACCAAGTATGCGTTTGAAGAGGCTGAGCATGCCGCTAAATTTGCGGAGCTCCTGGGCGAAGTGCTGACCGACAGCACCAAGAAAAACCTCGAGATGCGTGTAGAAGCTGAGACAGGCGCTTGTGCCGGTAAGCTGGATCTCGCTAAGCGCGCCAAGGCTGCCGATCTGGACGCGATCCATGATACCGTTCATGAGATGGCAAAGGACGAGGCGCGCCACGGCGCGGGCTTCAAGGGCCTTTTGAAGAGATACTTCGGCTAAAATCTATCACATATTCAGAAAGGATTAGGAAATGGATCAGAATTACAATCAGAACCAGTACGCACAGCAGGGCGGTCGCGAAATACTCTCGACCAATTTCAGCCTGTTAAAGTTCTTCTTTTTGGGCATTATCACCCTCGGTATCTATCCCATCGTCATCATGAGCAAGGTATCGGTATACATCAACATCATCGCCGGTCGTTATGACGGCAGAAAGACGATGCACTACTGTCTGGTATTCTTCCTCTTCTCATGGATGACCCTCGGCATCGTTCCGATCGTATGGTACCACAAGCTCAGCAACCGTATGGGCGCGGAGCTGCAGCGCAGAGGCATCAACTACTCTTTCAGCGCAGGCACCTTCTGGCTGTGGAATGTATTGGGCGCGATCATCATCTGCGGTCCGTTTATCTATACCCACAAGCTTTTGACTGCTATGAATCTCCTCGCGGCTGACTACAACACCCGCGGCTGATCTTTGCAGACTGACCGTTTTGTCGGATCCGCTTCTATCCGACAAAATCACAAACCATCGGAAGAACCGTTGTCCGACGTGTCTGTCACCTCGGACAACGGATCGGATATACACCAATCAACCATCAATGAAAGGGGTAATACTATGCAAGAAATGCCTAGCAGAGGAAAACACATCGCTATGTTCGTTTTCACATGGATCTTTTTTACGATTTGCGGCTTTTTCTCGATCGGCGCTTTCGTCACGATGAACAAGGCGATCAACGCCGGCGACGTCGAGCAAGCTAATCTCAGCGCGAATAAGGTTCGTAAAGTATTCTGGATCAGCCTGATCCTTTGTATCGTATTCGTTGTTTTGTATATCATTCTGATTTCAACAGGCCTTATCGCTTTGAACGCAGCATATAGCGTCAGGTAAACCAAACTCTTTCAAAGACCGGTCATGATGATCGGTCTTTTTTTCTTCCCGCATCGCTATCGATACTTTGTTAAATAAATAACAATATGTCTATAAACATCAAAAATCCCTCACTTTCTTTGGTGCAAATGTAAATTGAATCCCCCCTCTGCATATGCTATACTTAATAATGTGCAAATAAGCTATTTTCCTGTACAGGAGGAATGACAATGGATAAAGAAAAGTATTTGGTTGACAGCGTCGAAGCTCTGGAAAAGAAGATCGGCGAAGTCAGAAAAGCACAAGAGAAATTCAGCACCTACTCGCAGGAGCAGGTCGACGCGATCTTCAAGGCGGCGGCGATCGCGGCGAACAAGGCGCGTCTGTCACTGGCGAAGGACGCAGTTGCCGAGACCGGCATGGGCGTCGTCGAGGACAAGGTCATCAAGAACAACTACGCCTCGGAATACATCTACAACGCCTACAAGGACACCGTGACCTGCGGCGTGATCGAAGAGGACAGCGCGGCAGGCATCGTGCGTGTGGCGGAACCCATCGGCGTCGTCGCGGCGGTCATCCCGACCACCAACCCGACCTCGACCGCGATCTTCAAGTGCCTGATCTCCTTAAAGACCCGCAACGGTATCATCATCTCCCCTCACCCGCGCGCGAAGAAAAGCACCATCGACGCGGCAAAGATCGTCTTAGACGCGGCTGTCAAGGCAGGCGCGCCCGAGGACATCATCGCGTGGATCGACATCCCCTCGCTGGATATGACCAACACCCTGATGAAGGAGGCTGACATCATCCTCGCGACAGGCGGCCCCGGCATGGTCAAGGCGGCGTATTCCTCCGGCAAGCCCGCACTGGGCGTCGGCGCCGGCAACACCCCCGCCATCATCGACGAGAGCGCGGATATCGTCCTCGCTGTCAATTCCATCATCCATTCCAAGACCTTTGACAACGGTATGATCTGTGCCTCCGAGCAAAGCGTGCATGTACCTTCCTCGATCTATGAGCAGGTCAAGCAGGAGTTCCTGTATCGCGGCTGTTATTTCCTCAAGCCCGACGAGCTCGACAAGGTACGCAAGACCATCATCATCAACGGTTCTCTGAATGCGAAGATCGTCGGTCAGAGCGCCTACAAGATCGCCAAGCTCAGCGGCGTGGATATCCCCGAGAACAGCAAGGTCCTCATCGGCGAGGTGCAGAGCGTGGATCTGAGCGAGGAGTTCGCGCATGAGAAGCTCTCCCCCGTGCTGGCGATGTATAAATATGACACTATCGAAGAGGCATTTGACAATGCCGAACAGCTGATTGCGGACGGCGGCTACGGTCACACCTCCTCCATCTTTATCAACGAGCTGACCCGCAAGGATGTGCTCGACGAGTTCATGGAGCGCATGAAGACCTGCCGTATCGTGGTCAACACCCCCTCCTCCCACGGCGGTATCGGCGACATCTACAACTTCCGTCTGACGCCCTCTCTGACCCTGGGCTGCGGCTCATGGGGCGGCAACTCGATCTATGAGAATGTCGGCGTCAAGCACCTTTTGAACATCAAAACCGTAGCCAAGAGGAGGAACAACATGCTTTGGTTCAGAGCACCCGAAAAGGTTTATATGAAACAGGGCTGTCTGAGCGTCGCACTCGACGAGCTGGGCAGCGTGATGAATAAGAAGAAGGCGTTCATCGTCACCGACAGCTTCCTGTATGCCAACGGCTACACCGCTCCTGTCGAGAAAAAGCTCGATGAGATGGGCATCATGCACACCACCTTCAGCGAGGTAGCGCCTGATCCCACCCTCGGCTGCGCCAAGATGGGCGCCAAGATGATGGAGAGCTTTAAGCCCGACGTCATCATCGCCGTCGGCGGCGGTTCTCCGATGGACGCGGCAAAGATCATGTGGGTGCTGTATGAGCATCCCGAGGTCGATTTTGAGGACATGGCGATGCGCTTCATGGACATCCGCAAGCGCGTTTACACCTTCCCGCATATGGGCGACAAGGCGTATTTCATCGCCGTTCCCACCTCCGCGGGTACAGGCAGTGAGGTGACGCCCTTCGCTGTCATCACCGACGAGAACAGCGGCATCAAATATCCGCTCGCGGACTATGAGCTGCTGCCCGATATGGCGATCGTTGACGCGGACATGATGATGGACGCGCCCAAGGGTCTGACCTCCGCTTCCGGTATCGACGCGGTCTCCCACGCGCTTGAAGCATACGCTTCCGTCATGGCGACCGACTACACCGACGGCTTAGCATTACAAGCGCTCAAGGTCATCTTCGACTATCTGCCCAAGGCATATGAGAGCGCCGTCACCGGCGTGCCGAACAAGGAGGCGCGTGAGAAGATGGCGAACGCCGCTACCATGGCGGGTATGGCATTTGCCAACGCCTTCCTCGGCGTGATGCACTCCATGGCGCACAAGCTCGGCGCCTTCCACCACATTCCTCACGGCGTGGCGAACGCCCTGATGATGAATGAGGTACTGCAGTTCAACGCAAAGGAAGCTCCCACCAAGATGGGCACCTTCCCGCAGTATGACCATCCGCACACCCTGCGCCGATATGCCGAGGTCGCGGAGGCGTTAGGTGTTGACGGAGCAGATGACACCGAGAAGCTCAACGGTCTGCTCGACAAGATCACCACCCTCAAGAACGAGATCGGCATCAAGCCGACCATCCGCGACTATGTCCCGGATGAAGAAGCCTTCCTCGCCACTCTCGACGAGATGTGCGAGCAGGCGTTCGACGATCAGTGCACCGGCGCGAACCCGCGTTATCCGCTGATCAGCGAGATCAAGCAGATGTATCTCAACGCCTACTACGGCGAGCATAAAGACGTGTAAGGAGGTATATGATGAGTAATACAAATTATGAGATTTTGGCACAACGATCCAAAAAGGTCATTTATAAAGACGGCGATACCGTCCTCAAGGTATTCGACAGCGATTACAGCAAGGCGGATATCCTTAATGAAGCGCTGAATCAGGCGCGCATCGAAGAGACCGGGCTGAATGTTCCCAAGCTCCTTGAGGTCAGCAAGATCGACGGCAAGTGGGCGATCCGCACCGAGTATATCCCCGGCAAGACGCTCGCGCAGCTGATGGAAGAGAACCCCGACAAAATCGACGAATACCTTGATCTCTTCGTCAGCATCCAGAAGGAGATCTTCAGCAAGGAAGCGCCCCTGCTCAACAAGATCAAGGATAAATTTAATCGCAAGATCAGTGCGAGCCGCTTTGACGCGACCACCCGCTATGAGCTGCACACCCGTCTGGACAGCATGAAGAATCACAAGAAGATCTGCCACGGCGATTTCACCCCGAGCAATATTATCATTACGCCTGAGGGCGTGAGTGATCTTGAAAAAGCGGGAGGAGCAAGCCCCTCCCCTACAGATCAGAATCATTGTTATATTTTGGACTGGTCGCATGTCACCCAGGGCAACGCCGCCGCTGACGCCGCGCGCACCTATATGCTGTTCTGCCTCAAGGGTATGGACGAGGTCGCAGAGAAGTATCTCAAGCTCTTCTGTGAAAAGACCGATACCGCCAAGCAGTATGTACAGCGCTGGATGCCCATCGTCGCCTGCACCCAGAGCGTCAAGGGCAAGGAAGAGGAGCAGGAGTTCCTCGAGCGCTGGGTCAACGTCGTCGAGTACGAATAAGACACGTGTGGACACGCGTGTCCTCGTTCCGCCTTTTACAAAGTCGTCGATTTACTAACGTATCTTCAACGGCGTATCAAGCAGGGAGATTATACTTTGGCATACTGCAATAAACTTCCCCGGCGCAAGCACTAAAATGTCCGCCGAACACTTGACCCTCACTTTGTTTTTTGGGGGTATGATATCCTCCAAATCTGATCACTAACCACTAATCACTGACCACTGATCACTAAATCAAAGGCGAGAAACGGCACATACAAAAGGAGCAACATAATGACTGAATTAACTGTAGGCATGAAAGGTGAAAAATCCGTCGCCGTCACCAACGAGAACACCGCTTTGATGATGGGCAGCGGTTCCCTGCGCGTTTTCGCCACTCCCGCGATGATCGCGCTGTGCGAGGGCTGTTGTGCCCAGTCGGTGGAGAGCGCGCTGGAGCTGGACATGACCACGGTCGGCACAAAGGTCGACATCGAGCACATCGCCTCCTCCCCTGTCGGCGCTCCCATCCTGTGCAGAAGCACGCTGGTCGCTGTTGACGGAAGAAAGCTGGAGTTCGAGGTGGAGGTCTATGACAACGAAAAGCTGATCGGCAAAGGCAAACACACCCGCTTCATTGTTAACGCAAAAAAATTCTTTGACAAAACCTACGCGAACGTCAAAAAACGGATCACGGAATAATACTAAAGCTCAACAAAGCATTGCGGGATTTACCGCAATAAAGGATTCGTATAACAACAAGGACTGTTGCAAATCAAATGCAACAGTCCTTTTCCTTTTATCGTTTTATCTTTGTGTGTAGTACGGATTCTGACTTTGATCGGGGAACTGCACCGTCGGTGTTCCTCCGAGGCGACGATACCCACCGACAGGCTCAAGATGATCGAGCTGGGTCGTATACGGCTCTTCATCCACCACGGGACGACCGCCGTTGCTGTAACCGGGCTGCGCGTTCTGTACAGGCCGCGGCTGATTCATTGGTTGCGCGTACGGAATCGGCTGTGCCTGTGGCTGATTCATCGGGCGCACATATGGCATCGGCTGTGCCTGCGGCTGATTCATCGGTTGCGCGTACGGCATCGGCTGTGCCTGCGGCTGATGCATCGGTTGCGCGTACTGCATCGGCTGTGCCTGTGGCTGATTCATCGGTTGCGCGTACGGCATCGGCTGTGCCTGCGGCTGATTCATCACAGGCTGACCGTATTGCATCGGCTGCGGCTGAGGATAAACAGGTTGCGGTACAGGTTTGGGCTTTACCACCGGCAGCGGATGGGCATAATACAGGTTATTTGCCGTGATCTTGACGCCGTGAGGCTCACGGTTCATGATCGACGCCTGAATGACCTGAGGCGTAAAGAACACAATGTGCTCCGGCATCCTGCACAGATAGCCTGCCGTGTCGGGGTATCTTTCAAGCACCTTCTCCATACAGAGATAGGTGATATACGCGTCTTTCTTCGACAGCACATAAACGTTGCGGAAACAAATGATATACAGAAAGACGAGCAGTAAAAACAGCAACACCCAGTACACCCATGATACATCCGTGAAGGTACAGCAGAAATCATAGAAGCCATGGATCGCTATCGGGACGACCAAACTGAGCAGCAGATATTTTCCGGCACCGAAGCCCTTCGGAGCCTGAGTGATCACGCCATTTTGATACAGGTTCTTTTCCAACGCGCCTGTGTTACGGCTGACGAACCACTTGCCATAGAAAGTGCCCATCACGACCGAAAATGCGCAGTGCGCGGGTACGGCGGTGATCATGCGCAGCATACCGGTGACCAATCCGCCCGTGAAGACATACATCACATTCTCTGCCGCGGCAAAGCCCAACGAAACAAACGCCGCGTAAACCACGCCGTCAAACAGGCAGTTGAAGCTCTTGCTCTTTCTGGTAAGCAGAAACATAAAGAGCCACTTGAAGCCCTCTTCCACCAGCGCGATACCGAAGAAATTGTTGACAAATTCATAGAGATAAACCCTGCCGTCAACATATAAATACTCATAATCATTCGTGAAAGATCCGAAGAAGATTCCGTTATTCAGAATCGACAACAGCACTTCAACGATCACCGTCGGGATCGTAGCGCCGACGCCGAGAAAAAACAGTCCGACCAGCAAACCCTTCGGCTCCTTTTCGATACGATCCATTTTGTAGATGTAGAACAGCAGCAAGCCGGCGGGCAGCAGGCCAATCGCCATAAAGAGCTCCGTCGATGAAAGCATGATGATCTCCCCTTCATAAAAAGTTGCGGCGGGAACAGACACATGTGTCGCATCCCGCCCAACATTCTTTTCTCTTATGCTACGGATCGAAGTTGATTTATCCGATCAGTTCCTTCAGCTTTTTGATGACCGTAGGAGCGTCGGCTCGTCCGCGGCTCTGCTTCATGACATTGCCGAGCACTGCCATCAGCGCCTTTTCCTTGCCGCTCTTATAATCCTCGACAGCGTTCTTCATCGCGTTGATCGCGTTGTTACAGTATTCGGTCAGGGTCGCGTCATCCAGTCCCGCCATATCGGATTCGCTGACGAATTCCGTCACGGGCTTACCGCTGTCGAGCATCTGATCCAGTGCTTTCTTCGCCAGATTATTCTTGAGCTTGCCGCTCTCGAGCAGCTTGCACAGCTCGCCCAGCTGTTCGGCAGAGGTCTTGATATCCAGCGCCTCTTTATCCGCCTCTGTTTCCAGTCTGCGGAAGATCTGTCCGATGATGAAGTTCGACGCGGTCTTGGGGGATTTGAGCCCCTCAGCAGCTTTATCGAAATACTCGGAGATACTGCGGTACTTGGTCAGCTGTGCCGCGTCCTTTTCGGGGATACCGTACTCCTCGGTATAGCGCGCGAATTTCTGCTCAGGCAGTTCAGGGAGGCGTGAGCGAAGTGCCTCGATCTTTTCCTTCGGTGTATGGATCGTGACAAGATCCGGCTCGCGGAAATAGCGATAGTCATGCGCGTCCTCTTTGGAACGCATGGAGGAAGTAGTGCCTGTCGCGTCATCATATCTGAGGGTCTCCTGCACGACCTCGCCGCCGCTCTCGATCAGATCGACCTGGCGCTCAAATTCGTATTCCATCGCCTTGGCGATATTGGTGATGGAGTTCATGTTCTTGATCTCGGTACGGGTGCCGAGCTTCTCACTGCCCTCGGGACGGACGGAGATGTTGACGTCACAGCGCATGGAACCCTCCTGCATACGGCAGTCGGAAACGCCGATATAGCGCATGGTCTGCTGGAGCTTTTCGACATACTCCCGCGCCTCATCGATACTGCGGAAATCGGGCTCGGTGACAATCTCGATCAGCGGTACGCCGCCGCGGTTGTAATCGACATAGGTATCGCCGTGGTTGTGGATCAGCTTACCCGCGTCCTCCTCGATATGGATACGCAGGATCCTGATTTTTCTTCCGTTGGAGAGCTGGATATAGCCGTGCTCGCACAGCGGCTTGTCGTACTGGCTGATCTGATACGCCTTGGGCAGATCGGGATAGCAATAGTTCTTTCTGTCCATCTTGGCGATCTCGGCGATCTCACAATTGGTGGCAAGACCCGCCATGATCGCGTATTCCACCACGCGCTCATTGAGCTTGGGCAGTGTACCGGGCAGACCGATACACACGGGACAGCAATGGGTATTGGGGTCACCGCCGAATTTGGTGGTGCAGGAGCAGAAGATCTTGGTGTTCGTCTGCAATTCTACATGGGTCTCAAAGCCCGCTACTAATTCATATTTCACAGCTTGACACCCCACTTTGTTTCGATAAATTTATCCTCTTTCTGCTCATACTGATAGGCGAGGTTGAGGATGGTTTTCTCATCGAACTTCTTGCCGATGAGCTGCATACCGATGGGCAGACCCTCTTTGTCTACGCCGCAGGGGATCGAAACACCCGGCAGACCCGCCGCGTTGACCGGTACGGTGCAGATATCGGAGAGATACGCCTCGAGCTGATCGGTCTCTTCGCTGAAGAGATAACCGTTTTTGAACGCAGTCACGGGAGCGGTCGGCGCAAGGATCGCGTCGCAGAGCTCGAACGCTCTGTCAAACGCCTCGACGATCGCGCCGCGCAGGTTGACCGCCTTTTTATAGTAAGCGTCATAGTAGCCCGCGGACAGCACATAGGTGCCCATCAGGATACGGCGCTGCACCTCTTTGCCGAAGCCCTCTGATCGGGTACGGCAGATCATGTCGTGTGTGCCGACATAATGCTCCGCCTTGTAGCCGTAACGGATGCCGTCATAGCGTCCGAGGTTGGAGGAGGCCTCCGCCATCGCGAGGATATAGTAGCACGGCAGGGCGAATTTCAGCTCGGGGAAATCGAAATAGACGATCTCGGCGCCCATCTCCTCATACGCCTTTGCCGCGTCGAGGACAGCCTGCTTGACGTCCTCACGAACGCCGTCGAGGTACTGGTTGGCGATACCGATCTTCTTGCCCTTGATGTCATCCTTCAAGGTCGGGAGGGTCGGTTCACTGCCCTGCGAGGTGGAATCTCTTTCATCATATTTTGCGATCGCGTCAAAGACGATCGCCGCGTCCTCCACATCATGGGTGATCGGGCCGATCTGGTCAAAGGAGCTTGCATACGCGATCAGACCGTAACGCGATACCGCGCCGTAGGTGGGCTTCAAGCCGACAATACCGCAGAAGGACGCAGGCTGACGGATGGAGCCGCCGGTGTCGGAGCCGAGGCCGTAGACAGCGAGGTTGCCGCCGACTGCGGACGCAACGCCGCCCGAGGATCCGCCCGACACATGGTCGAGGCTGTGCGGATTTTTCGCGCCGCCGTAGTAGGAGGTCTCACAGGAGGAGCCCATCGCGAACTCGTCCATATTGGTCTTGCCGAGCATGACCACGCCCTCTTTTTGGAGCAGCTCATACACGGTCGCGTCATAGATCGGCTGATAGCCGGTCAGGATCTTGGACGCGCAGGTGGTATCGATCCCCTTGGTGGAGATGTTGTCCTTTAAGGTCATCGGAACGCCCTCAAGCATGCCGATCTCCTCGCCCGCGGCGATCTTCTCATCCACCTTCTTCGCCTGTTCCATCGCCACATCGGGGGTGACGGTGATATAGGCGTTTAATTCCTTATTAGAATTTTCGATCGCATCGAGGTATTTTTGGGTCAACTCAACGCAGGTGATTTCTTTGTTCGTGAGCATCTCATGGATGCGTTTGATCTGTCCCATGTCACGCTCTCTTTCTGACGAGGAAGTGATCCTCCGCCTGTTCGGGGGCGTTCTTCAGGATCTCCTCGACGGGTAAGGATTCTTTGACCTCGTCCGCGCGGAAAGCGTTCTGCAGGTTGTTGATATTATCAAACTCGCCGCTTTTCACCTCAACGCTGTTGATCGTGTCGGCAAAGGCAACGATCTTCTGCATCTCTTCGGTCAGGCCGTCGATGTCTTTTTCATCGACAAAGAGCTTAGAAAGCAGCGCGATGTTTTCGATATCTTCTCGTGTAATCATAATGGTTAGTCCTTTCGGAACTCCCTGTAGGGGAGGGGCTTGCTCCTCCCGACCGTGCGACAGCGCCGCGCGGGTACCTTGGGATTGATTCTACTGTATTTTGGATAAAACAACATATCAATAGCGGTTGTTAATCATCACATTGATGGGTAAACGGGAGGAGCAAGCCCCTCCCCTACAATTGGTCTCAGCGAAGTTTGATATGAACCTCACGCAGCTGCATCTCGCTGACCTCGCCGGGGGAGCCGAGCAGGACGTCCTGCGCGTTAGAGTTCATCGGGAAGGCGATGACCTCGCGGATGTTCTCTTCCTCGGTGAGCAGCATCAGCATGCGATCCACGCCGGGCGCCATACCCGCGTGAGGCGGCGCGCCGTACTGGAACGCGGTGTACAGAGATTTGAACTTCTCTTTCAGATCGTCCTCGGTGTAGCCCGCGATAGAGAACGCCTTCTTCATGATCTCGATATCGTGGTTACGCACCGCGCCGGAGGACAGCTCCACGCCGTTGCAGACGATGTCGTACTGGTAAGCGAGGATATCGCAGGGATCCTTTTCAAGCAGCGCCTGCATACCGCCCTGCGGCATACTGAACGGGTTGTGGGTGAAGATGATCTGACCGCTCTCCTCATCCTGCTCAAACATCGGGAAGTCGACGATGAAGCAGAAGTCAAAGCGGGATTTATCGATCAGGTCAAGTCGGGTCGCGACCTCGGTACGGATCTGACCCGCGAGCTTGGGCGCTTCGGCGGCGGTATCGGCGATGAAGTAGATCACATCGCCCGCCTTGGAGCCGTTGCGCTTGATCAGCTCCTCTCTGTCACCGGGCTTTAAGAACTTATCGATCGGACCGTCGAATGTCATGTCCTCGGTCACCTTAACGTAGCCCAGACCCTTCATGCCGATGGAGAGCGCGAACTCCTCCATCTTCTTGAACCAGCTCTTGGAGCAGGACGCGGCGCCGGGCACGTTGATGGAGCGCACACACTTCTTGAGGAACGGCTTGAAGTCGGTCTCCTCAAACAGGTCGGAGATCTCGATGATCTCGAGCGGGTTGCGCAGATCGGGCTTGTCGGTGCCGTATTTGAGCATACTTTCCGCATACGAAATGCGGCGGAAAGGCGGCTTGCTTATTTCTTTATCAGAATATTTCTTGAAAGTTTCATAGAGGACTTCCTCCGCTACCGCGAATACGTCCTCCTGCGTGGCGAACGCCATCTCAAAGTCGAGCTGATAGAACTCGCCGGGCGAACGGTCGGCACGCGCGTCCTCGTCACGGAAGCAGGGCGCGATCTGGAAATAGCGGTCAAAGCCCGAGACCATCAAAAGCTGCTTGAAGATCTGCGGCGCCTGCGGCAGGGCATAGAACTTGCCCTTATGCTTACGCGAGGGGATCAGATAGTCACGCGCGCCCTCGGGAGAGGAAACGCCGAGGATCGGGGTCGCGATCTCCATAAAGCCCATCTCGCTCATCTTCTGACGCAGGAAGGAGATCACCTGCGAGCGCAGGAGAATGTTGTTGTGCACCTTGGGATTGCGCAAATCGAGGAAGCGGTATCTCAGTCGGGTGTCCTCATTGGTCGCGGTAGAGGATACGACCTCGAACGGCAGGTTATTCTTGCACTTACCGAGAACGGTGAGGGTCTCGGCAACAATCTCGACCATACCGGTGGCGATTTTTTTGTTGATGGTGTCCTCGTCACGCTTGACGACCTTACCGGAAATGGTCACGGTGCACTCGCGGTTGACGTCCGCAAGCATACTGTCATCATGTACGACGACCTGGGTCACACCGTACTCGTCACGAATATCGAGGAACATCACGCCGCCGTGGTCGCGGATGTTCTCAACCCAGCCCGCAAGACGCACCTCCTGACCGATATGCTCTTCTCTCAAATCTCCGCAGGTCACGGAGCGATAAATGTTAGCTTGCATCTTCTCATATTCCTTTCAAGTTTGTCATTACGGAGAGCGATCAGCGCCGATCGCGCGGTCATCTCCTGAGCAAACATATTGTCATTGCGAGGAGTCGGCCGTGCCGATCACGTGGCAATCTCAACCGCATAACAAGGCATTTTTCCCTATTCTGTAGTATTATATCACAACCTCCCCCTAAAGTAAAGGCGGCGCGCGTCTTTTTTTTGATGAATTGCAAACTACGCTTTTCTGTTATCATGCGCCGCTTTTTTTCTGATTTATTACGCCGCTTTTAGATCAGCCGCGCATTGTATTTCCATTTTGAGCCGCATTGTTTCGATAAAACTGCTTATCGTGTATCGGAGTTTGCCTCGGTTGACGTTTGGTTGACACGCGGTTGACATGTCGGTTTACATCAAAAGCCCACTGTTCAAGCCGATTATCCATCTTTGTAAACCATGTCAACCTCATAATCTAAGAAAAAAATAATAATAAAAGGCAGGACAATGGGACAAAACAAAAAAAGTCTTTACCCTCGGTTGACAGTTAACGGTTGACATGTTGGTTGACATTCGGTCAATCATGACCACCCGTCAAACGGGTGGTTTGCTCTGGGGCTATAAGCCCCTGTTA
>CAMJMQ010000001.1 GCA_946407065.1 uncultured Clostridia bacterium | reverse complement strand
CGTCCCGAAACCTATCCGTCATATCCCACCCAAACGCGAAGCACATCCCACCCGTCGACACGTGTCTCCGACGACCTGCGCGAGCAGTACACAAATCCTTCCTCTTATCAGTCAGCCCACCCCAGGGAGAAAGCCTCCGAGCGCAAAAATATGCTTGATCCACAGGTATTCTTCATCTTCCGTTCGTGCAAATCGCACTAGGATTTCTGCTTGAATTCTGTTGATTTGTCGTATCTTCCGTGATTTTCACCAACAGAGGAGAAAGGTTTTTGGACAATACAACCAAGACTTTCGTCGCATTGCCAAAAATGGAAAAAACCACGTAAAAATTTTTCCAATCGCGAAATTTATTATTGAATATTTTGAAACTTTATGCTATGATTAAACTACGCGATAAAATTATTATAAGGAGGAAATTATGAGAAAGTTTATTAGCGTACTTTTGGCTCTCATGTTGGTCTTATCCACGACCGTCGTAGCGTTCAACGCCTACAATGTAGTAGACACTGATGCGCCTTCGTACGATGATGCAGTGGCTGATGCTGAATATGATGGCCCGATGGCAAAGATCTATTTCCAGATGCCCAACGGCAAGAACGGTCCTATTGCGGCCGATGACGTCTATGTTGAGCACAAAGAGAGTGTCGACCCCGAAACGGGTGAGATTATTCCGGCTTACAATGAGCTCGTGCTCCCCGCGGGTTCCAGAACCCCGTCGTGGCAGAACAAGTTCAATCTTGCTGAGGACGGCAACTACTATGCCGGTATGTACTGGTGGGATGCTCCCTCCGATATCAAAATGAGCTGGCCCGGCTTCAGGATGAACCTTGAGGACGCAGATAACTGCATCTACTCTGCTGAGATCCCCGGCGACGGCAACACCGTATCCTTCATCTTCAACAACGGCGTAGACGGCGGTACTGATTCTACTCAGGAAGTTTATTACTACGCTGCTCAGACCCTCGATATGAGCGTCGAAGGCGCTTATGCTTACGATTGGGATGGTCTGTGGGAAGATACCTACAACGAATTCGATATGGATGGCTGCATCTTCATCACCGATCCCAGCCAGGCTGATATCAACACCTTCTCCGGCAAGCAGACCATCGGCGGTACGTGGTACTTCTACTATGGCAACGGCTGCTATGGTAACTACAGAACCGATTCCGATGAGTTCACCTCTGCTGAAGAGAACTGCGTGAACCCCGACCACTTTAACGAGGCAGGCGAGCACGTAGGCTATCACGAGGACGAGCCCACTCCCACCGAGCCCGCTCCGACCGAGCCCGCTCCGACCGAGCCCGCTCCCACCGAGCCCGCTCCGACCGAGCCTGCTCCCACCGAGCCCGCTCCGACCGAGCCCGCTCCCACCGAGCCTGTTGTTGCTGATACTTTCATTGTAGCAGGTAACGCTAAGGATATCTTCGGTACTTCCTGGAACGGCAACGACGCCAACAACGCCATGGAAGAGGCGGGCGGTATGTTCGCTAAGTCCTACACCGTCACAGACGCGATGAAGGACGTCCAGCTCAAGGTCGTCAAGAACGGCACTACCTGGATCGGCGATGAGACCGGCAACAACGTCACCTTTGACCTCACCGGCGCAGGCACCTTCACCGTATGCTGCGACGGCGAAAAGGCATGGGTAGAGGGCGATATCGTCTCCTTCAACGAACAGCTGGATATCGAGTCCGTCACCTTGGTTGGTAACGGTACCCCTGACGGCAGCGGCTGGCTGAACAACATTGCATGGGATCCGGCTGCCGAAGCTAACCACATGACTAATACATGGGATTCTTACTACGAGGCTGAGTACACCCTCGGCGAGTATGATCCCAGCGACCTCGAGTTCAAGTTCGCGATCAACGACGCTTGGACCAACAACTTCGGTCTGGCTGACGACGGCGTTATTGAGAACGACGTTGTCTCCGAGGCTGTCTACAACGGTTCCACCAACCTCAAGATCACCGGTCTGACCCCCGGCACCACCATCAGGATCCGCATCGACCTGTCTAACTTTGATTTCAAGACCAAGACCGGCGCTGATATGCTGGTTACCTGGACTGCTCCCGCAGAACCCACCGAGCCCGCTCCGACCGAGCCTGCTCCCACCGAGCCCGCTCCTACCGAGCCCGCTCCCACCGTAGCTCCTACCGAGCCCGCTCCCTCTCTCAAGCCCAACACCTACTATCTCTATGGTACTATCGCCTCCATGAACCAGAACTGGAGCCTTGATCCCGCTCTTGAGATGACCGAGGTAGAGGATGGTCTGTACAAGATCGAAGGTATCGCACTCCGGAAGGCTGAGCTCGGCGTTGACCAGTTCGGCAACCCCATCAAGAACTCCGATCCTGCCGGTCCCGAGATCATCGGTGACAGCTTCAAGGTCGTTAAGTCCTCGAAGCGTGGCACTAGCGTTACTTCCTACTATCCTGACGGCGTAGACAACAACCGTACTGTACCCGAGGACGGCATCTACACTATCTACTTCCGTCCCAACGGCGACGGCAACCCCGAAGAAGGTTGGATCAAGGTTTATACCATGAGCGATCCCGAGGGTGATCCCGCAGCTCACGGCGCTAAAGTAGGCGGCTATATGTACAAGTTCGAGAAGACCGCCGACTATGTACCTCCCACCGAGCCCGCTCCCACCGAGCCTGCTCCCACCGAGCCTGCTCCCACCGAGCCCGCTCCCACCGAGCCTGCTCCCACTGAGCCTGCTCCCACTGAGCCTGCTCCCACCGAGCCCGCTCCGACCGAGCCTGCTCCCACCGAGCCCGTTACCGGCGATACCTTCATCGTAGCAGGTAACGCTACCGAGATCTTCGGTACTTCCTGGAACGGCAACGACGCTAACAACTCCATGGAGTATGCTAACGACGTATGGTATAAGGAATACACTGTTTCCGGTGCGATGACCGACGTCCAGCTCAAGGCTGTCAAGAACGGCGAGACCTGGATCGGCGACGAGACCGGCAACAACGTCACCTTCAACCTCACCGGCGCGGGTACCTTCACCGTATACTGCGACGGCGAAAAGACTTGGGTAGAGGGCGATATCGTCGAAATCATCGGCGGTCTGGACGTTCAGTCCGTAACCGCGGTTGGTAACGGTTCCTCTGACGGCGACAACTGGCTGAACAATGAATTCTGGAATGAGAAGGCAGCTTCTAACCATATGTCAAAGGTTTCCGACGGCGTTTATGAGATCGAGTTCACTCTCGGCGAGTTTGACCCCTCCGACGTAGAGTTCAAGTTCGCAGTCAACGACGCGTGGACCCACAACTTCGGTCTGGGCGACAACGGTGTTATCGCTAACGGCGTAGAGACCGACGCGATCTACAACGGTTCTACCAACCTCAAGATCACCGGTCTGACCGCAGGCACCACCATCAAGATGCAGCTCGACCTCACCGGCTTTGACTTCGAATCCAAGACCGGCGCGAAGATGACTGTCACTTGGGGCAGCGATACTCCCGCCTCCATCCTCGGCGATGCTGACGGCGACGGTGAAGTCACCGCTGCTGACGCGGCTCTGATCCAGCGCTATGACGCTCAGATGCCCGTAGGCGACAACTTCAACGCTACTCTTGCTGATGTAAACGGCGACGGCGAAGTCGATATTCTTGACGTAACTCTGATCCAGCGTTATCTCGCGGGCATGACTGTCAAGTATCCGATCGGCAATCCTGCAAACTGATAGCATTTGATCATTCAACGTAATATCATATAGCTTCTGCTCCCCTTGCTCCGGCAAGGGGAGCTTTTTCTCTGTATGCCCGGCGAAACAGATGCTCCCCTTGTAGGGGGGCATCTCCACACCATATAGATCATGTCATACTTTCAATATTCAATATTCATTATTCATTATTCATTTTTCAGTCTTCAGTCTTCAGTAAAACAGCCTTCCCCTCGGGGGTCGCGTGCGACTTTTTCTTTGTCGGTGTAACATACCGCAACAAGGAGCAATGAGCCCAACTAATGAAAAAGCCTCCCCCTCGGGGGAAAGGCCGGATGAGGGGCTGACCTGTCCGATCATCATCTTGACAAAGAGATCAAAACACTTCCCGCCTATTTACCAATAAGTAACCATGGAAAAGCCTTGCTTATTTTGTAACCAAAAAATCAACGCATGATTTGTGCAAAATGACGAAAACGATTCAACAACAAAAAATATTTTACCGCAATTCACAAAAAAATATTGAATCCTCAGGATTTATGTGATAAGATGAAGATGCATAATAGCATAATAAATGCTTAGGAGGATTAATAATGAAAAAGGTAATCAGTTTATTATTGGTAGCGACCTTGCTTACCGCTATG
Source organism: uncultured Clostridia bacterium (assembly GCA_946407065.1). GTDB lineage: Bacteria > Bacillota > Clostridia > Oscillospirales > Acutalibacteraceae > Ruminococcoides. Next base: position 277,104 of record CAMJMQ010000001.1, on the reverse strand, counting down.
CTTGCTGTGTCCTTCAACGCGTTATCTGTCTCTGACGTAGACGACGAGGGCGTCCCCTACGTTATGTCGACTAAAGAGGCTATCGCGGCGTATGAGGCAGAATACGAGATGGAGCCCGGCTCTATCAAGACCCAGCGCATCTATTTTATGTTGCCGAACGGTAAGAACGGTCCTGTAGCGAACGAAGACTTCAATCTCTATCATCCCGAAGTGAAAGACGAAGAGACCGGCGAAGTAATCCAGGAAGCATACGACGAGGTCGTAGTCCACAAGGGCGACAAGTCTCCTTCCTGGTATAACGACTATAACGTTCTCAACGGCAAGCACTATGCCGGTGCTTACTGGTGGGGCGGACCTGCCGCAAGTGACACTTGGGTAGGTTATCGTATGGATATCGAGGACTATGATCAGGGTATCTACTATGCCGACATCCCCTACGATCCCGACGATTACACCGCTTCTGTTGCGACCGCGATCTTTAACAACGGCGTTGACGGCGGCATGGATTCTTCCAAGCCGATCTATGACAAGGCGGCTCAGACCGTCGCTGCCAACATCGAAGGCGCTCTCGTCGGCGACTACGAGACTTTGGAATACGGCAGTCCCGATTGTTACAGCTTTAATAACTGCATCTATATTGTCAACCCCGATTATTTTTCCATTACCGAAACATCCAATCGAATAGAAAGCGGCGCTGACTGGTATGTTTACTACGGCAACGGCTGCTACGGCAAAGAGTACAAAGAGGGTATCGGCGATGACAACGAGTATCCCGACGGTACTCCCGGCTGGTCCGATAACGTAGCAGATATGTGTATGAACCCCGACCACTTCAAGGACGGCGTTCACGTTGGCTATCAGCCTGATGTAGACGATCCCACCGAGCCTGCTCCCACTCCGACTGAGCCTGCTCCCACTCCGACCGAGCCCGCTCCCACCACCCATGTCCATAATCCTGCCGCCGCAGTCGCGGAGAACGTCGTTCCCGCTTCCTGCACCGCGGAAGGTTCCTATGACGAGGTCGTATACTGCCTCGACTGCGGTGAGGAGATCTCCCGCACCCATAAGACCATCGAAAAGACCGCTCACAACCTGACCTATGTCCCCGTTGTCGCGGCTACCACAGAGGCGGAGGGCGTAAAGGCGCATTATGAGTGCGCGGATTGCCATAAGCTCTTCTCCGACGCTGCCGGTACCATCGAGGTCACTGAGGCTGATCTGGTGATCCCCAAGCTCGAACATGAGCATACTCTCCAGTTCAAGCCCGGTAAAAAGGCGACCGAGACCGCTGACGGTTGGAAGTCCCACTTCGTCTGCACCAAGTGCGGCAAGTACTTTAACAACAATAAGGCTGAGATGGAGCTGACCTGGGATCAGATCGTGATCCCGAAGCTCACTCCCGCTCCCACCGAGGCCCCGACCGAGGAGCCCAAGCCCACTCAGGCTCCCACCGAGGCGCCCAAGCCGACTGAGGCTCCCGTACTTCTCGGCGATGCTGACGGCGACGGCGATGTCACCGCTACTGACGTTACCGTGATCCAGCGCGCTGACGCCGGTATTATCACAGCTACCGCTGATATGATCAAGCGCGGCGATGTTGACGGCGACGGCGAACTGACCATCCTCGACGCGACCTATATCCAGCGCTACCTGGCGTCCGTTTCTGTTCCGTACGGCATCAATCAGCCGATCGTTTCATCCACTCCCCACTGAGGCTGATATGATTGTCATTGCGAATCTCCTTGACGCGCGTGTCGACACACGTGTCGGGGGTGTGGCAATCTCAAACTAATAAACGATCGATCCGCTCCCTCTGTTTTCAGAGGGAGCGTTTTGTTATCTGTATTGATAAGTCATTGTGACATCCCAAGCCTCCCTTTCCTAAGGTACCCCCGTTGGGGGAATGTCCGCAAAGCGGACAAGGGGAGATTCCCCTGTTAGGGGAAATGTCCGCAGAGCGGACAAAAGGGTCGGCTGTCTTCGCAGAAGAAGCCGTTTCCGGCGAGGAAGGTGGCACGAAGTGCCGGAGGGTTGCAAGGACTGCCGTGATCTCACCCGAATTCCCGGCATCCTTTTGTCATAATACACAAAACTGAGGCAAAAATCTTTATACCCAAAAAATAATAAGGCGTTGCAGTTTAAAAAAATATATGTTAAAATAGTATCGCTAAGATTATGTCACCAAAAGGGATGACATAATAGATCCGCATAATATTTTTATAGGAGGAAATTTAACATGTTCAAAAAATTGTTATCAGTGCTTTTGGCAGTGATGATGGTCGTTTCCGTCATGGCAGTCGGCATTGTGAATACCGGCGCGGCTACCACCGACGGCTTCACCCCTGAGAGCACCAAGCTCTATTTTGACGTAGACGGCACCGGCTGGACAATGGGCACAAGAGATAAGGTTGCGTTCCATATCTTCGGCGGCGACTTCGGAACCGAAGAAAACCCCTCAACGTCCATGTCATGGGGCGCCAAAAAGACGCAAGGTACGCTTACCGCAGGAGAGTCCACCATATTCGAGATCGATCCTGTCGCGAAGATGAGCTACAGCTTCACTCCCGGCGTACAGTATAAGATCATCTTCATCCATATCGTAAGCAACAGCCCGACTGATCAGACCTACGATCTGCTCTTCACCACCGATTGCTTCGGTCACGTTGCATACTCCGACGGCAACACCTACGAGAACCCCGTAGACAGCTCTAAGAAAACAATTGCGGCATTCTGGAGAGACATGGACGCTACCAAGTACGGTCCCGTTCTCCAGATCTCCTCGATCGGTAACGTTGTCGGTACCTGCCCTGAGGCGGGCAAGACTCCCGAATCCATCTTCACCGATTTCCTGACTGTCGTTGACAGTGAAACCGGCACTACCACCTATGCGAACGCATATCACTATATGGTAGAGTCCGGCAGAAAGACCGACCAGCAGCTGATCGACGATATCGGCGCGGGCTTAGGTCTGAACAAGGATCAGGTCCAGGCTGCGTTCACCGATAACGAAGTTGAGACCACATGGAGCTATGACGCTTCCACTCTGCCTGCAGGTACTACTCCCCATACCCACACCCCCGGCGAGGCAGTACAGGAGAACGTAGTTCCCGCTTCCTGCACGGCAGAAGGCTCTTATGACGAGGTCGTATACTGCACCGAGTGCGGCGAAGAGATCTCCCGTGAGACCAAGACCATCGACAAGCTTGCTCATACTCCCGGCGAGCCGGTACAGGAGAACGTAGTACCCGCATCCTGCAAGGCTGAGGGTTCCTATGACGAGGTCGTATACTGCACCAAGTGTAACGAGGAACTCTCCCGTGAAACCAAGACCATCGACAAGCTCGCGCACACTCCCGGCGAGCCGGTACAGGAGAACGTTGTTCCCGCTTCCTGCTCGGCAGAAGGCTCCTATGACGAGGTCGTCTACTGCACCGAGTGCGGCGAAAAGCTCTCCCAAACCCACAAGACTATCGACAAGCTCCCGCACACTCCCGGCGGCGAGGTTATCGAGAACAGAGAGGTCACTCACGACTATACCCAATATGAAGTAGTACACTATTGCACTGACTGTTACACAGAGCTGAGCCGTGAGACGGTTCAGGAGCCCATCATCACCCATACCCTGACCTATGTTCACGAGGTTCCCGCTACCGAGCAGGCTGAGGGCACCAAGGCTCACTATACCTGCTCCGGCTGTGACAAGCTCTTCTCCGATCCTGCCGGTACTGTAGAAGTCAGCAAGGCTGATCTGGTCATCCCGAAGCTCACCCATACTCATACTCCCGGTGAGGCAGTTCGTGAGAACGAAGTTCCCGCTACCTGCAAGGCAGAAGGCTCCTATGATGTAGTTGTTTACTGCACCGCTTGCGGTGAAGAGATCTCCCGTGAGACCAAGACCATCGATAAGCTCGCTCATACTCCCGGTGAGGCAGTACAGGAGAATGTCGTTCCTGCTACCTGCACCGCAGAGGGCTCTTATGACGAGGTCGTTTACTGCTCCGAGTGCGGCGAAGAGCTCTCTCGTGAGGCTAAGACCATCGACATGGTTAAGCACACCATCAAGATCAAGCCCGGCAGAGCTGCTACCACAGAGGCTGACGGCTGGAAGACCCACTTCTACTGCACCGAGTGCGGCAAGCTCTTTACCAACTTTTCCGGCACCAACGAGACCACTTGGGATCAGGTTGTGATCCCGAGGATCGTCACAGGCAAGCTTGGCGACGTTGACGGCAGCGGCGAGGTCGATATCCTCGACGTAACCACCATCCAGCGTGTACTCGCAAACGTCAAGCCCGCTGACGATACCATCAATAAGCTCGGCGACGTTGACGGCGACGGTTCTCTTGACGTGACCGACGCTACCCTGCTCCAGCGCTGGCTCTTAGGTTTGAACCAGGATCTTAAAATCGGCGAGGATGTTTGATCCCCGTTGATGCTGAATAATTAAACAGATATGTTGCTCCCTCTGCTTTTGCAGGGGGAGCTTTTTCATAATGAATACTGAAAACGGAAGAATGAAGAAATAATAATGAGAGGGGATCCGTAACATGTGTGGTTGCGGTTTTTTCATTTTCGGCATTTTTGTAATCATTTTGTCATAATACACAAAAGTGGCGCAAAAATCTCTATTAAAAAATAAACAAATATCGTTGAATATTTTGAAAAGATATGTTAGAATTATATTGTCTGAAAATATATCCCGAGGAGGATTAACATGAAAAAGATTATCAGCATGTTGTTGGTGCTTGCCATGATGATCACAGTGCTTACTGTCGGCATCACCACAACAAACGCCGCTGAAACAGCGACTATCACTATCTACGGCCTTGACGGCACGACCGAAGTCAAGGAAATTAACGTAGGCGAGGAGTTCACGGTCTATTCCACTTTGAACGCTTCCGCTTCCGCTCCCAACGGTATGATCGGTTCGATCCAGGGTACCCAGACCTACACATCCGGTGTACTTTCTCTGGTTGATGAGATCTCCGGTCAGTATGGCGATTTCGCGGATCCCGTCAAGGTATTCCCCGTTACGGGTGAGAGCACCATTGCCAACGGCGCTCAGGCAGGAAAGATCGTCTACAATGCGACCAACCCCTCCACCACCAGCGCGTTCAAATTTGATTCCGATTCCTCTCAGCTGATCGTTACCACCTATAAGGTAACTGCTGCCGGTACCGGCGAAGTTAAAAACGCACTCAAAAACCTTGCGGTTGCCGACGGTGAACTGACCAGAATCGTCTTTGAAGGAAAGCTCCAGGACGGCAAGTCGATCGCAGGCAAAGCGACCTTTACCGATCCTACTCCCGCTATCGACCACGCTGAGGTTCGTCTCCATAACCTCGACGGTTCTGTTGAGACCAAGTCCTTTAACATCGGCGATACCTTCAACGTATACACCACCCTCGACGCTTCCTCCGTCAACGAAGGTGTGATGTCTTCCGTCAACGGTACCCAGCGCTACACCGCATCTGTCCTTTCTCTGGCTGATACTGTAGACGCCGAGGGCTACCTCACCGATACCGCTAAGGTATTCCCTGTCATGGGCAATAGCGCGATCGGCAGCGCAAAGGATTCCGGTACTGTTAAGTACGCGGCATCTTCTGTTGCCGGCTTACTGTTCAATTCTCTCAATTCTCAGCTGCTTTGCACCACTTATCGCGTCACCGCTAACGGTTATGCCGATATCACCAACAAGCTGAACATACTCGCCGCGGCGGATGAGGATATCACCCGTATCGTATTCAACGGCGAGATACAGACGGGCAAGAGCTACTCCATGCGCGGTTCTTTCAACACCGACGGTCCGATCCCGACACTGCCTCCCACAGAGCCGCCTACAGAGCCTTCCAACAAGCTCAAGGTCACCATCGTGAACCCCGATAACACCACCGTTGTCAAGGAATTCAACAAGGGCGACACCTTTACCGTATATACTGTCCTCAACGCGGGCACCACGATCGCAAGCGTAGAAGGCACCCAGTCCTATCCCACCGCATCCCTCCAGCTGACCGACAGTGTCACCGGTGAGTATAACGAGATCGTTAATAAGGCAGCCATGTTCCCGATCCTCGGCGACGAAGCGGTTGCTGCCGCTAACAACGGCGCGATCCAGTTCAACGCTTCCAGAGGCGCTGTGAACAGCGGCTATGCGTTCAACACCGCTACCTCCAAGCTGATCGTCACCAATTACAAGGTTCTCGCTACCGGTGAGGCTACCATCAAGACCACCCTCAGAACCCTGATCAAGGATGACGCTGCGGCGACCAAGATCGTATATGACAACAAGACCCAGTCCGGTCAGAGCTACTCGATGCCCGGCTCCTTTACCGATCCCTCCGCTCCCGAGCCTCCCACAGAAGTTCCCAAGCCCACCGACCCGCCTGTACCGACCGAGCCCAGCACAAAGGCTACCGTTACGATCATCGGTATCGACGGCACCTCCAAGGTCAAGACCTTCAACGTAGGCGACGAGTTCACTGTCTATACCACCCTCAACACCGCAACTGCGGCTCCCGGCGGTATCGCTTCCATCGATGCGACCCAGACCTTCACCAAGGACATCCTGCAGTCCACCGACGCGGTCGACGAGCTCTTTGTTGTAGAAGATAACGAAGCCATGTTCCCGATCCTGGGCAACGCGACTGTCGCGAAGATCGACCCCGAGCTCGCTTCCAATAAGTTCAACGCGTCCACTCCCGGTATCGGCAAGGGCTTCAAGTTCGAATCTGACGATTCCATTCTGGCTGTTACCAACTACAAGGTCACCGCACCCGGCAACGCTGAGATCAAGACGACCCTGACTATGCTTGCTGTTTCTGATAAGGATCTTACCCGTATCGTCAGCAAGGGTGTGTTACAGCCCGGCTTTACCATCGGCGGCTATGCTTCCTTCTATGAGCCCGGTAAGCCCGAGCCCACAGAGGCGCCGACCGAGGCTCCCAAGCCCACCAATCCGCCCACACCGACTGAGCCTCAGCCCGGTCAGACTGCTACCGTTACCATCACCGGTATCGACGGCAAATCTGAGGTCAAGACCTTCAACGTAGGCGAGACCTTCACCGTTTACACCACCCTCAATGCCGCAACCGCGGCTCCCGGCGGCGTCGCTTCCATCAGCGGCTCCCAGACCTACACCAAGAGTATTCTGCAGTCTACCGACGCGGTCGACAATGAGTATGTTGTTACCGATAATGAGACCGTATTCCCGATCACGGGTAACGCGACTGTCGCGAAGATCTATGACGGCCTGAATCGTTTCAACGCATCTACTCCGGGTGTCAACAAGGGCTTCAAGTTTGACAGCGACAACGCGCTGCTGGCTGTGACCAGCTACAAGGTCACCGCTGCCGGTAACGCAGAGATCAAGACCACTCTGGATATGTTGGCTGCTGCCGATGCGGCTCTCACCGTTATCGTCAGAAAGGGCGAATTACAGCCCGGCTTCACCATCGGCGGTATCGCATCCTTCACCAAGCCCGGTACGGTAGTGCCCACCGAGCCCGCTGAGACCTATCTGCTCGGCGACGCCGATAATGATGATTCCGTTGATACGGCTGACGTTGGCCAGATCATGCGCTATGCAGGTATGATGAGGGTATACGTTGATGAGGAAATCCTCAAGAGAAACGGTGACGTTGACTTCTCCGGTGATATCGAGATCACTGACGCGACTCTTATCCAGCGTTACCTCGCGCATCAAACTGTTGATTATCCGATCGACACCTATATCCCGATCCAGTGATCAATACGATAGCAGTGTGGTTGATGATCGATTCATGAAACGCCTTTTCATGATAATGCGAGGATGAACCAATGCTGACCACAGCGATCTCTATTGAATAGAATCCAAAGTTCCCCCATTTTGATGGGGGAACTTTTTTCTCCTTCCGACAAGATCGGAAAGAATCTGCAAAGAGCCTTTTCGTTGTTACGAAACATGAATGATTGGCACATTTGCTTGAATTTCGCTTCCCGGTATGATACTATGGTATCGGAAAGCTGTTGAAGGAGGTCACTCATGATCAATGGTAATCAACAGACGCTCCTTGAACTGCTCAAGGCGTCTCTTTTTGATATAGAACCGTCATTCCCCGAGAAAGTCGACTGGGACGCCGTATTACAGGAGGCAAAGGATCAAACGGTCGTCGCTCTGGCCGCGCCCGCCGTCCCCGACTCGGAATCCGTGAAATGGCAGGTTCCTGTGGCGCAGAATACTGCTACTTTCCTCAATCTTCTCAATGAACAGACAAAGCTCATCCGGCTGTTTGATGCTGCCGGTATTCCTCTCGTGATCCTCAAAGGCTTTGCCGCTGCTATGTATTATCCCGCTCCGCTTAGGCGTTCAATGGGAGATGTTGATTTTCTGGTGCCTCCCGAGCACTTTGAAAAGGCACGTGTGCTGATGGAAGAAAACGACTATCTGTTTCGGTCCAATCACGGTACAGATCGTGATTACAGCTATACAAAGCGCGGCGTCGTGCTGGAGCTTCACCACCGTTACAGTGATGAGAAATGGGATATCGACCCGCTGATCCTTGAGAGCTTCCCCGATATCACCACCCGCGAGCTGTTTCGTCACCGTTTTCCCGTATTGCCCGAGATGATCAACGGGCTGATCCTTCTCGATCATGTGCGCCATCATCTACAGGGCGGCCTCGGTATTCGACAGATCATCGATTGGATGATGTTTGTCCACGCCAATCTGAATGACGAAAATTGGAAGAACAGCTTTTCCCTGCTCGCGCGGAATGCGGGCTTGGAAACACTCGCCGTTACCATGACAAGTATGTGCAAGCGCTTTTTTGGTCTGCCCGATCCGATCACATGGTGCGATACCGCCGATGAATCCACGGCGCGGGAATTGCTCGGGATCGTCTTTGATTACGGCAATTTCGGCAGTAAAATGACGGAGGAGATCCACCCCTCGGAGTATATCACCATCAGCGCTCGCCGCATGGGACTGTATCGCTATCTGCAAACCAGAGGTGAGCAGAACTGGGAGAACAGCCGAAAGCACCCTTTCCTGCGGCACTTTGCGTGGCTGTATCAGATTTTTCGCTATATCAAGCGCGGCACATCCGCCCTTTTCCGCGGCGAAAAAATCGCTCAGGGCATGTCCTCGGGAACGGAAAAATTTGATTTGTTAGAGCGGCTCGGACTGAACCGCTGACCTATAGACAGTGATATGATGCATTCCATTTTCCATCAAATCTATGTTTCGAATTTATCTGCTATCGTGACCGCCATGCTGATCCTGCCGATCGTATGGTCGGTTTTCGGTGCACTGTTTTATAAAAGGATGCGTATGATCGGAGCGATTTTGTCAATTGTATGTGTTGCCGTCATTCTATATGCGACCGTCATTTCGCGCGGGGAGTCGTCCCTCGGGCATGATTTCACCCCGTTTTCATCCTTTCAGAGGGCGATCGAACAGCCCGAGATGTACCGCTCCATGCTGATGAATGTGTTCTTATTTGAGCCGCTGGGTTTGATGTTACCGTTCGTCATCAAGGGAAGCACCGTAAAAAGGATCCTGCTGACCATCGTGATCGGTTTTGCGCTGTCAGTTGCGATAGAAGCCTCACAGTATTTCTTTGCCTTGGGCATGGCGGAGGCGGATGATGTGATCTGTAACACAGTGGGTGCGGCGCTCGGCGCCTGCGCCTATTTGTTGACGCTATTATGGCGAAAGCTGATGTCAAAATCCAAAGGAAGGAGCAAAGCCTGATGAATCACGTCCAAAAACTCTTATTACAAGTGATTGGAGCCGCTTTATTCGGCGGGGATTTGCCCACGGTCGATGCGCGTTATATCGAGCCGCTGTTAAAAGAAAGCAAAGCACAGGCGGTGTATTCTCTTCTGTTCAACGCCTTGGATGACCGAATCAAGGCGGCGCTCAGTGACGAAAAGTACGCGCAATACAGCGAAATGAATATGATGCACGCGATCGCCTGCACCCGCAATTTTGACGAGCACGGGGAACTGCATGAACTGATGACTGCCGAGCAGATCCCTTATGTCGTGATCAAAGGCCTGGCGTCCGCTTCGTATTATCCCGAGCCTTCCCTGCGTAATATGGGCGATGTTGATTTCCTGGTAGCCCCGTCCGATCTGCCGAGAGCGGGAAAAGCACTGGAACAAGCGGGCTTCGCGGTCGGTCACGGTGACGAGGACGACGGCATCCATGTTGCCTACACCCGTCCTCCCATCAGCATCTGGGAAATGCACCGAAGCGTCAACGGTGTTCCCTCGGGTGAGATCGGTACAGCGATACAAACGGAGTTGGATCGTACTGTCGAAACCGCTGTAGAAACGACCTGTGAAGGGGTTCTCTGCCGTGTGCCCGATCGATTCCATCACGGCTTGATCATGCTGCTGCATACGGCATCTCACCTGACAAGCGAGGGCGTCGGACTGCGCCATCTTTGCGATTGGGTGATATTTGTGTCCGCGTTGAGTGACGCCGAGTTCCGTGGTATCTTTGAAAAGAAGCTCAGGGGATTCGGACTCTGGAAGTTCGCGCAGGTGCTGACGCTCCTCGGGATCCACTATTTCGGCGCGCCGAAGCGCGTCTGGGCAATCGAAGCGATCGAGTGCAAATCGGTGACCGTCGAACAGCTCGAGAGCTTGATGAACGATATCCTCAGCGGCGGGAACTTCGGCTTCAAGGATATGAACCGCTATCGAGAGATCAAGTATATCTCCGACCGCGGCGAGCGCACCGTCAGCTCCGACAGTATCATCAAGCAAGGCTTCAAAACCCTGAACAAAAAGGTGTACGCGGATTACAAAACGATCGAAAAGCACAGATTTTTGTTGCCGATCGGCTATCTTGCCGAGGGCGGAAGATACATCGGACTTCTCTTATCCGGCAAGCGCAAATCTTCCGATACAAGGCAGATGCTCCAGGAGGCGGCTCAGAGAAAAAGGGTCTACAGCAGCTTGCACTTATTTGAAAAATAGTATAACGTTAAAAACGAAGGCTCTCGATTTTACATCGAGGGCTTTGATTTATTTTGACAGCATGATATCCTCCAAAATGTGAATACTATGTATGAATGTAAAATAAGGAGTATTCACATGAGAAACAATGATGGAAATCTGATATTTGAATCCATGCCGCATATTGCGAGCTACGCGTCGGTCGTCGGCAAAAAAGAGGGCGAGGGGCCGCTTCGCGACTGGTTCGACCGCATCATTCACGACAGCTACGCCGGCAAGGATACGTTCGAGCAGGCGGAAAGTGAGCTGATGACCACCGCGGTGCGGGTCGCGCTGAACAAGGGCGACTTCAAGGAGGAGCAAATCGACCTCGCCTGCTGCGGTGATCTGCTCAATCAGTGTGTCGCGAGCAGCTTTGCGATGCGATCCTACGCGATCCCTTACGCAGGGGTGTACGGCGCATGCTCCACGATGGCGCTTTCGATGATCCTCTCGGCAATCGTGATCGAAAGCGGCGCGGCAAAGCACGCGGTCTGTGCCGCGTCCTCCCATTATTGCACGGCAGAACGCCAGTACCGCTTCCCCCTCGAATACGGCTCCCAGCGCCCGCCGACAGCCCAGTGGACTGTGACAGGCTCGGGGGCGTGTATTTTGGAAAAAGCAGGCAACAGCGATCAACCAAAGGCTTACAAAGCCGATAAAAGGAGCAAATCGTTTCCCTCCATATACAATGATTCTCACATCAATGAGAGTCATTTCCCCTGCACACCTTATTTGCATGCCGCTCGCTTCGGCAGGATCATCGACTTTCAGATCACCGACCAGAACAACATGGGCGCCGCCATGGCGCCTGCTGTTGTCAAGTTGGGAACAATTCAAATTTTTTCCAAAGGAGAAAAACTTGTTATCGACATTTGCGGATGACAAGTTATGCGAAAGCATTGATTTGTACTTCTGTTTGTGTTATAATCGCATTAAATCAGAGGTGATAGCAATGTCGGATTATAAAGTATCAGATGATATAGTAGTAATATGCGAATTATTAGGAATAACCGAAGCTGAGTTCGCTTCGCAAATCGGCGTATCACAAGATACAGTTACAAGATGGAAGAATGAGAGAAACGGAATATCACATGATAATCTAAATAAGATTTATAATTATGCTTTCGCCGAAGGGATTCGCCTGAACAAGATCAAAGAGCAGTTTATAATGGAAGAATGTAAAGGGAATAATCGGATTATTTTATTTCATGGCGCAAAAAGCATTATTGAAGGGAATATCTCGGTTGATAAATCTCGTGGAACAAATGATTTTGGTAATGGATTCTATTGCGGAGAAAGCCTAGAACAATCTGCTATGTTTGTTTCAGGATTTAATGAATCATCCCTATATATCTGTGAGTTTGATAATACCGATCTTTTTGGGGCACAATTCTATGTAGACAGAAAATGGATGTTGACGATCGCCTATTTCAGAGGGCAACTAACACAATATGAGGAACACCCCGAAATCCAAAAATTGATCAAAAAAATCGAAGATAAAGATTATATAATTGCACCTATCGCCGATAACCGTATGTTTGAGATTATTGACAGCTTTATTGATGGTGAGATAACAGATGTGCAATGTCAGCACTGTCTTTCTGCAACTAATCTCGGTAATCAGTATGTATTCAAAACCCAAAGAGCTGTCGAACAATTATCCATAATGCGCCATTGTTATCTGTGTGAGAAAGAAAAAAAGTATTATTTATCTTCCAGACAGGAAGAATCAAAAATCGGTAACGATAAAGTCAAGATCGCCCGAAAGCAATACCGTGGGCAGGGAGAGTATATTGAGGAAATATTGAAATGAAAAAGATGGACGAAACCGGTAAAAAACTATGTAAGGCACAAGCGGAGTTGTTTGTGTCGTCAATCGAACTGACTGATTGCAGTTCGGCGATTTTTCTTCGTCGTTTTATGTATTCATCTGTTGCAAAAAGAATGGACGACGGAAGCTGTTTATTTGAATCCAGCACAAATCAATCACTTATAGCAGAAATTGAAGAAGAATTCGGTAAGACCTCTTACGGAAAAGTAAAATACACAGAAAACGAATTGTACTGGATGGGATATATCTATCGCTATTGGTGTTACACTTATGAAAAGACAAGCAAACAGGTTTATCGGATAATTAAACCGACGGAATTGCGATTGTTGTATTTCCCTTATCACTCCCTTGATAATGGCGCTGCTATTGAACGTATTCTGGGGTCGAAAAATAATAGAGAAGAAGATATGACAAAAAGAGGCGTAGAAATCTTGCGAAGGTTATCGGAAGAAATGCAAGATTGAATAATCGGTGTGAAGGCAACCCTATACAGCGGAAAGTGATTCCAAAATGAGAAAAGCAACCAATTTTATAATGACAATACTCGTACACAAATAGAAATGTCAAGAATTGGAAAACACTGTCAGGTATGTTGTTGTCAAGCTGAAAACGTATATTAAAAAAATCATAAAAACTATTGATTTATTTGCTTATATTGAGTATAATATAATTACAGTAGTAATACTGTTGGTGAAGAGAGCACCATAATAAAGTTGTGCTGAATATGGGTCAGGTTTTACCCATAGCTTTTGACATTTAATGTCACGCCCTGCAACTGGGATGATGTTGCAGTCCACACGGGGGACTTAATATACCCGTGGCAAATAGACGTTTAGCGTCGCGGCTGACAACCAGCATAAAACTCTCATTGTTTACGCAGCGGAGGAATGGACTCAGTTCCATTCCTCTTTTTGTAGTTTTGGTTTGGGAAAGAAAAAGGTATGTCAAAAAAAGAACGCCAAAGAAAGAAAAATATAATAAGAAATCAAATTGTTAATGCCGCCAAAATATATAGTTCGCAATTAGCTGGAAAATCATTTCTCTATCTTTACGGAGAAGAATACTTTGAAGTTGTATTTAGTAAGTTGAGATTCCGTCATCTGACTGGAGTCTGTACGTCATTGAGTTCAGCTGATTTTTATAAAAAAGCAAGGAAAGGTTTGCTTTCAGTTTCTCAGTTTTATTTTAGTAATGATCATCCATATGACATGGTAAAGAAAAAACTCCCCTGTTTATCCAATTTACCTCAAATTACAAACAGTCAGATTATTGTAGTAAAAGAGCTTAATACGCTTTCCGTTACATATAAACTTGGACTGACAAACCTGGATTTTACTCTGGGTTTAGTCAAAGAAACCGACATGAGCGGAGGCATAAAAGACTGGTATGTTCCCGCAACTCTACGTGCGAAAGATAAATCTATTGAAAATAGTTTTGATGCTGAGTTTGTTACCTATATTTTTTCAAAAGATTCATCATCTTCAAAATACAAAGACATAGTCTTCTCGGATCCAGATGAAGCTATTCCCGAAAGTGGTAAAGGGCTGATTGATGAAAGCTTGTTAATGGATCAAAATACAATGCAAGGTTGATATCAGCCTGTTTTTGTGTTATATGAAATAATACAAATATTATATGAGATTAAGCGAAAACTTGATATCGACATTTGCGGATAATAAGTTTTTTAAGTGTATCGATTTGTATCTTCGATATTTCGTGGAACGAAATAATGTAATCTTGCGGAATCGCTACCGCGATATATCAGTATCCGGACAGTGTTTATGCTGTGCCGAATGTAGCCCTGAAGAATTAGAACAGTGCTATGAGAAAGTAGAAAACAGGGACGGATACCAAATGGATTTGAATTTGATTGTAACAGATGTAATGACCGGCGAAACAACAAAAACAGCAGTAAGACTGAATAAAGAAGCAACTATCAGTGAGTTGCTTTCAGCGATTGGAGCAGGAACCGCTGAGTTCCCGAAGTATTACCCTTTCAGTGGAAAACTGATGTTTGGAGAACCTCGTTTGCCTTTTGCGGTTTCCGAAGGGCGTATTCTCTATGAAGTTCCGTTTGAGAAGGCAAAGGTTTGTGATTTTATCTCAACAATGGATTTATCGAATCAAGCGATAGAGATCACGGTCGGTATCCCGTGGGCAGGAGGCCCCGGACTATACGATTTAGAGCAGATGTGGGAAAGCGCATTACAAGTATTGGGAACGATAGCCGTATTCTGCTCTGTTTCCGGTTACTCATTGAAAGATTTTATTCATTGGTTCTGTAAGCTGTTTCAAAAGAGGAAGAAAAAGCCTCATACCGTTTTTCATATCATTTACAGCAGGCCAATGTGGACTCATCATGATCTGGCGTCTTTGTTGGATATTGGGCCGGATCGTGCTAAGGATATGCTGAAAGTTTTTGGTTATCGGTATGATAATAGCAAAAAGATCTATACACAGCGAGAGGATATTGATGAAATCAAAAGCAAACTAAGTGACGTCAAAAGTCTGGATATCAGGAAATAGCGCTTTGACCTTGGTAGGATTTGTCAAAACGTGTAGTAAAATAGAATGAATCTGATATAATACTCCTCGGCGGCTTTCCTCGAAGCCGTCGAATTTTTATATTTGGAGGTGGTATTATGACGAATCATAATATCAATTATTACCGAGGAAAGATCAATTTGGAGGATTTTGAACCGGTGTTATCACCGGTTGACAAGCGAAGAGTGATGGCGATCAATATCAGTACATCGGGTCACCTTTCGATGAACGAAAGGTTTTGTGCCGAACTGAAGAATAAGGTTTTTGACTTTCGGATATCAAAGGATAAGAAGATGATTCTGCTGAAGGAGGACGCCAGCGGGAATTATACTTTCCCAAAGAGTGGAAGGATCAAAGACGAAGACTTTGTACGAAGTCTTTCAACTGCAGGGTTATATGTCCCCTGCCGCTATATTATGAAATACTGTGAAGAAATGGAAATGTGGGTAGGTGAATATAACGACACGACTCCTGCCGGAAAACATGTGTTGGAGCGTGAGATGGATCGGATCAATCCCAAGAAGACAAGTAGAAGGACGAAAAATGGTAAATGAGTATATTGAAGCTTTCTTTGAACAGCTGTATGTCAGGTATTATTTGCGTTATGAAAACTGGAAAGCTGAGATCATCCAGATCATGTGGGAAGCGCTGTATGAGGCGCGGAGACGGCATCGAAGATATGCGGGCATTTATGATTTTGAAGAATACGCGAAAAAGGTGATTATGAACAATGTTGATCTTTGGATCAAGCAAAACGGACGCTATCTCTTTGGCAATCTGTCTTTGAATCAGAAAGTCGGAGATGACACTGAGGAGGAAATGGTAGATTTTCTTGAAAGCGATGAACCGTTTTGTTCCGTGGAACTGTTCGATTTTTTGTTGCAACTCAGCAGGATCAAGTTTTTAATCTGCAAAGCGTACATCTTTTGTTACGAGGACGATGAGATAGTCGTTTTACTGAACATCACAAAAGAAAAACTGAATGAAATCAAGTTAGAGCTGCAGGAGGATTTCAGAAAAGGATATCTGATTTAAGAAACGAGATAATATTATGAAACTTATTCGATAATCTCTCTTATTTAGCTTATATTATGTACCGTTATTTTCGGGATGTTCAACTGTTAATGATGTTTTATGTAGTGTTTTCTCTCCTTAATGTCTTCGTTTAGGATCCTTTCGTAAGAATATAGATTCAAATATTGATTCATAATAAAGAGAATTAATCAAAATCGACTGTATTTTAAGAAAAAAATGCTCTATCCGGAGTATTATCTCTTAGAGTAGAACGAGAGATTTTGAATTAGATGTGAATTTTTATAGAAATATTCAAGAATTTAATGTTGATTATATATTGTATATTGCATTAAATTTTTGGTTGTGCTATAATAATCCCTGTAAACAGTTAATAAGGAGGCTGATACAGTGTATCGAAAGGTCTTTGAATATCTGAAAGAGTGGAAAGAAAGTAATTATCGTAAGCCTTTGGTGCTGCAGGGCGCGCGTCAGGTCGGTAAAACCTATGCTGTTCTGGAATTCGGACAGAAAGAATATGATAATGTTGCCTACTTTAATTTCCAGACTTCCAGAGCACTTGAGAAAACCTTTGACGAGGATATCACCCCGGCATATCTGATCCCGATCCTTTCTCATATCAGCGGACAGACAATCACAAAAGGACATACTCTTATCGTTTTTGATGAGGTACAGCTTTGTGAGAGAGCGGTTACATCGCTCAAATACTTTTGCGAAGAAGCGCCCGAGTATCATGTGATCGCTGCGGGAAGTCTTTTGGGCGTTGCCGTAAACCGTGAAAAATACGCGTTTCCTGTTGGTAAAGTGGATCGATATACAATGTATCCGATGGATATGGAGGAGTTCCTTCTTGCGATGAACGAAGGCGAGCTTGTTGAACGTATCCGCAAATGTTATGCCTATGATACACCGATGCCTGCCGCGCTTCATGAATCGGCTATGAAATTATGGCGACAGTACCTTGCCGTCGGTGGCATGCCGGAGGCTGTAGCGCGATTTGTTGATACACACGATCATCTTCAGGTCCGTCACGTTCTCGAAACGATTCAGATGGACTATCTGGATGATATGAGCAAGTATCAGGGCAACGCAAACGAGATCAAGAAAACCCGCTTGACATACGAAACGGTGGCTGTACAGCTATCAAAGAAAAACACCCGATTTCAGTATAAGATCATCAAAAAAGGCGCCCGAGCCGCTGAATATGAGAATGCAATCGAATGGCTTGTTTTTTCCAGCTTGATCAGTCGGATATACCGCGCCGAACAGATCATGAAGCCGTTGGAGAACTACAAAGACATTGACGATTTCAAAATCTTTCTTTTTGATATGGGATTACTGGTGGCACAAAAGGATATTCGCGCGGAGGATATCTTCTATATGGATGAGGAGCTTGCCGATTTTAAAGGAGGAATGGTCGAAAACTATGTGAATACCCAACTGGTTAATTCGGGATTTAAACCATATTATTGGCGAAATGAGAAGGGCACAAAAGAAATCGATTTTATCATATCGATAAACGGAAATCCGATTCCTGTCGAAGTCAAGAGCGGAGAGCATGTTGACTCAAAGAGTCTTGTTGAATACGTCCGGCTTTTTTCTCCTGTATACTCGATCAGGATTTCCGCAAAGAACTTCGGCTTTGAAAACGACATAAAAGCTGTTCCGCTGTATGCTGTTTTTTGCATCCAATCAGATCAATAGAAAAATGATTCCGGCGTTGCAAATAGCGTTTTGATCGCAGCGCCGGTTTTGTTTATGATTGTTTGGAACGCGCATTTTTATTAAGAGTTGTTATGGATAAAAATGACTTTAATATGTAATTAGTAAGGATAAGATAAGCTACATCATAATGAGGGTTAATCATGAAAAATGGAGATGGTGATTAATGTATGAGATTTTTTCTACTCGCGAAATCGCTGATATGATTTGGCTCATTGTTTTTCTTATGTTTGTTTTGATAGGGAAGAAAACAAGGATATCATTTTTTAGTTTGATAAAAGCAGTTTTCGCAAAGAAAATCATAATCATGTTTTTGTTGATTGGATTATACTTTGGTACATTTACAATGATGTTTGCTTATCAAAGAATTTGGAAATGGATTTATTTGAAGGATATTATAATTTGGTTTTTACTTACAGCAGTTCCAATTTGTTTTTCAAGAATTACTAAGGAGTTTCATTCCAACGATATAAAAAAGATCATAATTGAGAATATTACACTAACAGCAATTGTGGAATTTGTGGTTGCATATTTTACATTCCCCTTATGGATTGAGATTATTATGATTCCGGTTATCCTGTTTGTTGTGTTGCTAAAAGTAGTTGCAGATAAAAAAGCAGAGAATCAAAAGGTTAGCACACTTTTGAGCAGAGTCGAAATCCTGATAGGAATAGGAATACTATCAGGAACAGTTTTAGTAGCAGTTGACACTTTTCTCACAGTAGATTTGACAGATTTTGTTGTATCATTTGCAACACCATTAGTATATAGTGTACTATTGATACCAATGATGTATCTCTGCATTGTTTATGCAAAATATGACACGTTGTTTTCCAGAATACACTTTATGGATACAGATAAAGTCAGAAAGAAACATAGATGGCGTATTCTCAAAGCATGCAAATTATCCTATAAAAGGATCCAAAAAGCAAGTGAAGTTTTGCCAAAAGAGATGTATCAGAATATGAGTGAACACAGCTTTATGATTGCGATTCAAAAGATAAAGGAATGACCAAAGCAATTGCAAATGTTATCAAATATGATAACACCATAAAAAGAGGTGATTGCTATGATGAGCGACAACAAAGCACTTCGCAAGCGGCATGAGATTGTCTCCAAGCTGACGCAGGCGCGGATCGAAAAGGGACTGTCGCAAGCACAGTTCGCAGAGCTGGTGGGTACCCAGCGCTCCAATATCTATCCGAGGAACGCTTGCAGGTGATTGAATACCAAATTCAAAAAAAGAGATCAGGAGCTGTTAGCGATCCCGAACGTAGAATAACAACGATTATACTAAAAAGCCGATGGGACATCCCGTCGACTTTTCTGCTAAATTCAGTACAAAGCCGAGCATTATGAAATCTGTTTGTGTTTAGACGAGCACTTTCATAATGCTTACGCTCAGTTCGTAATTAACCTCGTATACATGAAAAGTATATTATGCATGATTATCATAAGAGATGTTTGATATAACCAATCATAGTAAAAGTCTCTCGCAGAGCTTTTCCGCGGGAGACTTCTCTGTAAATAGTAATATGATTGCCTGACACTTAATTCGATTCATCCAGGATATCCGATATGCTTTTTATATATTCATAGCAGTTTTGATAAATGTTATCCCAGATATCCAGACAAATCCGTTTGTTATCGGGATGATATTTGTTTCGGTCATATATTTTTATGACACTGACGATCAGCTCGTGGATCGCGCTTCCCGGTTCTTTTTTATCTTTGTTTTTCATGAGGGATTCGGACAGTATCGAAAGCGTATTCAGATATCGGGTGATGTCTTGATCCTGCTCATTGATATATTTCAGAAAAGCGTACACTATGTATGGTTCCTGCTTGGAGCGGAGCAGTTGGATCATGAAATCTTCATCCCGCTCTATATCGATATGATTATCGCGGAACAGTTTGGAAAGACAAATGATCTCTTTCTTCTGCTGAGTGATATAGTATAGCAGGATGGCTTTGCTGTCCTCGTGATAATCATTATTGCTGAAGGAAAAAACAGCTTGATTGCAGATCTCGTTGATTTGCTGATCGTTGAAGTTCTCGGAGCAAACTTTTGGCAGTAAGGTGTTATCAAAGTATACCGAGTAGGCGCACAGCAAGCCTGCCGCACCTTCATTAAGACCTTTGATACCGGAATAAGCAGCTGAAACCAACTTTTCTGAGTAATACTGTTCATGATTGAATCGATCTTCCAGAATCAGATTCCATACATTGGGGAAACCGAGAATCCTGATGTCCTGAGACAATAATGATCTGAAAAGCCGAAGAGAGAAATCCGGATCAATGGAGTAACAAGAAAAAACACCGTACATTAACGCGAAACGAACAGCGGGATGCAGATCGGTGCTTAACTGTTCAAAAACAGGGATGAATCGTTTGACTAACTCGGGATGTTCAGATAAGAGCTTACTCATTGTTTCTATAGCGCAACCGGGAACACAGTTTATTGCCGCGATATGTAAGGATTCTGCGCTTTCTGATTCAGAGGAATACTCTTTGTCAGAATCTATGGTAGCGGTGTTCAAAGCGGTATTGCACACATAGTCAATAATGTTATCCGGCCAATCATTCTTACTCAAGTGTTCAATAAGACTTAGTATTTCCCGGATGATATGAAGATCATCAGAGCAGATGTAGCGATTGATCAGCGGAAGAATACAGTCCATATCTGCCGGTTGTGCGTTCTTATCAGGGTTATACATCGCTCCCAGTACACCTGTTATATAGCCGCTGTAGCAATGATCGGGGAACTGAAGAGCCAGTTTGGCAAAGCGGGCAGGTTCTTTTCTTGCCTGAGCTGAAAGGGAGGATGAAAAGGCACTGTGGGTCGATTCGATAAAATACTCGGTTGAATTCGGTCTGGAAAAATGCCTATTCATTTTATCATTGGGTTCCGAGATGATTTTAATCCAGGTACGGTCGCTGAGCTTATCGGTTCTATGATAGACCGGCGATATGACAGATCCACCTCTGCTTGCAGAAATACCGCAATGATAATGGGGAACACTAATCCATGAATTGCGGTTGAGCACTTGCAGAAGATCCTTGGATTGCTTGGACAGCCTCTCTTGTTCTATCATTGGCAAAAGCTCTTTCTGAAGGTATCCCCAATAGGCATAATACACAGGTGTGTAATTTTGACTGACTTCTATTCTGGTTTTATATCTACGAATCATATCGCTTGATGATTCGCTCCATTGCAGGATGGTGTTTTCCAAGTCGGAGAAAGTCTCTGCTGAGCAAAACGGAGAAAACTTTTTAATGATCTCTTTGGTAAGAGCCAGATAGTCATCCTGATTCTCTGTATAAATGAACATATGATGCTGCACATCGGAGCAGAGCCATCGGAGCGCGAAATCACTGTCAGAAACATCCATGTTGAGTACGGTTTCAGATATGATCCCGTGATATACAACAGATGCTTGTCCATTGTAATGAGAGATAAAAGTTTTGCATGCTTCTGCGTCTTTCGTATAATACTCATCAAACGCAATTTTTATCATAGCTACGATTGTACGAGCAAAAGGCTGATGGTATCTGTCCGGTGTCCAAATACGGAAATCATGGTTAAAACAAACTGTGCTAATTCGCGGATCAAAGCGAGCAGTGATTTCACATACCGTGGGTAAAAGCGACTGAATGATTTCTATGTAGTATTTTTTTGAATACGCTATGAGAGATGGTCCTTTTCCGATATAAGTATCTTTGTCAATCTCAGAAGAGTGCTTTACCAAACTTTTCAACAGTACAAGAAGATTGGCTGATTTGGTTTCGACCAGTCTGTTTAATGCCCATAATCTGTTATATAACTCAGGATAGGATTCCAGAATCGACAATCTGTATGCTAAGGCGTTTTGGGTATCGAAGGATAAATTAGGAGAAAGAACATCGTAAGCGGAAAAGGCAAGCTGTCGGTCGCGGATAGGAGCACAAGGAAGTTTACCGATGACATAATCGGGTGATTTCTCATAAACAGAACTCAGCAATACCAGCCCCTCATGATTCATCCAATCATATGAGGAGCTTTTGTCTAACCCTGATATATATGGTAAATGTCCGTAAAAAACAGTCCTGAAAACGACGTTATGCCAATCGTCGTTATGCAAAAGGCTGGACATAAAATCAATCAGTTCCGCAGACGGAGAATTGTATTGTCCGGCGACTTCAAATACCGTGAGCTTGAAATAATAGCGTATATTGTCGGATTGAAGAATGTCACGACTTGTGGCGATAAAGATCCTTTCATCGGATTCAATGATTTGCTGTAATACTGCTTGCAGCCTGTATTTTAGAACAGGTGTCTGACTATCATAATCGCCGATCACAGCTGCTGCGTCTTTTCCGCTGTATATCTGTGTTATCATCTCGGAATAGGCAAAGAAATCCAAAAAGCTTTGATGTACAAACGAAATGTTATGATCGGTTTGGATCAACAGTCCCTCAGAGATAAGCTTTTCTACCTCAAGCGTACGGTCGGAGAATAATCGTTTCTGTAATGAGAACGATGAAAACTGACTCATTGTTGAAACGATTTTGTCTTTGACAGAGATAATATCGCTTCTATCCAGACCTGATTCTGCGCAGTTGCACAGTATTTGATCCCACCATTTTTGCATCAAGTCATGAGAAGTGCTTACGAAACGTGCGTCCTCATGTTTCTCAAGTCTTGTCCAGATATACAGAGTTGAAGGAGTTTGGAGCAATTTTTGCAGTCTGGATGGGTAAGTGTTGTACGCGGCGCCGATGATCTTTTCGACTTCATCGTGTGTGAATTCAGATACTTGTACTTTTGACCATGTCATAGAACAGTTGTTATTATCGGTTTCAAATAGCGATTGAAGTCCGGCGTCGGTTTCCAAATCGAAGGTGCGGGAGATCAAGATAAGAGATATATGGGCGTTTTCGTTTTGATTCAGAGTATCAGCCTGTTGTATCAATTGTTTGCAAACATCCAACGCATTCGAAGAGTGATGGGATGTCCAACGCAGAGAGTCAAGTTGATCAATAATAAACACACACGGGTTTCTTTGTGACACATGATAAAGACAATACATAGGCGACTGAGTCAGCCCGAGCGCCTGCCCGTAGGTGTCGGTTGTTCCTTTGGGAACGTTTTTATCCAGTTTGAGCGCCAAAAAAGGGATATGATTACTTTTCAGGTTGTTAATGATTTCTTGAACGCAACCGCTTTTTCCCATGCCTGCTTTTCCGTGTAAAACGACAGAACGATCTTGCTTTGTGCTTTCAAGCACATCGTCGGTTGCTTCACGATGGAACAGATTACCGTTGATAGGCAGATATGAGTCGTAGAACAAATCGTTGATTTCGCTGATTTTCGATACTATGTTATCAGCAAAGAAATGAGATCGAAAACGAAACCCTGATCGTTCCATGTAGGCTATGACATCATAAGAAGTGATTTCTCTGCCGTATAAACCTTGTGAATCGGCATAGTTTTCCAGCGTCGTACATATTGATGACGGGACGCCGAAAAAATAGACCGAGGCTAAATCCGATAATTCATTAGCATTTTCGTTTCCATCGTGTACGGTTTCAAAATAACTGCGCGACAGAATATCTGTGAGTTGAACCAAAGACTGTGGGTCATTAGGATCCAATCCATAATAATTGCTGCAGTCAAGAAATACTTTTCTGATTTTGTCATTTGAAAGTTGGTAATGGATCAGCTCTTCCGGATTGCGGTTAGTGCGAGCTCGTTTGCATAATTCGGCTAACTCTCCATAGGGGAGAGGTGAGATGAATTCGTAGCGGTTATTCGGTGATTCGAGCAAGATCGCTTTTGAACGTGAAAAAACACGGTGGGAATTCAGGTCGGACGGGCTCCATGCGGTTTTGGTGTTATTGCCGGCCTTGCATTGATGATACCATGTTGATCCTTGCGCGTCTTTTGAAATGAATTCCACACTGTCTTTGTGTTCTCCTAAGGGTTCCACGATGATGGAAGTCAACTTGCCGGAAATCAACCTAAACAGTAGTTTCAACAGATATTTCTTTTCATATTCATTACCGTATTTATCTGATCGTCCGCCGACTTCTAAGCTCATGATTCGTTCTCCCTGTCATTGTATCCATCTGAATAATAAATGCCTGTGAATTCATTTTTATAATTCAATCATAGCTGAATATTCACTTTTGTCAATGAGTTTGCAGTGAGAATATGTGAATGGTACTTAAATGATTGAACGCCGATTTAATGAAAACATGTAATAATAGGAGATTACTATCTCGTCCGCTGTTTTCAAGATAAAGAAAAATAAGCACATTCAGATGTATCGACGAATATATATTCTAAATGATATAATCCTATCAGAAACATTTGGATTCTTTGCTGCATGATATGTGCCGCAAGCTACCTGTTACAGATGAAGAGTTCTTGACTGTGAACGGAGTAGGTGACATAAAGCTAGAGCTTTACGGAAACAGTTTATATCAGTCATCAAAGAATATCATTCAAAGGCTAATTAATCCCGCGTTCATAATTATACAATACAGTTTTCTCTTTTTTTGTTTGGCGGTTGTTTTTAATCAAACAATTATCAAACAATTCCTTGACATTCGTTATCCGGCATATTATAATAAAGTTGTTACTATGGAATTAAATTGGAGGTAGTATACGCGTTTAGGCGTATTCATGATCAATCTGGAGTTTTCGGTACATTTTGCAAAGGAGGAATAGCTATGGGCTATTCTGATTTTTTTAACTTAATAGCTGATGTGATCTGCTCCGCAATTGAAAATCATTCTTTTATTGACGTAGGAATCTTAGAGGATGATGATCTGGAGAAGATTAATCAGGAGATCGATGGTATGCTGACTGAAAAAATAGGCGATGTCAGTACAGATACTTATGACAAAAAACTCTTTGATTCTGAAACTTGCGAAGGTATAATCGAGTGGTGCAGGGAGAGAAATGATAAATATATCTATCTTTATCTATTGAGAAAACTTGATCGTATGATCAATGAGGATTTTCTTTGCTCAGATTATGGCATGGAGCAAATGGCGCATAGGAATAGACAAGCAGCGAAAGAGAAAGATCCCGAATCCTTAAAAGGCAAATATATTGAACCGTGCTTTGAGGCGCTGAACACCAACTTAGAGGAAACAGGGTTAATGATACTTCCGAATTTCAGGGTGATCAGCAAGAATGATGATGAAAAGCAAGAGGGAAAAGAAATTGGACGCATGTCCGGGCTCAATGATGCTTTGCACCATTTTTCCTACATCAAAAAGGACGAATTGCTCCCCGGCTATAGGATCAAAAATGTGATTATAGACCCCGGGTGGAGGTTTGAGCAATTACAGGTGGGATTTACTCCGACTACTAACAAAGGAAAAGAAGAAGTGTTCAAGGTGGGCGAAGATATCGACTTGCGGGATGAGAGCGGACACAATTGCAAGTACCTCGGAGAGATCACCCTGCGCGATAAGGAAGGCGCTACAAAAAACTATTTGGATTGTTTGCGTCGCAGCAGAGAGGAAAACTTCGGAGTCCTTTTAGGTACGGAAATGTTCGGAACAGAGGAGTTATGTGAGACTCGTGCGTCAGGAATGAATCCTCTCTATGCCGATGATGAAAACAGACCTTTACCGTTTTTGATCGTTACACCTTCATTGTGGAAGAATAAAAGCAACGCGGTTTCTGTTTTTACTGCCGGCGGCGAGTTGATCGGAAAGCAATATAAACAATTTCCTTTTACCTATAAAGGGGAGAAGAAAGAATGTCTGAAAGATATTCCGCGTGAAATACTTCTGGTTCATGTTAGGGGAATCGGTAAATTTGCGTTTCCTATTTGTTTTGATCTGTTGAATAAAGAGTATCGAAATCTGTTGATTAATAAATTGAAAACAGATTTCCTGATGTGCCCATCGTATTCTTCCGAATCACTGGATTTTGAAAGAGTGATTTTAGAAGCGGTTTCTGCCGGTTCGTATGTTTTTTGGCTGAATTCATGTTCAGCTGTCGCAAAAAAAGACTTGGGTTTGATTGGATCTGTTCTGGTTCCAAAAGAAAAGTCTGAAGATTCTGTTAAAAAGATTTGTCCCGGTGATTGTGACGGTAACTGCGG
Organism: uncultured Clostridia bacterium; assembly: GCA_946407065.1. Taxonomy (GTDB): domain Bacteria; phylum Bacillota; class Clostridia; order Oscillospirales; family Acutalibacteraceae; genus Ruminococcoides. The sequence goes on along the minus strand of CAMJMQ010000001.1, from coordinate 250,884 downwards.
GACTTGCTTGTTCAGTATTACCGTTCCGATAAAACGCATAGGTCGGTTAGGACATGTGGAAGGCGATATCGACATCAAGCATATAATGCTTTAATGATTGTTGATTGACATATAAATGAGAAGGAGGTCGTCTGAATGAAAATTAAAACAAACGAATTGATCAGCGCATATAACAGTAACAATTATAATGCGATATTTCGGTATGTTTCTTCTGCGGCTGATGAATTAAAGAAAAACTATCGCGTAAAGAATTATGCTGATTTACAAAGCAACATGGCAGCTTTAAAAGCTTCTTTCCTGTATCTAAGGAAAGAAGAAGAAACAAACGAAAGTATCGGCTATCTTATCGGTTACATATCCGGTGTTCTCAAAGCGGTTGAAGAATTCACTTTCAGCGAGGAATACAAGCTTGAACGCTTTATGAAAGAGAGCAACTCCACCTTGATCAAAGAAATCCCTCATATTGATGAAATTCTGGAAGCTTTAAGTAAAACATCAGAGATACGTCACGGTGTTTTGGCGACAAAAGTAGGAATCGATAAGAGTACGCTTACCCCAATCATGGATAAACTCGGAAAACTGGGCTTAGTATCTTTTTCTCGTATCGGAAATCGAAAGTATTATTATTTGAATGCACTTGGAAAAACTTATCTGAACCAAAATATACATAAAGAAACAGAAAGAAACGAAATCAAGCTATCTTCTCCGGAGTTGTTGGTTTATGCGTGGCGGGTTATAGATAAGATTTTTGAGAACACAAAAGCTGACACGAAAAAGCCAAGAAAAGCAAAACCAAAGATCGTACTTAAGAGTGAGAATGATTTTATGAGAAAACCTAGTTCCATGACCAGAGCTTGGGATGAATCATTATGGTTACGCAATAGGGTTGCGCTTGGAATGAAATATGATTATCAGTATCAGGTAGATCTCAGAGAAGAAATATGTTGGAATGATCAACCAAAAGTATCATAAATAAGGAGAATACTATGGACGGAATTAAATTTTTGCAAACAGTTGATGGAAGAATTTTGGAAGTTTGCACTGAATTCTATTTCAATTATTTAAAAGATGAGAAAGATAAAGGGATAGCATTTTCTTTATTTAGGCACCTTATTGCAAAAGATATCTTCTCTGATTGTTCATACTGTCTTGAGAATAAAGAGCTCTCAGATGAGGATTATGCTAAATGTCGGAAAAACAATGGCTTGGTTGAGAAGGCAGTCGATAGTCTGATTGAAAAAGGAGTTACTGAAGATGAATTCTATTCTCAGATTTGGACTTCTGTTTATGATAACATTGTTTTTAACAGCGACGAAGATAAGATCGGCATATTGTTTTGCCTTGTGACCAATCCGAAAATCCCATATTTCCAAATGAAAAAGCCCATTGTAACGGCAGAAGAGAAAGATCTCGAAAAAATCGTAGAGAAGTATTATCATGAAGCGCAAAAAGGCCAGTTCATTATGAATATGGATTATGAGAATAAATTGGAGACATCGGTACATCTGATTTCTTTATTGGACACCATTGAAGATAATGATGGAAAATCGGTGGTGCTTGTAGGCGCTTTAAATGTTCTTTATGACCGGATCTCTACGCTGATGGAGATTCTGGAATCGCTGGACGATGAAGATGAAGAGGATGATGAGAGTGAAGACGAGTAGGCATTTTCCTGATCAATAAAACACGGTCTGAGCGAATTATAGTGAATGGAAACAAATGAATAATATACAGAAACTGGCGTGTGGAAAGGTATTTCGGATTGATAAATAAGAGTGATAATATGCGATGTTATATGGATGCAATAACGTTATTTGATCTCCACGCAGGAGATATGGATCTTGTATATTATGATTAATAACGCCATAATAAAGAATGAATAATTAAGTGGAAAACCCCTGAAAACAGACGATGTTTTCAGGGGTTTTATCTTTTTCACCAAAATTTTGATAATATTCCATGATTTTCTGTTACTCAGAAAAAGATATAAAATTGACATTAAATACGATTTGTAGTATCATTATATGGATAAAATGGGTTACTATGAGTAATTATGTGTAAATACAGATAAAGGGGAAAATAATGGAACTTGGACTTAGCGGTAAGAATGTTCTGATAGTCGGAGCAAGTAAAGGAATAGGACGAGGAATTGCAAAAGGTTTCGCAGCAGAAAACTGCAATATCGTTGCGATAGCGCGCTCCGCAGACCTTCTTGAAGAGGTTAAAGCAGAGGCTCTTAAGAGCGGTGCGCTGTCTTTTGCGTGCGAAGTTAAAGATATCATGGAATGTGATACCAAAGCGTTTTCCGAGTATCTTCTTGGCCAATACGGTACATTTGATATTGTAGTTCACAATGTCGGAGGATCATTGATCTCGCGCAATCATTTGGGCGGAGCGGAAGATTGGAACTACGCACTGAAATTCAACGCAATTGCTGCGATCGATATGAACAGTGCGCTGATCCCTCCTATGGTAGAGAGAGGCAGTGGCAAGGTGATCCATATTTCTTCTATCTCCGCGATCATGCTCAGAGGCAATCCTCTGTATGCCTCTGCGAAGGCTTTTCTTAACGCATATGTAACGACCGTCGGCAGACAACTGGCGCCTACCGGCGTTAAGCTATGCTCAGTGATGCCCGGCGCCGTTGCGTTTGAAGGAAGTTATTGGGATAAGTTCATTAAAGAGGGTCATCCGAGAGTGGACGATTTCCTGAGACACCATCAGGCAATCAATCGATTTGGGTCTCCCGAAGAGATCGCAAATACCGTCTTATTCATGGCAAGCGATAAATCCTCGTTTATGCCGGCTACCAACATTCCTGTTGATGGTGCGAATATGTAAGGTGAGCTATGAAGAGGTTATTTGATATAGTCGCCAGCTTTTTGGGGTTAATCATTCTGTCCCCTGTAATGTTGGTATTGGCGCTGATGATTGTGATCGATTCACCCGGCGGTGTATTTTTTCGCGGTGAGCGTGTCGGAAAAAACGGAAAAGTTTTCAGAATATTCAAGTTCAGAAGTATGATCCCCGATTGCGAGGGCAAAGGGAAATGGAACGTCGGTGATAAAGATGATCGCATTACCCGCATGGGACATTTTCTCAGAAAATCAAAGTTAGATGAGCTGCCGCAGTTGATCAATGTTTTGATCGGTCAGATGTCTTTTGTCGGTCCTCGCCCGGAGTTGCAGTATTATATCAATATGTACACAGAAAAGGAAATGCCGATTCTTGATTTGAAGCCCGGCATCACCGACTGGGCGAGCATGGCGAATTTTGAGCAATTCAAGGGCTTTACAACCTCTGACGATCCGGATGCTTTCTATTTAGAGCAGGTACGTCCGCTTAAATTGAGACTTCAGTTATATTACCGATATCACCACAGCTTTTTCCAGGATATCAGATGTATTTTCTGGACAATTTATAAGGTGATCACTCACTCACAAAAGCTGCCGAAAGAGATACAAGAGATTGTTGATGATTACGTTGCTGAAAAACAGCAAAACGAGTCAAAGTAAGATTGATGTAGGAGCAAAGAGTTTGTTTGGGTTCATTGAAATTCTCAAGGCGATTGCCGCGATATTCATCACTAACTCTCATTTCGGGCATATATGGCCGATCCCCGCTATGGCAACAGGCGGAATGTTGGGCGATGTGATATTCTTTGCTGTTTCCGGCTTTTGCTTGTATAACCTGAAACAGAGCTTTCCGATTTGGTATTTGAAACGCATTTTCAGAATCTATCCGGTTGTTTGGCTTGTGACAGCGATCGCGTTGGCGATTGGGTATATGAGTGTGAGTAATGTATGGGGTGTTGTCAAGCTTTTTGTATACCCGACATACTATCACTTTATCGGCTCGATCATGCTGCTGTATATCTTCTATTATATATTTCTGTTTCTTCATCATAGATTCGGCGTGAAACTGCAATACATCATGATAGCAGTGTTCGCAGCAGAGATAATATGCTATCTGTTTGTTTTTGATCGCTCTGTCTACAAAATCGATGTCGTCGAGGATTACATGGCTAAATTCCTGTTTATGGAATCCATGCTTGCGGGAGCGTTTTTCAGAGAGAGAATCAACAACGGCAAACGCAATGGAAGTATTGCGGGAGCTGTGATTGCACTTGTGATCAGCGTTGTCCTGTATTTTGCAAGCGCCTTCGCATTCAGACGATATGCGGCTCTGTCTCAGTTCCAAATCATAAGCCATATTGTGACGTTTTCTTTTGTGATTGCTTTACTGAATCTATTTGTTCTGCTGGAAGAGAAGGATAAAATCCGCTTGGATAATCCTTTCGGAAAAGTGATCAAGTTATTGTCAAAAACGACCTTAGAGATATATTTGGTTCAGTATTTAGTGTATTATTTGTTACCGAGTATGATGTTTCCTTTGAATCTCGTTGTAACAGTTTTATTGATATTGATTTCTGCGTTTGCAGTACATATTGTATGTAATTTCATTACTAAGCATTTGAATAAGTTATTGGAGCAAAAAACATGACCAGTGAACAACTTGCGTGGCTGATACGCCGACACGGTGTTGAGATGACAGCGTTGTCGGGTGGCAGCCATATCGGCGCAATATTGTCCGTAGCGGACATTATGGGTGTATTGTACACCGATATTCTGAAATTTGATAAAGATAATCCCGAGTGGGATGGCAGAGACCGTTTCATTCTTTCCAAAGGACATTCCGGCGCATCCGTTTATGCGGCGCTTGCCGAGAACGGCTTTTTCTCTGTGGAAGAGCTCAAGACGCATTATGCCGATGGCAGTCGTCTTTCCGGTCATGTTTCCCACCATCTGCCCGGTGTTGACTTCTCTACCGGTTCTCTCGGACATGGCTTGTCCGTAGCGGCAGGACGTGCTCTTGCGGCAAAACAGGACGGTAAATCGTTCCGTTCCTTTGTCGTTCTCGGTGACGGCGAGTGCAATGAGGGCTCTGTTTGGGAAGCTGCTGAATTTGCTAATCATTTCAAGCTCGATAATTTGGTCGCTATTGTTGACCACAATCATATGCAGAGCTTGGATTACTGTAATAATACGCTGGAAGTGGATATGGAGAAGCGCTGGAAGGGCTTTGACTGGAATGTGATCGTTGTTGACGGTCATGACCATGACGCCCTGAGAAAAGCGCTGACCGATACCTCCAACCCCGAGCATAAGCCCACCGTTGTGATTGCCAATACGGTCAAGGGCAAAGGGATCTCTTTCATGCAGAACGATATTCTCTGGCATTATCGTTTCCCGCATCAGGGATGGGAGTATAACTGTGCGGTGAATGAGCTGCATCAGAGTATTCCCGAGGGAGTTGTTGATCCCTATACGCCCGATGGATGCCCCGAGATGATTCCTGAGCCGGATGGCTTGAAGCATACGGTCTCAGAAACATATCATCCCACATACTACACGAGGGAGGTTGAGGAACGATGAGAGATTCTGTGATTCGTACTTTGATCGAACTCGGTCAGCAGGATAAGAGCTTGAAGCTTGTTACCGGTGACCTTGGCTTTGGCGTGTTAAAACCTTTCTGGGAGGCACTGCCGAATCAATTTGTCAACGCAGGTATTGCCGAGCAGAACATGACCGGCGTTGCTGCTGGTATGGCGCTGGAAGGCAATAAGGTGTTTACCTACTCCATCGGTAATTTCCCGACGCTGCGTTGTTTGGAACAGATACGCAACGACTGCGCGTACCATAACGCGAATGTAAATGTGATTTGCGTCGGCGGCGGCTATGTTTACGGTTCTCTTGGTATGAGTCATCACGCGACTGAGGATATTGCTGTTCTCAGAGCACTCCCGAATGTCGCTGTCATTTGCCCCGGTGATCCGACCGAGGCCGAATTGGCAGTCAAGAAGATTGCACACACGCAGGGAACTTGCTATCTGCGTCTCGGAAGAGGCGGTGAGAAACGCGTGAACCATGTTATTGAGGAGTTTGAGATCGGTAAAGCATATAAGCTCAGAGATGCAGGAGATAAGCCTTTAAAGGTTGCCGTATTCTCAACCGGAGCGATTCTGGAAGAGACTGCAATCGCTTGTGACTCATTAGAGGAGCAGGGAATCGGTGTAGAGCAGTACAGCTTCCCGACGGTAAAACCGATCGATAAAGAGGTCATCAAAGACTGTGCCGAGAGATTCGACCATATCTTTACGGTCGAAGAACACAATATCGTCGGCGGTTTTGGTAGCGCTGTAGCGGAAGTTCTGTGTGAATACGGTACCGGTACAAAGCTCCACAGAATCGGCATCAACGACTTCTATTGTATTGAGGTCGGTTCTCAGAAATACCTCAGAAAGCAAGTCGGCATTAATGCCGAAGGCATTATCAATAAAGTAAAGGATATCATAAGTGAGTAAGAAGATTTGTTTTGTTGTTACTGTTGCTTTAGCCGCAAAAAACTTTTTAGTTTGGTCTTTTGATGAGATGCATAAAGCCGGGTATGATATTTCGCTGTTATGTGATATGGATGAAGAGTTTATAGCGACACTTCCTGAATATGTTCACGCCTATCCGGTGAAAATGGAAAGAGGCATTGACCCTAAGGGCGCGATATCTGCTGTCAAAAAGATGAAGAAGATTTTTAAGGCAGAGAAATACGATATTGTACAGTATTCGACGCCAAACGCTTCTCTATATGCTTCGATAGCCGCAAAACAAGCAAGAATACCTGTAAGATTGTATTGCCAATGGGGATTGATTTATCAGAGTTTTGATGGAATAAAAAGGCAAATATTTAAAACAATAGAAAAAATAATCTGCAACAATTCAACAGATATTCAGCCTGATTCTAAGGGAAATCTGGATCTATGCAGAAAAGAAGGCTTTTATGATGAGAGTAAGAGCCGAATCGTCTGGAATGGATGTGCAAATGGATTAAATGTTGAGAAATTCAACATTGATAATAAAAAACAGTATCGACAGGAGATAAGGCAACAGTTTAATATAGACGATGATACTATTGTACTTGGCTTTTTAGGACGAATCATGAAAGATAAAGGCTTTAACGAGTTGATGCTTTGCTTTCAAGAATTGCAGAAAAAATACAATAATGTGAAGTTGTTGTATGTTGGTTACAACGAAAAGCCTGATACAGTAGATCAAGAGCTGCTTAGATATTTTGATGAATGTGAGGATATTATCTCGACAAACGGATGGGTCGACGATCCGCAGCGTTATTTGGCTGCAATGGATATTTTTCTTTTCCCGAGTTACCGAGAGGGTTTCGGCAATGTAGTTATCGAAGCGGAAGCGATGGGAGTTCCGGTGATTGTTTCTGATATCCCCGGTCCTCAAAACGGGATGGATGATAATGTCACAGGTTACAAAGTACCTCCTAGAGATTGGAAACCGCTATACGAAAAGGCGTGTGAGCTGATTGAGGATAAGGATAAACGCGAAGCTTTCGGACAAGCGGGAGCTAAATATGCTCCCGAACACTTTGATAGTAAGGTGCTCATCACAAAGATTATTGAAAACAGAGATTGGCTGATAAGCAGAGGATAATTATGGATAAAAAACCTTTGGTTTCCGTTTTAATGGGAATATATAATTGTGCTGACACTTTAGAAGAAGCTGTCGATTGCATTATCAATCAGACGTATAAGAACTGGGAACTGATAATGTGTGATGACTGTTCAAGTGATAATACATTTGAAGTTGCAATGAAACTGGCGGATAAGGACAAAAGGATTAGAGTGCTTAAAAACGAGAAAAACCTTACCTTAGCGCCGACATTGAACAAATGCTTTCGTGAAGCTGAAGGTGTATATGTCGCACGCATGGACGGCGATGATATTTGTGCACCGGATAGATTTGAAAAAGAGATTGAAGTATTAAACAAACATCCCGAGTATGCTGTTGTAAGCTCCGGAATGTGGTTTTACGATGAGAACGGAGTTTACGGAAAAATAATCAATCCTGAAGAACCGAAGGGTGAGGATTTTGTAAGGCAGAGCCCGATTTGTCATGCGCCTTGTATGATGAGAGCGTACGCGTTGAAAGCAGTAGGCGGTTACAGCGCCGACAAAGAAGTTGAAAGAATTGAGGATTACGACCTATGGGTCAGAATGTACGCAAAGGGTTTCAAAGCATATAACATTCAAGAACCTCTCTACAGCATGAGAGAGGGAAGAGACGCTATTAAACGAAAAAAATTTAAGTTCAGAATAACTGAATACAAATTAAGAAGAAGAGTATGTCAACAATTCGGTCTTGGATTAAAGTCAAAGATTATGGCGATCAAGCCGATCATAATCGGACTGATGCCACAGTTTGTTTACAGTGCTGTTCATAAGAAAAGATATAAAGGCTGAATGTAGCATGTCAAAGAAAGGAGGAGTCACGCATGCCGGTATGGTGGGGAATATTTGCGTATATGATGATCGTATCCGCACTTGGTGTGTTCACATACAAAAAAAAGAAGCTGAGCGTTTCAACCGGCCCGGTGGATGGCTCCTATACTGAAGATTATAAATCAATCGGTCTGTTTTTTGCACTGACCACATTCGTACTTTTGGTGTTTTTTGCCGGAAAACGATCTGGCATTTTTGACAGTTTGGATTATCAGTATTCCTATGAGCATTATTATAGCTTCGACCTTTCTCAGATAACCGATATCATTACCGGAAAAGTAAAAGAAAAAGGTCCGTTGTTCAAAATTTTACTCATATTATTTAAGCATTTTACTCACGGCACATATAATGATTGGTTTACCTTTGTTGCTTTGATTCAATGCTTGAGTATAGCGCTGTTTTTATATAAATACTCTGTCGATTTTATGTACAGCGTTTTCTGTTTCTTTACTACCAGTACCTTTTTATGGTTGGTTAACGGAATGAGACAGTTTTTAGCTGTTGCCTTTATCCTTTTCTTTGTAGACTGGATCAAAAAAAGAAAAACGATCCCGTTTATTTTGATAGTAATCATTGCTTATTTTATACATTCTTCTGCATTGATATGGATACCGGTGTACTTTATTATCAATTATCAACCGTGGTCATTTAAATATGTTATACTCAGCATCATTTTAGCTATTGCGTTATATCTTTACACCAGATCCTCTTTTCTTGATGACTCCGATTATTCCTATCTTTCCAGCGCTGATTATCAAAAAGGAGTCAATCCCATTCGTGTAGCATTTATGTCGATCCCTTCTGTTTTGGCGTTTATCAGACGAGAAGAGATAGAAAAGAAAAAGGATCCTTTTGTCAACGCATGGATCAATCTTTCTTTGATCACAAGTCTGTGTTATATCGTATCCATGTTTACATCAGGTGTAATGGGAAGAATACCTGTTTATTTTCAATTGTTCAACCTGCTGCTGATTCCATGGTTGCTTAATAATGTGTATAACGAAAACGGAAACAGATCGATAAAGTGGGCATTTACGATCGCATTTCTGGTGTATTTTTGGTACGATATGTACATTGCCGGAAACGGAATATATGTAAGTAATGAGTTAAATATACACTATTGGCATGTGTAAAACTATGAAAAAAGTATTGTTTATAATCCCCTCTCTGGCGCATGGGGGTGCGGAAAAGGTATTGGTAAACCTTGTTAATCATCTTGATAAAAGCAAGTTTGACATTACGGTTCAAACTCTGTTTGATGGAGGAGTAAATAAGCAATATCTCAAACCGCACATAAAAACAAACTCGGTGTTTAAAAGAGTATTTCCTGGAAATTCTAAAATCTTGGCGCTCTTCTCTCCCCGCTTTTTGTACAAACAGATCATCAAAGACAACTATGATATCATTGTTTCTTATTTGGAAGGGCCGACATCGAGAATCGTAAGCGGATGCACAGACGAGAAAACCAAGCTCGTTAGCTGGATTCATTGTAAAATGGATACCGAACAGGCAGGTGCGGTGGGCTTCAGAAGTTTTGCGGAAGCAAAAGCATGCTATCATCGGTTCGATTATGTTGCGTGTGTTTCCCGTGGTGTCATGAATCATTTTATTCAGACCTTTGATTACAAAAAGCCGATCGGCGTCCTTTACAATACAATCGAAACAGATACGATTCGTGAGTTGTTAAGTGAACACGTTGAGGATATTGTTTTTCAAAAAGACGTAATCAACATCATTTCAGTCGGAAAGATTATTGCCGTAAAGGCATTTATGCGACTTGCCCATATTCATAAACAGCTTCTTGATGAAGGCATAAAGAATCATGTATACATTCTCGGCCTCGGTGACGAAAAGACTCAGATTGAAAAGTTTCTTACCGACAATGATTTAAATGAATCCTTTACTTTTTTAGGATATAACACAAATCCGTATAAATATATGAATGCGTGTGACTTATATGTTTGCTCGTCGCTCAGCGAGGGATTCAGCACATCTGTTACGGAATCGCTGATTGTCGGAACTCCGGTAGTTACGACTCTCTGTTCCGGTATGCAGGAGTTGCTTGGAGAACATAACGAATACGGAATTATAACCGAAAATAATGAACAGGCATTATATGAAGGAATAAAGGATATTCTTACAACTCCCGGAAAGCTTGAACATTATGCTGAAAAAGCATTGGAACGGGGAAAGTATTTCAGTACGGAAAAGACTGTCAGAGCAGTCGAAGAAATGTTGTTAAATTGATAAGAGGAGGCAGGAAAACATGAAACACGGCTTTTATTTCAGATTTTATCGAATATTCCATCATGAGTCGTTGTGTTGTTTTCTGGCGAAATTTGCCTATTTGCTCTACTGCATTGTCTTCGTCTTAAAAAAGACTTTCAGAAAAAGAGTAAAGACTGAAATGACGGTTGATGAGGCACATAAGATTATCAATGATATCTATCCGAAGCCTGAATCCGAACCGGTAAACATCAATCCTGAGATCGATAAGAATCTGGATCTTTCCATCGTGGTACCTGTCTATAATTATGCAGATATTCTCGAAGATAATATCAAATCAATTCTGAATCAAAAAACAGAATACAAGTTTGAAGCAATATTTGTTGATGATGGATCCACTGACGGAGCACAAGAAATACTAAAAAAGTATGAAAACCATCCAAATGTTAAACTCATCTTTCAGCAAAACGGCGGTATCGGCGCAGCAAGGAATACCGGCGTCAATCATGCAAACGGAAAATATCTGATGTTTGTTGACTGCGATGATATTGTTCATGATGACATTGTTGAGTCGCTGTTGAGCAGAGCCTATGCAGATGATCTTGACATGGTTGTTGCCTCGCATAATCTTGTCAAAGAACGAAACGGCGAGGTTTATGAAATCGTTCCGAACATCTATCCTCAAAGTAATCTGATCGGATACAGAAACGGTGATGAAATTATGAACCTGCCCGGACTTCCCTGGGCAAAGGTATATAAACGTGAATTGTGGAATCAGGTTCGGTTCTATCCGGGGTACTGGTACGAAGATGATATTATTCAGTTTTTGATATTTCCTCAGGTAAAGGCTTATGCCTATATTCCCAAAGTAGTATATGAGTATAAATGGTATGAGAAAAACTTTTCTCATACACAGAACGACTCAAAACGTGTGAAATGTATAGACAGTTATTGGCTTTTAACTGAAATCCTTCATACATACGATCACATGAAGCTGCCTGACGACGAAGCGCTGACCACATTGCTGGTAAGACATTTGAGCGCGTATTACTATCCGTTCATCAAGGATCTTGACGCGAAAGTGGTAGAAGCTTTGTTTGTTGTTGCAAGAGAATTGCTCTCACAATATGAGAACGGTGAAACTCATCGTTTACCATACGTGATTTCACAAGCGAAGAAAGCAATGGAAGAAAACGATATTGAATTATGGAAGATATCGAGTTGTTATCAATAGAGGATAATTTATGGGATTAACAATCGAAACATGGTCGATCGCATACAGACGCAGGAAGAAAGGGCTATTATTTGAAGATGCTTCTGACTTCACGTTGATCGATAATGGTCATAAGGGATGGTACGCCGATCCGTTTCTTTTTGATTACAAAGGCAAAACCTATCTCTTTGCGGAATATTTTTCATATGATATCGGCAGAGGAGTACTTGTTTATGCTGAATATGATGATGGCAATGATTCCTTTGGTGAGTTCCGTGAGATCATCAGAGAAGACTATCATTTATCCTATCCATTTGTGTTTACAGGAAATGATGGTAGTATCTATATGATGCCGGAGAGCAATGAAGCCCATGAACTGTATTTATACAAAGCGGTATCATTCCCTCATAAATGGGAAAAGCATAGGGTTATTGAGAATCATATAAAGCTGGTTGATACAACGCCTTTCAAACTTAATGAGAAGCAATATGCCTTTTCACTTGAGCTCGACGATAAAATGCTGCTTCTTGAGTTTGACGATGACTATCATCTTCTTGGGAAAAAACTGTTATCAAACGATATGAGCTTTGCCAGAGCAGGCGGAAGAGTATTGGAATACGATGGCAAGAATGTATATGTAGCACAGGATTGCAAGGAGGAGTATGGTAAAGCGATAAACCTTATGGTATTCAACTTGGATCATGATGAATTCTCTTGTGAACTTCTCAAAAAGGTGACGTCTGAAGATGTCAAACTGAAAAACGGTGGAGAAGCGTCGGGAATACACACCTATAATATTTCTGACAAGCTTGAAGTTATTGATTTAAAGTATTACAGAAGATCTTATTATCGTTTGTTTAGAAGGATTATATGATAACGAATTGTTATAGCCATTATTATGGTGCCTTTAATCAAGCTGATAGTTGTTATATATAACAAAGCACACTCTTGTCGTTACAGCGGCTTTTATTTTACGAATGTATAGAACACTTTTGATTCTATATAGGAGAATTCAGCGCTAACTTTCCAAAGGAGTCACAAAAGAATGCGAATACTGGTCATTTCCGGCTATTGCCCTCGGGACAATCATTCGGCTGCTCTTAGTCATAATGCTTATATCGAAGGGTTAATAAAGCTGGGTAATAGAATAGATTTGCTTTGTTATTCTGAGAAAAACTTTAAAGTTGACAAGCAGATGGCAATTCCGAAAATTGAGAACAAATATGAGTATGATGGTCTGTCTTTATATGAAAAGCTTGCTTTAAAAAGGGAGCATAACGATTCTCCTGCAACCAATGTGACTGACTATTCAGCTACTGATTCTAAACGAAACACTGTTCCGTCTTTTAAATCAAAACTCGTAAGCAAGGTTAAGAACAGCGTACGATCACTGTACGGTATATACAATCCATCTATTGTATGGTTCAGAAGAGCGAAAAGATTTAAGACCAATGTGCATTATGATTGTGTGATTTCGATGTCTTATCCTCAGGTGAGCCATTTACTGGCGAACTATCTTAGAAGTCACAAACGAGTCATCGCCGATAAGTGGATCCAGCTTTGGGAGGATCCTTGGGCGGCTGATCTGGGAAATGTTGACGGATTAAAAAAATGTGTGAAACCGGAAGGAAAGCTTTTAGATGAAGCTGAGGATATCGTATATGTCAGTCCGATCACGCTGATCCATCAGCAGGAACTGTTTCCTTTTGCAAAAGATAAAATGAGATGGTGCCCGTTAGCAGCGTATTATAATGCTGAAGCCATAGATTATTCTGGATTTAAAGAGAATCACTATGGCTATTTCGGGGATTATACTCCATATATCAGAAATTTGGAACCGTTCTATAATGTCGCTGTAAAAAAAGATATCAGCGTTGATATTTGCGGTTTTCCGTCAAATCTTTTTCCGAGTAATAACAGGGTAGCTATTTATCCTCGATTACCTCTTGGCGAACTGAAAAAGCACGAAGATAAAGCCAATGTAGTTGTTTGCCTATTCAATCTCGGAGGCGGGCAGATTCCCGGTAAAATATACCAGCTTGCCGCTACCAATAAGGTTATTCTTGCGATTCTGGATGGACCGGAGGATGAGCAAGCCATTATCAAAGAGTATTTTGAAAAGTTTAACCGTTTCGTGTTCTGTCAAAATAACGAGCAATCCATATCCGAAGCAATTGACAGAATCGAGGCTAATGATTTAGGTGATGTTTCCAACGAGCCTATTGATTCTTTCTCGGTTGAAAAGGTCGCAAAAATGTTACTGGGTGATTAAATGCCAAGTTCTGTAATCAGCGTCATTGTTCCTATATACAATGTAGAAAATTACCTCGATCGTTGCATTGAGAGTATTGTCAATCAAACTTATAGAGATCTCGAGATTATACTTGTTGATGATGGGTCGCCTGATAATTGTCCGCAAATATGTGACAGTTGGGCTGAAAAAGATAACAGAATAAAGGTTGTACATAAGGAAAACGGCGGATTATCGGACGCCCGTAATGCCGGAATGTTGCATGTCACAGGCGAAATTGTCTCGTTCATTGATTCCGATGATTGGATCGAGTCGAATATGTTTGAAAAAATGCTCACTCAGATGGAACAAGACAACAGCGATATCGTATCTTGCGGCGTTAAGTGGGTTGAGGAAAACGGTAAACTTCTTAGGAACGATACAGTTGAGCAGAATGAGATCCTTGATACACATTCTGCTATGAGCGAACTAATCAATGACGGAAAGCTCAAGCAGCATGTGTGGAACAAAATATATAAAACTGAACTGATAAAAGCTATTCCATTTGAGAAGGGCAAGTACCACGAAGATGTCTTTTGGTCTTATCAAATAATTGGAAGGGCTGAGTGTGTTTCAGTCGTACCAGATTCATATTATTATTATGTGCAGCGTACAAACAGCATTATGGGAGAAGGTTTTTCTGAAAAGCGCCTGGATGCACTTGACGCAAATTATTTGCGTTGTGAATATATGAAAAAGCATTTTCCCGACCTGTTTGATAACGCCCTATATGTGTATATCGGCAGCTGTCATTATCAGCTGCAGTGTGCGGTAAGAACGAATCAACCCGATTCTGTTATTCAGAACATTCTTGATCGTTTGGATTACAGAAAATCCGGGCATCCTACTCGAGGAATAACAGCAAAGCAAAAGCTATGGTACTATTTATTTACTTACTTTCCGCTTATAACCTCAAAATTGAGAAACGCACTGAATATTGGAGTATAAATGAATTAGCTTACTCATATTATGGAGGAAAAATGAAAAAAATCTTGATCTACAAATATATAGATATCTTTAATGCGTCCGATTATAGTACACTTAATCAAACATTTAAAAACAAGTATGATGGGCAATGTCCAAATTTTGGTAACAAGTTATGGTATCAGGGTTTGATTTCGGAGATATCAACAGAAGATAATTACTTGACGTATTATAATAATAATATATCTATTGAACAGATTAATAGCGAATTTGATATGATACTATATCCGATGGCTAATATTTTTTCAACAACATTCGCGCAATATCTTCCATCAATGACCGATTTTTTCAATAGAATAAAGATACCTGTATATATTATTTCCTGTGGAGCTGAAGCAAATACTTACGATGAATTGAATCAGCTTGTAAGTGCCATAGGAGATGTTTCAACCGATTTTATTAAATCAATCTATAACACTAATGGGGATTTTGCGTTAAGAGGATATTTTACTGCAGAATTCTTTAATGAGCTAGGTTTTAATAACCTCAATGTTGTGGGTTGCCCTTCTTTGTTCCAAAACGGAAGTAGTCTTTTTATATCAAACAGCAAAATTAAACGAGAAGATTTTTGCGCTGCTATTAATGGCCGATTTGATTTGGCTGTGCCGTTATTGAAAGATTATAACAGCATTTATTATGATCAGGATATACTCTTTGATATTATGTATAATAAAGAGTATTATGATCAATTAAAGGATGGGATAAAAGGTAATTTAAGGTGGTTACGAACCTCTGGGTTCAAACTGTATTTACCAGAATTAATTCTCAGCAATAGAATTAGATTGTTGGCTGATATGTGGGATTGGAGATACAGTTTACAGCACGAAGAAATCACTTTTTCTTTTGGGACGAGAATTCATGGAAACATTATGGCGCTTCTTTCTGGAATTCCTTGTGTAATTGTTAATATTGATACACGAGTAAAAGAGATGGCAGAATTCTATAATATACCCAATATTGATTATTTTGAAGCGACTAAACTATCTCAGACGCCTAACGCCTTATATGATTTATATTTAAAAACGGATTACTCTGATTTTAATCGTACTTATCCGGGAAAGTTTAATAGTTTTAATGAGTTTTTGCAAAAGTGTGGAATAGTAGATAGTATCAACACAAATAATTCATTTTGGGATAAAAGCAATGGGGAGTATCCTGTTTCGGCAATAGATGAAGCAATAGCCAAGTCCAAGGAAATAATGAATAATAAGTTGGTTTACAGTTTGTTGTTGAGTCTTATTGATAAATTGAAATAATGTTTTAGGAACGGTTATTATGAAAAAAATATTAATAGTATTCGGTACACGCCCCGAGGCCATCAAAATGTGTCCCCTTGTTAATGAACTAAAATCAAGAGAAAACATCATCACAAAAGTCTGTGTGACAGGACAGCATCGTCAGATGCTCGATCAAGTTCTGGAGATTTTCAAAGTTGTGCCTGACTATGATCTTTCTATCATGAAGGACAAGCAGACGCTTTTTGACATCACGACTAATATTCTGAATGGAATCAGAGAGATACTGGAAGCTGAAAAACCGGATGTTGTATTGGTTCATGGCGATACCTCTACCACCTTCGTGACGGCGCTGGCATGCTTTTATTTGCAGATCCCTGTTGGACATGTTGAAGCCGGTTTGCGTACATACAACATTCATTCGCCTTATCCGGAAGAATTCAATCGTGAGGCGGTAGGAATCATCTCGCAGTACAATTTTGCTCCCACCGAGGTGTCAAAGCAAAATTTGTTGAGAGAAGGAAAGAAGCCCGAAACGGTTTTTGTTACCGGCAACACAGTCATTGATGCCTTGAAAACGACTGTTAGGGAGGACTATCATCATCCTGAATTAGATTGGGCAGACGGCAGCAGATTGATCCTGCTGACCGCACACCGCAGAGAGAATCTTGGAGCGCCTATGCATAGTATGTTCCGCGCCATTCGGCGAATCGTTGATGAAACGCCTGATGTAAAGGTGATCTATCCGATCCACATGAATCCGGTGGTTCGTCAGGCGGCTGATGAGGAACTCGGAAACGACGACAGAATTCGTATCATCGAGCCTCTTGATGTATTGGATTTCCATAATTTTATGGCAAGAAGTTACCTGATCCTGACAGACAGCGGCGGCATCCAGGAAGAAGCTCCTTCTTTGGGAAAGCCTGTCCTCGTCATGCGTGATACCACCGAACGCCCGGAGGGAATTGAGGCAGGCACACTGAAGTTGGTCGGCACAGATGAAGAAGTGATCTATCGTGAATTCAAAAAACTGCTGATTGATAAAGAAGAATACGAAAAAATGAGTAAGGCATCTAATCCGTACGGTGATGGATTTGCATGCAAGAGAATTGCGGATGTGTTGGTGAAAGGAAATGGATAATAATAGACTTGTTTCAATAGTTTTGCCAATATATAACGGCGAGAAGTATATGAGACAGAGTATTGAAAGCGTTATAAATCAGACTTATAAAAACTGGGAACTAATTATAATTGATGATTGTTCTTCTGATAGCACGCCTGAAATAGCCAAAGAATACTTAGATAAAGAGGATAGAATCAGGTATTATCGAAATGAGATCAATTTAAAACTGCCCAGAGGACTTAACCGTGGTTTTTCTCTTGCTAATGGTGATTATCTTACTTGGACTTCAGATGATAATTTGTATCTTCCAACAGCAATTGAAAGAATGGTACAGGTATTACAATCAGGTCAAGCGGATTTTGTATTTGCAACCTGTGAAGTTATTAATGAAAATGGAGAAGTTATAGAAATCATTAAAGCGCCTAAGGATTATAAAGAGGCGATAATAGGCGGAAATTTCGTTGGAGCATGTTTTTTGTACACGCGAAAAGTGTATGAAACTATAGGCGATTATGATGTGAACAAGTTTTTGGTCGAAGATTACGATTATTGGTTGAGAGTTTTTTGCCGCTTTAATGTGCATAATATTGAAGAAGCTTTATACCAGTATAGATGGCATGAAGGAGCACTGACAAGTACAGAAAAAAAGGATAGCATAAACTCAATGTGTGAAAAAGTTTTATTGGAAAACATTGATAATTATGGACGGTTGAACTTAAAGCAAAAATATTACCTTTATTCTCAATTGAATCGTCTGCGCCAAACTAGACAAAAAGAAAAAGAGAGAAAAGAGTATAAACATAAAGCAAATATCTACGGTATGTATTATTATTTGTTTTTTAGGATTCCTGAAAGACTAAAAAATATTTTCTAAATAGTTAAATTGGAGAAGATTATTAATGGCAAAAAGGTCAATTAAGAATGGGAGCTGTTCTGTCATACGTGAATATGGCGATCGGATCCTTGATTCCGATGTTTTATACTCCGATAATGCTTCAACTATTGGGGCGGGATGTGAAGTATGTATATAAAAATACGAAGATAGAATGAATAAACTATTCTGTTTTTGGATTGTAAATAATTATAGAGTATTACAAGTAATTAAAATGATGTTAGGAGATATTAAATGTCGAGTTTACAAAGCAATTACGAAAAGTATCACACTCATATAAGCTCTAAACACAAGTGGTTTGATTTAAAGCTTAAAGAGGTGTGGCAGTATAAGGATTTAATTTGGTTATTTACAAAAAGATCTTTTGTGATTACATATAAACAGACTGTTTTAGGTCCGGCATGGTTATTTATTAATCCAATTTTAACCAGTTTAATCTATACCTTCGTTTTTGGAGGAATAGCTAAAATGAGCACAGATGGCTTACCCCAGATAGTTTTCTATTTGACCAGTACTGCAATTTGGACATATTTCGCAGGGTGCGTAAACAAGAATGCTACCACCTTTACAGCAAATGCCGGAGTGTTCGGTAAAGTGTATTTTCCAAGATTAACTATGCCAATTTCAAATGTTCTTGGATCCTTAATTCAATTTGGTATTCAGTTTATACTTGTTTTGGGTGTATTGACTTACTTTGTTATCACAGGAGAGGTTCACCCCAACTGGTGGGCATTCTCCCTTATTCCACTTGTATTGGTACATCTTGGCATGATGGGAATGGGCTTTGGCATTATTGTATCAAGCATGACTACCAAATATCGCGATTTGACCGTGCTTATAACTTTTGGTGTGCAACTTTGGATGTACGCAACCCCGATTGTTTATCCGCTGTCGCAGTTGGGAGAGGGAACACTTAAAACACTCCTAATGATAAACCCTGTAACTATGCCTGTTGAAGTGTTCAGATACGCAGTTCTGGGACAGGGAACAATTAATTATTTGTTTTTAGCCATTTCATGGATATTTACTTTGTTGGTTTTAGTATTTGGAATCATGATCTTCAATAAGGTTGAACGTACCTTTATGGATACAGTCTGATGGAGGCAACTATGTCTGATAACAAAAACGATATCGCCATTAAAGTTTCTGGCGTAAAGAAAATGTACAAGCTAGGACAGATCGGCGGAGGTACGCTTCAAGCGGACTTGCAGAGCTGGTGGGCGCGCGTGCGCGGCAAAGAGGATCCAAATTCAAAGATTGGCGAGGGAGAGAGAAGCCACGGAAAAACTTTCATGGCACTCAACGGAATCGACTTAACGATTTATCAGGGTGAGGCTGTTGGTATTATTGGCAGCAACGGCGCCGGAAAAAGTACGCTCTTAAAGCTATTGTCAAAAGTTACTGCTCCGACTGAGGGAGAGATTGATATCTATGGCCGTATCGCTTCGATGCTTGAAGTCGGCACAGGTTTTAACCCTGAAATGACCGGCAGAGAAAATGTTTACCTAAACGGGGCAATTTTAGGAATGACCAAAGCTGAAATTGATGCCAAAATGGAAGACATTATCGAGTTTTCCGAGGTAAGGGACTTTATTGACACCCCTGTCAAGCGTTACTCCAGTGGTATGTTTGTTAAACTTGCGTTCTCTGTAGCAGCACACCTTGATTCTGAGATTATGATTATGGATGAAGTCCTTGCTGTCGGTGATATGGCATTTCAGAAGAAGTGCCTGACAAAAATGAGAGAAGCTGCTAAAGAGGATGGACGTACCGTTTTATATGTATCTCATAATATGAATACCATTCGACAGCTTTGTGATAGGTGTATTGTGTTGGATAAAGGAAAAGTTATCTTTGAAGGAGGTGTTGAAGAAGCGATAGAGATTTACCTTGGTGATATTAAGGAAAAGCTCATGCACAACGATTTTACCAAAAGAGAGCATGATCCTTGGATTACAGCAGATATCAAGATATTATATCTAGATGTATTAAATAATTCCAATAATATTCAATTTGGAGAAAAGTTTGAGTTTTCTTTGGAATACGAATGTAATAAAAGCATAAAAAATTTATGCTTTAGAATAACGGTTTTAAAACCTGATCGAACACCGGTTGGAACAACTACAAGCACTTCTTTTGAGTGTACAGAAGGTGAAACTTATAAGCGTAGTTTTGTGTTAGATACTACACAAATAGCGCCTGGGGATTATATTTTCCAGATTGTAGCGTTTGAGCCTGATAATATTGGCAATCAAATAAGGCATGATTACGTTCCGAAGGCTGTGGCTTTTAGCATATATAATAAAGATCAGCTACATAATTTTGTATGGGATAGTAGGTCGTGGGGGTTTCACGTGATGCCTGAATTAAAAGAGATAAAGTAAAGAAAATATATAAAAAGAAAATATATAATTGGATAGGACTAATGACAAATATGATTTATACTTGCTTTTGCACTGATAACATCCACGAAGGCCATCTAAATATACTTGCAGAAGCCAAGAAATATGGAGATGTTATTGTTGGTGTTCTTTCTGATGAAGAAATGGTTCGCTACAATAGATTCCCGATTCTCACTACGCAAGAAAGAGTTGAGATGGTGAGAAAAATACCGGGAATAAAAGATGTTATCATTCAGGACAATATTTTATACGACAAAGTAATAACTGATTTGCGTCCAGATTATGTAATTCATGGGGATAACTGGAGTTCAGGTCCTTTAGAAGTTATTCGAAAGAATCTTATAAAGCTTTTGTCAGAATATGGTGGAAAACTGATTGAAGTTCCCTATACTGTCAACGAAAAGGTTCAAAAAATAGATAGGCAGATGCGCGAAAAGCTTGCAATGCCAGAATTAAGGCGTGCTCGATTAAAAAAACTTCTGAAGCTTGTTCCGATTGTCAAAACCTTAGAAGTACATAGTGGTTTGACCGGACTGATTGCAGAGAAGACTTTAGCTTCCGAAGGTGAGGCAATCTATCAGTTCGATGCCATGTGGATAAGCAGTCTTTGTGACAGCACCGAAAAAGGCAAGCCGGATATTGAATTAGTGGATATGACCAGTCGTTTTAGAACGATTAACGATGTTATGGAGGTCACTACTAAGCCGATTATCTTTGATGGAGATACAGGCGGTCGCATTGAGCACTTTGTTTATACAGTACGAAGCTTGGAACGAATGGGCGTTTCCGCAATTATTATTGAGGATAAAACAGGCTTGAAAAAGAACAGTTTGTTTGGAACTGAAGTTGAACAGACGCAGGACACAATCGAAAACTTTTGCGAAAAAATAAAAGCAGGCAAAAATGCTCAGCTTTCAGATGATTTCATGATTATAGCCAGAATTGAGTCTTTGATTTTAGGCAAAGGACAAGCTGACGCTTTAGAGAGAGCATTTGCATATGTGCGAGCGGGAGCCGACGGAATAATGATTCATAGCCGGAAAAAAAGCCCCGAAGAAATCATTTCGTTTTGTGATGTGTTCAGAGAGAAATACCCTGATGTACCGATTGTTGTTGTTCCGACTAGTTTCAATACGATTACAGAAAGCGAATTAGCACAGCATGGTGTAAAAGTTGTTATTTACGCCAACCAATTACTTAGAGCAGCGTATCCGGCAATGGAAAATGTAGCAAAGAGTATTTTGGTGAATCACCGGGCAAAAGAAGTGGACGACAACTTAATGTCTATCAAACAAATTATTACATTAATTGATGAAATATAAATGAGGAGAAGAATTATGGGATGCAATGATACGATGACTTGCGATAAAAATATGGATTGTATGCACTGCGATAATGCAACTTGCACTCTTAGACAGTATGATTATGACAAGATGGGAAAAGACGTGGATTTGATGGAGCGTGTCAGATTAAAAAAGGCGAATCGTGATAACCTCTACAGCTTAGAACCGCCTTTTCCGCGTTCTAATTTCTTGATGGAAGTATCAAATGTATGCAACCATGCCTGTATTTTTTGTGCCCATCAGAAAATGCAGCGCAAGGTTGGCAAGATGAACAAAGATAAAGCGTTTGACATTTTACAGCAAGCTTATGATCTCGGTACAAGAGAAGTAGGCTTTTATGCCACTGGTGAACCTTTCCTTGTTCCAGAGTTACCGGAATACATAGCTAAGGCAAAAGAAATTGGATATACATATGTCTATTTGACTTCCAATGGTTCCGTTGCTACTCCTGAAAGAATCCGAGCGGTAATAGATGCCGGTTTGGATAGTATCAAATTTTCCATTAATGCACCTCAGCGCAAGCTCTATGAGTTCATTCATGGTCGCGATGATTTTGATAAGGTAATGGAACACCTTAGGTATTTGAATCAATACCGTAAGGAAACAGGAAAGAACTATAAAATTTATGTCACTGGTATATTGACACGCTTTACCGAAAACCTCAAGGATATGTACTATGAGGTTTTCGAGGGACTTGCGGATCAAATTGTATTCAAATATGTATATAATCAGGGCGGATATATGCCAGAAATAGAAGATTATTTGCGTTGTAGATGCGATGATGAGGAGTGCAGAAAATGTAATCTTCCGTTTGATGCTATTTCTGTAACTAAAGAAGGTTATCTTTCTATTGAGAATGCAGACTATGAGAACATGCTGATTGTTGCTGACCTAAATAAGGTTTCACTTTATGATGGCTGGTATGGCGATGTGATGAAAGACATGCGCCGCAGATTTATGGAAGATGACTTAAAAGGTACTCTTTGTGATGGCTGCGTTCACCATACAACAGCGCCTGCGCGTCCGACAATGCCAGAATGTTCTGAGGTTGATGAGTATATCTTTGATGATAGCATGGTGAGGGAGAGAATCGAAAAGTCTAATTTGACAGTTTATGTTCCTATGGCTGCCGATATTATTCATCCCGGTCACATCAATATTATCAAAACAGCAGCTCAATATGGCAAAGTAATTGTTGGTTTGTTTACTGACGAAGCAATTGCTTCCTACAAGCGTGTGCCCTATATGCCTTATGAACAGAGAAAGGTTGTTGTAGAGAATATCAAGGGTGTGTATAAAGTAGTTCCTCAGGTAACTCGTGATTACGATGATAACCTTAGAGAGTTGAAGCCAGACTTCATGGTACATGGAACAGACTGGCGCGAGGGGCCTCTTGCTGATGTTAGAGCAAAGGCAATTTCAACAATGAGAGAATGGGGCGGTCAGGTGATCGAGCCTGACTATACCAAGGGCGTATCATCTACAATGATTCAAAAGAAAATCGTAGATAGGGCAAAGGAAAACAGTTAATGAAGGTTGAAAAACTATTAGAAATAATAGAAGCTGATTTCTATACAGGTGTTCCGGACAGTCAGCTGAAAGCGCTGTGCGATTACCTGATGAATACTTATGGTATCGACCAGCAGCATCATATTATTGCGGCGAACGAAGGTAACTGTGTCGGTTTAGCGGCAGGCTACCACTTGGCAACAGGTAGAGTGCCGGTAGTCTATATGCAGAACAGCGGCGAGGGAAATGTTATCAATCCGCTTGCGTCACTTCTGAATGATAAGGTTTACGCGATTCCGATGATATTCATTATCGGTTGGCGCGGTGAACCTGGTATTCACGACGAACCGCAGCATATTTATCAGGGCGAGGTTACAGTCAAGCTGATGGAGGATATGGATGTTAAGACATTTATTATCGGAAAAGAAACGACAGAAGATGAACTGAAAGCAGCTATGGAGATTTTCCGTGCTTTTCTGAAAAACGGTAAGCAAGCGGCGTTTATCGTCCGTAAAGGCGCATTAAAATACGATGAAAAAGTTGTATATAAAAATGACAACACCATGATGCGCGAGGAAATCATTCAGCATATCGTCCAAGTGGCGGGAGATGAACCGATCGTGTCCACAACAGGCAAAGCGAGTCGTGAGCTGTTTGAAACAAGAGTAGCAAACGGTCAAAGTCATCAATATGATTTTCTGACAGTTGGCTCTATGGGGCATAGTTCTTCTATTGCATTAGGTGTGGCGCTGAATAAGCCGGACAGAAAAATCTGGTGCATTGATGGCGACGGTGCTGTTCTTATGCACATGGGTTCTATGGCAGTTATCGGTGCAAATGCCCCGAAAAACCTTGTCCATATCGTAATAAATAATGGCGCACATGAGACTGTTGGTGGTATGCCTACTGTTGCGTCAAACATGGATATAGTTGGCATCGCGAAAGCCTGCGGATATCTAAACGCTGTTAGTGTGGATAACTTCATGGATTTGGATAATCAATTGATTGATGCAAAAGCGCGAGAGGGACTTAGTTTGATAGAAGTGAAGTGTTCTATCGGGGCGAGATTAGATTTGGGTAGACCAACTACGGCTGCGAGTGAGAATAAAAAAATTTTTATGAACTATATTAAATGATGCATGTAAAAATGTTTATGAAGGGAAAACTATGGGCTCTTTGAAACGAAGATTAATTAAGGCAAAGAAAATTGGTTTTTTTCATTATCTCAGACATTGTATGGTTGTTTTGTCCAGAATTACTTGTAAAACAATATCACAAACAACTACAAACACGCTTCTCAAGTTTTATCAACACCTTAATTTAAAAGATTATATCGTCTTAGAGTGTGAAAGCGATATGGATGATAATCCCAGAGCAGTATATGAATACCTGTTGAAAACAAAATGGAATAATAAACACAGAATAATATGGCTAGTAAAAAATGTAGAAAAATGCAAAGAGTTATATAGTGAAAAAAATGTTGTCTTTTTAAATAGGAATGATTTATCTACCAAGAATATACGAACGCTAAATTATTATTTAGCGGTATCAAAATGGTTGATTTTTTCGCATCCATACTGGTTTAGGAAACAAAGAAATAATCAAGTAGTGGTAAATATTGGACATGGAAATTCTTTTAAGAGAAAAGCTCATAGTGCTAAAGATTTATCAAATACCTATGATTGGCTTTTAGTTACTTCTGAATTAAGTAAGAAAATTAACCAAGGCTTTTGGGGGTGTCCTTATGAAAAGATGTTTATTTGTGGATATCCCCGAAATGACCTTTTATTCACAGGAAAAAAAGAATCGATTTTTCAAGCACTACTTGAAAATTATTCCAATGAGAAGGTTATAATGTGTATGCCGACATATAAACAAGCTCAGAATTGGAGTGATAGTTCTCTTGAGGATAAGTATGCTATAGAAGTTATAAGAAGTGTAGATGAATTACGATCATTAAATAAATGGCTTTTTCAACACAAAATGCATATGTTAGTGAAAATTCATCCCTTACAAGATTTATCTATACTTCGTGGAATAGACTTGACTAATATCCATTATTTAGTAAATAAGGATTTGTTTGAAAAAAGAATTATATTGTATGAGCTACTGGGATGTTGTGATGCACTTGTCACTGATTTGTCATCTGTGTATTTGGATTACTTAATGTTGAATAGACCAATTGGATTTTTGATGAATAGCGTTTTGGATTATAAACGTGGATATAATATAGAGAATCCTGAAGACTATATGCCTGGTGAGCGTATCTTCTGCTATGAAGATTTGCTGATGTTTTTAAATGATTTTTCTTTGGAGATCGATAAGTTTTCAACGCAGAGAGAGAGAATAAATAGTATGTTTAATCCTGCAGAACAAGAAAACACTCGAAAGTTTATTGATATCCTTTTACATGAATTCAGTGTAAATAACTAGAGGAGAAAAAATGATACCTAAAAAGATACATTACTGTTGGGTAGGCGGAAATCCTTTGCCAACTTCAGTAAAAAAGTGCATAGCGAGTTGGAAAAAGTATTGCCCTGATTATGAAATTATAGAATGGAATGAGAATAATTATGATTTCACAAAGAATCAGTATATGAAAGATGCCTATGAAGCAAAAAAGTGGGGATTTGTTCCTGATTATGCACGCGTAGATATTATCTATCATCATGGTGGTATATATTTGGATACTGATGTACAAGTAATAAAGAATTTTGATTCTTTATTGGATTGCAAGTCTTTTTTTGGATTTGAAGATGATGGAAACAATAAGTTTTATATAAATCTTGGGCATGGTTTTGCAGGAGAAAAGGGAAATCCTTTACTTAAAAATATTATGGATTCGTATCAAGCGTTATCCTTCTATAATCCTGATGGAAGTCAAAATTTAACACCTTCTCCAATCCTTAATTCAACCGTATTAGAAAAATATGGATTTGTAATGGACAATCATTATCAGTCAATTAATGATAACATTATTTATCCGGGAGATTATTTTGATCCTAAAAGCTTTATTACCGGTTTATTACATTTGACCAAGAACACTTACTCTATACATCATTATGATGCCAGTTGGTTTGATGAAGAAAAGAAATTCCGTAAAAAAACAGAATGGAAACAGTATAAAAGAATCTATAGAAGAGATAGAATAATACATCTTCCAAACCGTATTTTAATTAATATTTTAGGAGAAGAAAAGTACACGCAGCTTAAGAAAAAGATAAAGAAGTGATTGAATGTCGGTAAAACCGTCTTGTCAAAAAACAAGTTACAAGCGGTATGAATCACTAAAACGAAGAATGAAAAACTAGAATGTTGAGGAGATGTTTTAATGAGAGTTATTGCAATCATTCCGATTAAAATGAATAATGTTCGTACTCCCGGAAAAAACACGAAACCGTTTAGTGACGGCACACCTTTGATTCATTTGATTCAGAAAAAATTGTTGAATTGCAAAAACATTGATGATGTTTTTGTGTATTGCAGCAATGAGTAAATAATGCAATTTTTGTTACCCGGTGTGAAATACCTTAAGCGCGACGAACAGTTCGATACGCCACAAGCAAATGTTATTGAGATGATGCGCGTATTCAGTGAGAAGATTGATGCAGATGTGTATGTACAAGCTCACGCAACTACACCGTTTCTGACATCGGAATCGATTGATCAGGCACTAGAAGAAATCCAAAACGGTGAATATGATTCTTCCTTTGCTGTAACGAAGTTACAGGACTTTTTATGGCAAAAGGGAAAACCGGTTAATTACAATCCTGAAACTATCCCGAGGACGCAGGATATGGAGCCTTATTTTAAGGAGACAACCGGACTGTATATCTTCAAGAAACAAGTTATACAAGATATGCATCGCCGCATTGGAGTGAATCCGTATCTTTTAGAGGTTTCTGAAATCGAGTCACTTGATATAGATGAACCTGAAGATTTTATGATTGCCAATGCAGTATACACATATTTGAAAGAAAATAACTATACAGAATGGATTTAATGCAAGAGTTATGTCAATTAAAGTATTAGATTGCACTCTGCGTGATGGCGGATACTGCAATGATTGGTGTTTTGGACAACAGAATATTATACGAATCATAAACGGAGATTAAACGAATCAAGAGTTGATTACGCAGAGTGTGGCTATTTGTCAGATAAAAGGGTGTTATCTGCTGATTATTCTATATTCCATGATATTGCTGATCGGTCAGATCGGCGGCGGTACTCTGCAAGCGGATTTGCAGAGCTGGTGGGCACGTGTGCGCGGTAAAGAAGATCCCAACACAAAAATCGGTGAAGGTGAGCGCATTAAAGGACAAACCTTCATGGCTCTCAATGGCATTGATTTGACAATCTATCAAGGTGAAGCTGTTGGTATTATCGGTAGCAACGGCGCAGGAAAGAGTACACTTCTTAAGCTTCTTTCCAAAGTAACCGCGCCTACAGAAGGTGAAATTGACATCTATGGTCGTATCGCTTCTATGCTCGAAGTTAGTACATGTTTTAACGGGGAATTAACCGGTCGCGAAAACGTCTATATGAACGGCGCTATTCTCGGTATGACAAAGCAGGAAATCGACGCTAAAATGGAGCAGATCATCGAGTTTTCTGAAGTAAGAGACTTTATTGATACTCCTGTAAAGCGTTACTCCAGCGGTATGTTTGTCAAGCTTGCGTTCTCAGTTGCAGCACACCTTGATTCTGAAATCATGATTATGGACGAGGTACTTGCGGTTGGCGATATGGCGTTCCAGAAAAAGTGCTTAACTAAAATGAGAGAGGCAGCAAAAGAAGATGGCAGAACGGTTTTGTATGTATCTCATAACATGAATACCATTCGTCAACTTTGCGATAGATGTATTGTTTTGGATAAAGGAAAGGTTGTTTTTGAAGGAGAAGTTGAGGAGGCCATTGAATTATACTTAGGCGATGCCAAAGAAAAACTAATACACAATGACTTTACTGTTAGGAAATATGATCCATGGATTACTGCTGATATAAGAATTAACTATCTAAATGTTATAAATGAAAGCAATGATATTCAGTTTGGTGAAAAACTAAGTTTCTCCTTGGAATATGATTGTATTAAATCTGTAAAAAAACTTTGTTTTAGAGCAACTGTGTTGTCGCCGGACAGATCTGCAGTTGGTACAACTGAAAGCTTACCGGTTGAATGTGTTGGCGGAGAATCATATAAACGTTGTTATGAACTTGATGTATCACAAGTGGCACCGGGTGATTATATTATGCAGATTGTTGCATTTGAACCTGATAATCTTGGCAATCAAATAAGGCATGATTATGTACCAAAGGCAGTAGGATTTACTATATATACTAGGAATCAACTGAATAATTTTGTTTGGAACCATAACGCTTGGGGACATCATGTAATACCTGAATGGAAGGAAACTAAATGAGTTACTTAAAAAAGATAAAGAAACGATATAAATATAATGGTTTTATAAACGGAACAAAATATTATTTTTTTTGCTTAGTAGGGTCGATTCATATAATCTTTTCTGGCTTCTTGGATATTATTTCGAATGCTGTTTTTTTTGTAGAAAAGCACTTGCCTATTAAGGAAAACATTGTTTTTGAATGTGAAAGTGATTTTGCAGATAATCCACGTGTTTTTTATGAATATATAAAAAATAAAACGGACTTTCTGAACAAACATAAAGCTATTTGGTTAGTTAATAAAGTGGATTATTGTAATGAACACTTTGGAACTAAAAATGTTTTGTTTTTTAATAGAAATAATTCAAAATTAGTTAATCGAATAAAGCTAAATTATTTTTTAGGTACATCAAAGTGGTTTATTTTCTCTCATCCATATTGGTTTACAAATTGGAGGGAGAAGCAAATTGTTATTAATGTTTCGCATGGTATCTCACAGATGAAAGGAATATCAGTTACATCAATAAAGGCTTTTGATTATGCAATCTGTACTTGCAGCTATACTGCGCCTTTTATTGCTATGTCATTTAATTGTGATCCAAGAATAATCATCGGTTTAGGCGTTCCGAGAATAGATGATTTGTTTTGTAAGGATATTGTTGTTGATCGATTAATACCAAACTATATTGATCAAAAAATCATTCTATCTATGGAAACATTTAAACAAGCAAAGAATTTTAAGGATAGTGAATCTTTAGACGCTTTTTCTATAAATGTAATTCATAGAATAGATGAGCTTTTAGATTTAGATCACTTTTTACAGCGGGAGAACTGTTTTCTTATCGTAAAAATTCATCCTTTACAAGATGTTTCTTTGTTGAAACAGATGAATTTAACAAATATTTTTTATTTTACGAATGATGACCTATTATATGCTGATATACGCATTAATCAATTGATTACAAATGCTGATATTTTGTTAACTGATTATTCTTCTGTATTTTATGATTATTTATTTGTCAATAGACCTATTGGCTTTATGGTTTCTGATATTGAAAAGTATTCAAGGGGATTTGTATATGATAATCCTTTAGATGAAATGCCCGGGGAAAAAATACATCAATTAGATGAATTAAAGTGTTTCATTACTGAATCACTTAAGGGTAAGGATAGTTTCATTGACGAAAGAAAACGGATTCTAGAAAAAGTTATTCATTATAAAGATGAGAATAACTGTGAACGACTATACAATTGGATAAACTCATTAGATTAGTATTGCTAGGAGGATTTATGAAAACTGTAATTTTAGCGGGTGGATTTGGGACGCGAATATCGGAAGAATCTCGATTTATACCCAAACCGATGATAGAAATAGGGGGTAAGCCTATTCTATGGCATATTATGAAAGGATATTCGTTTTTTGGATTCAACGAATTTATTATCTGCGCAGGCTATAAACAAGATGTTATAAAAACATGGTTTGCAAATTATTTTCTTAGGAATAGTGATGTGACATTCGATTTTACAAACGGGCAAGAAAATATGACTATTCACGATCAACATTGCGAACCTTGGAAAGTAACGGTAGTTGATACTGGAATAAATACTATGACTGGCGGACGAATAAAAAGGATTGAAAAATATATTGGGAATGAACCGTTTATGATGACATATGGCGACGCTGTATGCGATGTCAATGTTATTGAACTCAATAAATTTCATAGGTCACATGGGAAAATCGCAACATTAACAGCAACTATGTTAGAACCATCGAAGGGTATTTTGAATATTGGGGGTGATAATGCTGTGAAATCCTTTAGAGAGAAAAATATGTCTGATAGTGCACCTATAAACGCTGGATATATGATTCTAAATCCCGATATTTTTGATTATCTAGAGGATGATAACACGATTTTTGAAAAGCAACCTTTGCAAAAGTTAGCTGAGAATAATCAGTTGATGAGCTATGTATATCGTGGGTTCTGGCAATGTATGGATACAACACGAGAGAAAGATATTTTAGAGAATTTATGGGCTTCTAAAAAAGCTCCATGGAAAGTGTGGCAAGATTAATGGCTTTTGATATTAACTTTTATAAAGGAAAAAAAATATTTGTTACTGGTCATACAGGATTTAAAGGTACATGGCTATGTGCTATTTTGATGTCTGTTGGAGCAAATGTAATTGGTTATAGTAATGGCTTTCCTACTAATCCATCTTTGTTTGAGTTAGTAGGTATGGGGAATAAAGTAAATTCTATCAATGGAGATGTAAGGGATTATAATACGCTAAGACAAACAATTGATAAAGAAAAACCCGAAATAATATTTCATATGGCAGCTCAACCGTTGGTTCGAGAGAGTTATTTAAATCCACTATTGACATATGAAACCAATGTTATGGGAACGGTAAATATATTAGAATGTATTAGGAATTCAAAGACTGTAAAATCGTTTTTGAATGTAACTACCGATAAAGTATACCTTAATAAAGAATGGACATGGGGTTATAGAGAAAATGATGAATTGGATGGATATGATCCATATTCCAATTCGAAATCATGTTCAGAACTTGTAACGCATTCATATAAAAAATGTTTTTTTCAGAATACAGATATAGCAATTTCAACAGCAAGAGCAGGTAATGTGATAGGTGGAGGAGATTTTGCTAAAGATAGGATTATTCCTGATTGTGTTAAATCTGCCATAAAACATCAGCCAATTGTTGTGCGAAACCCATATTCTATACGACCATATCAGCATGTTTTGGAACCTTTGTTTGCATATTTAATGATAGCTGGTAAGCAGTATAGTGATAATCAATATCAAGGATATTATAATGTAGGCCCTGATGATGATGGATGTTATCGGACGGGGGACTTAGTTGAGCAATTTGTAAATAGTTGGGGAGAAGGCTTAGAATGGAAAACTCAAAAACAAGAAGGTCCTCATGAGGCTGGTTTTCTCAAACTTGATTGTTCGCAAATCAAATCTCGTTTTGGGTGGCACCCTGTATGGAAACTATCCGAAGCAATAGATAAAGTTGTAGAATGGAGTAAATGCTGGGACGATAATCAAGATGTGTATAATTGTATGATTAGGCAAATTAACGATTATCAAAGTAAGTGGAATTCGATTCAATGAAAGAATAATATGAATAAAGCAATTGTAACAGGAGCAAACGGTTTTTTAGCAACTTGGTTAATTAGAGAATTGCGAAAAAACGATTTGTTAGTATATGCAATAATACGAGAGCAAGCTGTTGCTGACAAATGGATGCTCGAAGACGAGAAAATAATTCCTATCAATTGTGATATGGAAAACTATTATTATCTACCAAAAATAATTAATGAAACTAGTATCGATTATGTATTTCATTTGTCATGGATGGGCAATTCAACAATGGGTACTTCTTTATTATATGAAACACAATTAAATAATGTTTTATATGGTATAAAACTGATTGAGGCTGCTCATTTTATGAATGTAAAGCGATTTATATGTACAGGAAGCATACATGAAATAGAGCTTATTACTGAATTATTTAATAATTATCCTTTCGACCAAACCAATCATTACTATAAATCTGCTAAATTGTCATTGCATGCCATGGGCAAGACTTTAGCAGCACAGTATAATATTGAATACTTTAACCCTATATTATTTAATACATATGGTGAGTATGATACTTCTAATCGTTTGGTTAGCTATGTAATTTCAACTATGTTAGATGGAAAAATACCAAGTGTATCATCGGGAAAACAATTATATGAACTGTTGCATGTTAGCGATGTTGTTCATGCACTTTATCTAATTGCCGTTTATGGGAAAAATGGATGTGAATATAGTATTACCACTGGGAAGTTTAGACCATTAAAAGAGTATTTGGTGATAATTGAGAAAATTGTTAATCAATACACTAACCAAAAAATATGTTTGGACTTTGGTGGACATCAGGCTTCCGCAATCAGTCTTGATAAATATAAAATAATAGACAGTTCTTTATTGACGTATCACACAGGATTTAAACCAAAAGTTTCATTTGAAAATGGAATAAAGCGTACAATGCAATGGTTAATTGAACAAAAGCAACGAAAATAACATGAAAATAACGAGGTGGTTTTTTGATACCAAAAAAGATACATTACTGTTGGGTAGGCGGAAATCCTTTGCCAACTTCAGTAAAAAAGTGCATAGCGAGTTGGAAAAAGTATTGCCCTGATTATGAAATTATAGAATGGAATGAGAATAATTATGATTTCACAAAGAATCAGTATATGAAAGATGCCTATGAAGCAAAAAAGTGGGGATTTGTTCCTGATTATGCACGCGTAGATATTATCTATCATCATGGTGGTATATATTTGGATACTGATGTACAAGTAATAAAGAATTTTGATTCTTTATTGGATTGCAAGTCTTTTTTTGGATTTGAAGATGATGGAAACAATAAGTTTTATATAAATCTTGGGCATGGTTTTGCAGGAGAAAAGGGAAATCCTTTACTTAAAAATATTATGGATTCGTATCAAGCGTTATCCTTCTATAATCCTGATGGAAGTCAAAATTTAACACCTTCTCCAATCCTTAATTCAACCGTATTAGAAAAATATGGATTTGTAATGGACAATCATTATCAGTCAATTAATGATAACATTATTTATCCGGGAGATTATTTTGATCCTAAAAGCTTTATTACCGGTTTATTACATTTGACCAAGAACACTTACTCTATACATCATTATGATGCCAGTTGGGTTGATGAAGAGATTAAAGCGCGTATAAAAAAAGTGTGGAAGCTGAATAAAAGAAATGATCGGATAGATTCAATCATACATTTTCCAAACCGTTTTCTTATTAATGTGTTAGGCGAAGAAAAGTATAAACGCTTAAAACAAAAGATAAAGAAGTGATTGAATGCCAAAAATAAGTGTAATTGTTCCAGTTTATAACGTGGAGAAATATTTGAATCGTTGTGTTGATAGCATTCTTATGCAAACCTTCACAGATTTTGAGCTGATTCTTGTTGATGACGGTTCTCCGGATAACTGTGGGAAAATATGTGATGAATATGCCGAGAAGGACGAGCGCATTCACGTGATCCACAAAGAAAATGGTGGATTGTCCGATGCGAGAAACGTCGGAATAGATTGGGCTTTTGCGAAAAGCAACAGCGAGTGGATCACCTTCATCGACAGTGATGACTGGATTCATCCGAGATATTTGGAGACTTTGTACGATGCAGTAAAGAGTACCGGGTGCGAAATCAGCATTTGTGCATATGAAGAAACTACAGGAGATAATCCTGAAGTTGATGAAAGTCAATTAGAAGCAGATATAGTCAATACGGAAGATTTTTTTTGTGAGCATAATGTCAATGCTGTTATTGCTGTTTGTAAGCTTTATAAAAAAGAGGATTTTAAGGATATAAGATATCCTGTTGGCAAACTCCACGAAGATGAATATACAACCTATAAAATCCTATTTAAATATGAAAAAATTGCTTTTGCGAATCAGCCGCTATACTATTATTACACTAATTCCGAGAGTATAATGAGATCTGAATGGACGCCAAAACGAATGGATTCTATTGAAGCGATTGAAAATCAGGCAAATTTCTTTTCTTTAAATAATTATCAGAAAGCTTTAGAATATAGTGTAAAGTACCTTTTAAACAATCTAGCGAAGCACTATAAGATTATCGTCAATAATAATAATTCTGAACAGAAAAAACAATATTTGCCAGAAATAAAAAGTAAGATTACAAGATATTTGAAATTTGCTGAGGATAGGGGAATCTCTATTTTCTCTGATTATATTTATATATATGAACTCGTATATCCGAAGAGAATGAAATTATATTGGTATTGGCAAGCTGTAAAAAGAAAGTTTACAAAGGAGTAGTTGTGCCAAGAATTAGTATTATTATCCCAGTTTTTAATGTTGAGAATTATCTGCGTCGTTGTGTAGAAAGTATAATAAAACAAACTTTTACCGACTATGAACTAATTTTGGTAGATGATGGTTCTACGGATAACAGTGGTAAGATTTGTGACTATTATGATGAACTATACAAAAATGTATATGTTTTCCATATAAGAAACAACGGCGTCTCTCATGCCAGAAACTATGGAATCCAAATGGCGCATGGTGACTATATCATGTTCTGTGACAGCGATGATACGGTTGATGGTTTATGGTGTGAACATTTGTTGAATGGTATCATTAATCATTCTGACTCATGGGTAACTTGTGGCTGCAGTTATGCTGATCCAAAGACAAATCAAAAGCAGAAAACTGTAGTGTTAAACGAGAGAGAAAGTATTACTCTAATAAAAAAGGAAGAGTATTATCGAGTATTCAGCGCAGGTATTTCAGGCTATGTATGGAATCATATCTATGACTTGTCGATAATTAAAGAGCACAATATTTCTTTTGATGAGAGTACGGACTATGCCGAAGATGCTCTCTTCAATATTGAGTATTTAAAATATTGCGATAGTATTTGTTTTATTAATGAAGCATTATACGATTACTTTGTTTCGCCTGATGCGGGGCTGTCTCATAAGTATTTTGCCAATTATTATGATAAGTTAAAGAGAATCTATCTCAAGAGAAAAGAGCTTATCTCAGATGAGTACATACCGGAGTTTTGCTATGAGTATTTTTATCTGTTTAATCAATCATTGAATAATACTTTTGATAAAAGAAATCAACAGAGTTTTATCAAAAAACTTCGTTATAATCAATACGTAATCAACGATAAGACGTTTAAAAGCTGTATTGATCAGATGAGAATTCCGGAAGAGGACAAAAAGTATATTTCTTTACTAAAAAAAGGGAATTATTTACTCGTATATTTAATAAACAAGTAGGTTTATATGATGCATCCTATAAAATCAATCATTGCACGAAATCAAGGAAGAATGTACAAGCACTTTAAGCAGTGCAAATATGGACAGCAGCTCAAAAAGTTCGAAGGAATACATAAGGGAGAGACCTGCTTTATCATCGGAAACGGTCCATCATTGAAGATTGAAGATCTGACCAAGATTCATGAGTTAGGAGTACCGTCTTTTGCGTTCAACAGAATCTTTTGTATCTTTGATGAAACTCCTTGGAGACCGACATATTATATCTCTC
This sequence comes from uncultured Clostridia bacterium, assembly GCA_946407065.1. Classification (GTDB taxonomy): domain Bacteria; phylum Bacillota; class Clostridia; order Oscillospirales; family Acutalibacteraceae; genus Ruminococcoides. The sequence goes on along the minus strand of CAMJMQ010000001.1, from coordinate 214,766 downwards.
AGGATATTAATGTGACATATGGCATTGAGGAGCAGTTTAAGGCTCTGGATTTGAAAAATAAGTTTCTGCCGATCCGATGGAAATGGTATGAGAATCTGACGATACCCGGTTCATATTATTATAAAACGATCAATTCCGGCGATGATGTTTTTGGCTTTTCTAAAGACTTTGCAGCGGAGGTAGTTGACGCTCCTACTGTGGCTTATACAGCTTTTCAGCTTGCGTATTATATGGGCTTTAAACGATTTTACCTGATAGGGTTCGATCAGAATTATAAAGTTGCAAAGGATAAGGACGGTAATATTATCGTTAACGAGAAACTTGAGAGAGATTATGTCAGCGATAAGTACAGGAATGCTGAAACCGATGATTTATTGATTCCCAATCTTTATGAGATGAACAAAGCTTTTATTTCACTTGATTATCATATCAAAAACAAGACTCTTGATGTAGAAGCATATAACGCGACTCGCGGAGGAATGCTTGAAGTCTTCGAACGCAAAGATTTGGACATCATTTTTGATGAATTAACAAGAAAAGGATAACAATAATGGCAAAATTGCAAGAAAAAAAACATTTTAAAATTATATACGCTTTATTATTGAATGCTGTTATTATGGCGTTTTTTCTGATCGTGATACCGCTTCACTATGAAATGCCTGATGATTATGTTTTTTCAAATCTGATCACGGACGGAAGCTATAATTTTAACTTTATGAGTCCGGTGATGGCATCACTGATGGGGTTGCTTCAGCGCGTTATTTACCCTGTGAACGCGTACGTTGTTGTGTGCCTTTTGACAGCGTTTTTTGCTTGCACAGCAATCACGAGAGTGTTTATTGATAAATTCAATCCTTTTGTTGCATTTTGCTTTACAATAGTACTCAACGGCTTTTTAGGGATCAACCATTACGGTACGATTGCGTATACAAGAATGGCAGCTCTCATGTCGGTTGCCGGATTTTTATGCATTGTACATTATTCAAAACGAGAGAAATGGAAGCTTGGAAGTATTATCGGGATCGTGTTGATTCTATTTGGTTCCATATTTAGATTTGCGATTTTTGAAGTCAGTGTTGCAGCTGCCGGCTTTTTTGTAATAGGAAAATCAATAACCGATTATTATTGCAAAAACAAAGAAGATCGTAAGCCTGTCGATTTTTTCAAGATTCTATTTGAGCCGAAAAGATTTATTCTTGCGATGGTTGCAGTTGTGTTGTGTTTTGCCGTGTCTTATGGAGCATCATTTGTGATTCGCTCAGATTCAAGCGTGGATTATTTCATAAAATACACAGCTGCTCGTTCAAATGTATATGATTATATGCTTCCTGAATATGAAGAGAACAAAGAGGCATATGAAAGAATCAATGTAGACGATAATGATTTGTTAATGCTTCGGCAGCTTTATATGGATGACGAAGGTGCATTTACCTACGATCAGCTTAAAGCGATAGGAAAGGTTAGAGATACTGTCAATTCCAATGAATCCTCCATGTTGGAAAATCTGAAGTTGATGGTCATCTGTGAAGTAGGAAATATACGCGCTGTATGGAAAAACGGAACCGTCGATATTCGTAATTTTGGCATTATGGCCGGAAATAAGGGAATCCTTTATTTCTTTGTCGGGACACTGTTGCTGCTCTTTCTATTGAGTATGAAAAAGAGGAACTATTTTATTCCCCTTATGCTCTCCATTATTACGCTTGCTCTATATATTTATCTATGGAGAGATCTCAAAGTCCCGTTCAGAGCGGTTTATCCCTTGTGGATCAGCTTTGCTGTTTACCTGATGTATTCTTTTTCAGGGAGCGAGGTGCGCGACTATATTCGTAATTCTCCCGCCGAAAACCATAGCAAAACCGTCGTTGTTTTTGCACTGATCGCAAGCATATTATTCTCGGGTGCAGGTGTATATTTATCGACATTGTATAATCAATACATCGATTACTATAAAGAATTGGACGACAGTCAAATAGTTTTGAGGGGATACATAGCAGACAATAATGATAAAAAGTTTGAACTGTCGAAAAGTTGTTCATATGGACCTCTTGCGGATAGTATCTGGGTTACTCAAAAGACAGATTACGATAAGAATTATATTGGCTTTGCTGGTACTTATTACAGGCTTCCGAAAAATGATTATGAAACCGAACGATTCGGGACAGACAATATGTTCACTAATCTTTTTAACGACGATGTGTTCTTTATTGTTAAGTCGGATGACTCCCATGCGGATATGATGAAAAAATATCTGCAAAAATATTATTCAAATGGAAAAACGGTTGAATATACGATTGTTGATACAGTTGACAAATACCAAATCTGTAAATATGAATTAAGATAGGGGATAGGTATATGAATAACATTCCGTTTAATATTCCGCCGTATATCGGTAAGGAAGACCAATATATCAAGCGAGCTGTTTTGAATCACAAAATATGCGGAGATGGTGAATTCACCCAGAGGTGCAATGCTAAGCTTGAAGAAATGACAGGATCCAAGAAAGCGCTCATCACTACTTCAGGTACTGCTGCTTTGGAAATGGCGGCGATCCTGGCTGATATACAACCCGGTGATGAAGTGATTATGCCTTCTTATACCTTTGTATCAACCGCAAATGCGTTTGTACTCAGGGGTGCCAAGATTGTTTTTGTTGATATTCGTCCCGATACGCTTAATATTGATGAAAAGCTAATTGAGGAAGCAATTACCGATAAAACAAAAGCAATAGTTCCCGTACACTATGCCGGAGTAGGCTGCGAAATGGATACAATTTGTGAGATAGCCAAGCGTCATGATTTGCTTGTAATTGAGGACGCTGCTCAGGCAGTGAATGCATATTATAAGGGGCAGGCTCTCGGTTCGATCGGTGACTTCGGATGCTTTAGCTTTCACGAAACGAAAAACTACAGTAGTGGAGAAGGTGGAGCGATACTGATCAATAACGATCAGTATATTGAACGCGCAGAGATTATTCGCGAGAAGGGAACAAATCGCTCAAAATTCTTCCGTGGACAGGTCGATAAGTATACATGGGTAGATTTAGGCTCATCTTATTTACAAAGTGAGCTTAATTGTGCATATCTATATGCACAAATCGAGAATCCTGAGATCATCAATAATGACCGTCTTGCAACGTGGAATCAGTATAATGAACTGTTAAAGCCGTTAGCTGACAAAGGCGCTGTCGAAATTCCGTATATTCCGGAGGAATGCACGCATAATGCGCATATGTATTACATTAAGCTGAAGGATTTAGATCAGCGAACAAAGATGATCGAGCATCTTAAGGCAAATGGAATCGGAGCGGTTTTCCATTATATTCCGCTTCATTCCTCTCCGGCCGGCAGAACCTTCGGACGCTTTAACGGCGAGGATAAATACACCACAAAGGAAAGCGAACGAATTGTCAGATTGCCAATGTATTATGGACTGGAAAGAGAAAAGATCGAATACATAGTGAAAATAATAAATGATTTTTTCAATTAAAGGGTTGACAACAAAGATTAAAAGGGGAAAATCGCTTGACAGATAAACAGTTAGTATTTGATAAAAGACAAACAAATATTGCAAAGGGCGTCGCTTTACTACTTCTTCTTTGCCATCATCTCTTTTTGAAAGAAGGCGGATATACCCCTCTTATTGTTATAAACGGCGTATCCGTTGCAGGCACACTGTCATCGCTTGGAAAAGTATGTGTAGCCATGTTTTTGTTCCTTAGCGGGTATGGGCTTTATAAGAGTTTTACTAAGTATAAACTTAGCTTAACTAATAACAATAAAGGGACTCATATAAAATCCCAAATCAAATATGTTATCTGTCATCTTTTGAAACTGCTTTCTGATTATTGGTTTATATATATTATTTTTGTCCCGTTAGGCTTATTATTCGGCAGATCTTTTTTGGAGATCTATCATTATAATCCCTTGTGTTTTTTTGCTGATTTTTTCGGATTATCCTATTTGCCTTTTAAGGGTGAAGCTACCATGAATGCAACATGGTGGTTTATGAGTATCATCATTGTCTACTACATTGTTTTTCCGTTATTATATAGGATCCAGGAATATTCAAATGAATTGTTACTGTGCATTGGAATAGCTTTTCTATTGCTTCCTTTACCAAATTTCAGAGAACTGAATACCTATCTTTTCCCTTTTGTTTTCGGAATGTATGTCTCGAAAGCGGATGGTATCGTAGCTTTAGGGGCTCGAATCGGAAGTATGGTCAACAGAGTGTTGTGTTGTTCCTTAGCGGTGGTTTCATTTGCATGCTTTAGATTTTCGGTGTTCAGTGTTAATGATGGACTGTTTGGCTTCTCGATTATTATGTTTTCGTTCTTGGTATTATCAAGAATCCCTTTATTAAATAAAGTATTAGAGGAACTGGGGAAATACAGCGGACTGATTTTTATGTTCCATACCTTTATCATCGGCTATTATTTCAGCAATTATATCTATTGGTTCAAGTATCCCATTCTGATTTATTTGGTAACAGTTGTTGTGTGTTATTTGATTGCTCGATTACTCACTATAGTAAAAAGAGTGATTAGATATGATAAGTTGATTAATCTCGTGATATCAAAAGTAAAAGGATGAGTTATATGAAAAAAGCATTAATAACTGTTGGAGGGTATTCAGAAATCCCCTTGATAAAATCGTTACACAAATTAGGGTATTATGTGATTTCTGTCGGCAATAACCCTGATAGTCTGGGTCATCAATACTCAGATAAGTATATTAACGGAGATTTCTCTGATAAGGAGTTTATCTACGAAATTGCTAAAGAAGAGAATGTCGACGGAATTGTCTCGGGATGCAATGATTTTGCTACTTTATCTTCTGCCTATGCGGCAGAAAAGCTCGGTCTGCCCGGACATGATACCTATGAAAACGCCCAGCTTATCCATCATAAGGATAAGTTTATGAAGTTTTCACATCAAATCGGGATCAGCGTTCCCCGGACGGTTGATTGTAAGAACTTGGATGAGTGCCAGTCTGCCGCCGAACAGCTTGGTTTTCCTGTTATTTTAAAACCGGTCGATCTGACCGGTGGCAAGGGAGTTAAGGTATGCAATAGCTTAAAGGAATTGCAACAGGCTTATGAAGTCGCCATGGAGAGAACTCGTCAGGATACGGTTGTGATCGAGGAATTTGTTGAAGGTGAAAATCACGGCGCGGCGATGTTGGTAAAGAATAACAAGGTCGTTTTTTGTTTTATTGATAACGAAGAATACTATATTAATAAATATATGGTATCGGGTACCTGTTATCCGTCCAATGTTTCAACAGCAGCGAAGGAAAAACTGATTAAAGATGTTGAAGCTGTTTTTCGAGCGAAAAACTTAGCGGACGGAGTATTTCATACTCAGTTTATTGTGAACAAGGAAGGGATCCCTGTCATCATCGATCCTTGCAGACGTGCTGCGGGTATGTTATACTGCTATTTAGTGCAATATTCGACAGAAGTTGATTATGCGACCGAACTGGTCAAAGCGTCAGTTGGTATTGAGTTGCAAGATGAATATACGATAAAGGATCACAATATTGCTCATCAATGTGTAATGTCAGATTCCAACGGAATATATAAGGGTATTAAAATAGACAGCGAATTAAAGGATTATGTATTTGAGTCAATGATTTTTGCAAAAGAAGATGAAGTCATTGATGATTATCTAACATACAAGGCAGGAATACTTTTCTTCGAGTGTGATACGCCAGAAAAGCTATATGGTTTGTTTGAAAGATTTCACGATCTGGCAACAATAGAAAAAGCATAAGGAAAAGGTTGAGGTTATGAATATTCTTGTTACAGGATCAAATGGTTTTATCGGAGGACATGTCTGCGAATACTTGATGGATCAGGGCGACTATGTCATTGGTCTTGATTTAGCTGAATCTTCCTCGAAACAGTGCGATGAATATATTTGCTGCAATCTATCAACCGCAGAGGTTGACGGTATAATTGATGGCATAAAAGCTGAAAGGATCGATGCTGTTGTTCACTTGGCAGCCGATATGCGCGGAGAGCCGGACACTGTCGAGGTGGTGTGTAACAATTGTACGGGCACACAAAGGTTGATTGAGTTCTGTCAGAAAAATGAAATAAACACATTTGTCCAAATGTCTAGCTTACCGGTGATCGGATCTCCGGTAAAGCTCCCGATCACCGAGGAGCATCCGATAAAACCTCCGACCGTGTATCATGTAACTAAGTATATGCAGGAACTTCTCGCTAATTATGCAGACTATTCGAAAGGGTTGCGTACAGTGAGTTTCCGTATTTGTTCTCCTATTGGAATCGGAGTCAATCCGAGAACGATTTTCCCCATTTTTGTTAGCAAAGCGCTCAATAACGAAGATATAACGCTTATCGGAAAAGGAACCAGAAAACAGACATATATTCATGTAAGAGATATTTCACAAGCTATCTATAAAGCCATCAACTCTCAGGCCCGCGGGGTCTATAATCTCGGAAGCTACAATCTGATTTCTAATTATGACCTCGCACAAAGATGTATCAGTTTAATTGGCAGTGAATCAAAAATCGTTTTTCTCGACAGAGAAGACCCTTCTGACAATGTCTCGTGGGATATTTCTCTTGATAAGATAAAGCTCGATATGAATTATGAGCCCTGTGTGACGATCGATGAAGCGATTCTGGAATATGCAGATTACTTGAAAAACAGGTGAAATTGAAATGATAGACAAAAGACAATTGATATCGTTTGTAATACCATGCTATAATTCGATGAATTCAATCTCATCTGTTGTGGATGAAATTGATGCTACGATGAATCTTCACGAAGAATACGATTACGAAATCATTTTGGTGAATGATTCATCTCCCGATGATGTGTGGTCGGTCATAAAAAGGTTGGCTGAGGAAAAAAATTACATTAAGGCGATATCCTTCTCAAAAAACTTTGGGCAGCATTCCGCGCTCATGGCGGGATATAGAGCCTGCACAGGGGATATTATTGTTTCTGCGGATGATGATGGTCAAACTCCGATTGACCAAGTGTTCAAAATGATAGATCTTCTTAGTGAGGATGTGGACGTAGTATATGCGAGATATGCGACCATAAAACAGTCTTTAGGCAGAAGAATGGGAACATGGTTCAATGGAAAAATGAATGAGATTCTTCTCGGCAAGCCAAAGGGATTATTTGCGAGCAGCTACTATGTGATGAAGAGGTTTGTTGCTCTTGATATGATAAAGTATGATAATCCATATCCCTATATCGGAGGTCTGGTTTTCAGAACAACAAAAAAGATAATCAATGTTGATGTCGATCACAGAGAGCGTGAAGACGGAAAATCCGGGTATTCGCTCAGTAAGCTGATTAAGCTTTGGATGAACGGTTTTACCGCTTTCTCGGTGGTGCCGCTCAGATTCTCCTCACTGATTGGCGTGATTTGTGCTATTATCGGCTTTATATTCGGCATAGTTACTATTATCAGAAAATTAGTTGTTCCCGACATCAGCGTCGGTTGGAGTTCTACAGTTGCCATTATGTTGTTTATTGGTGGATTGATTATGCTGATGCTCGGTATGATCGGTGAGTATATTGGTAGAATTTATATCAGCATCAATAATTCTCCGCAGTATGTAGTTAGAGAAACAGTGAATATCGATGATGATGAATGACGAGAAAAAAAGAAATGATGGTATCAAGTATTTGATTGTTTTACATATACTATTAGCTGTATATTCTCTTAGCGGCGTATGCTCTAAGATGGCTGCTCAAAATGAATTTCTTTCATTTTGGTGGCTGTTCTGGTATGCGCTGGTGATTATCAACCTCGGTGTTTACGCAATCGTTTGGCAGCAGATCATTAAACATCTACCACTGAATACCGCTTATGCCAACAAAGCGGTGACAATCGCATGGGGAATTCTTTGGGGAGCTTTGTTCTTCCATGAAACTGTAAAGTGGAATATGATAGTCGGAGCGCTGATCGTAATTGTCGGTGTGATAGTGGTGGTGAGAGCAGATGAATGAAAAGATATTGTTTTCACTGATATTCATATTCGGCGTATTTATTTCGTCGGCGTCTCAAATCATCCTCAAAAAGGCGGCTCAAAAGGAATATCCGAATAAGATCAGAGAGTATCTGAACGCCAGAGTCATCTTTGCGTACATTATTTTCTTTGGCGCGACTCTCTGTTCGATTTGGGCATATACGGTTATACCACTTTCTTTAGGACCGATCCTCGAGTCCGCGGGATACATCTTCGTAGCGGTTCTCAGCTGGCTGTTCCTCAAAGAAAGAATCACAAAGAAAAAGATGCTGGGACTATCAATTATAATTGTTGGTATCATTATCTATTCGTTATAATGAGGTTTCTATGAAAGGTATCATTCTTGCCGGAGGGCACGGGACAAGATTATATCCGATGACGGTAGCGGTGTCAAAGCATCTGTTGCCGATATATGATTAATTATTTGTGCGTTTGTAGCGAATACGAGGTCAATATGAAAACAGTAGCAATTGTACCGATGAAACTGAATAACCGCAGGTTACCGCAGAAGAACACGAAGTGTTTTACGAACGGTAAACCACTATGCTTCTACATTCTTTCAACATTACTTACTGTTGAAGGAATTGACGAAGTATATGTTTATTGCAGCAATCCTGATATTCAGGAGTACATCCCTAGCGGAGTAAAATACCTCAGGCGCAGTGAATCCTTGGATCAGGATACCACAAAGATGAATGAGGTGCTCCTCTGTTTTGCTGAGGATGTCCCTGCTGATGTTTACGTTATGACTCACACCACGGCACCGTTCATTTCAAAAGAATCAATAGAGAAAGGTCTGAGCGCTGTACTCAGTGGAGAGTACGATTCGTCGTTCGCTGCGAAAAAGCTTCAGGACTTTCTGTGGAAGGATAATCGCCCTTTCAACTATGAGTTGGATAGTATTCCCCGTACACAGGATCTTCCGCCTTTGTTTGAGGAAACAAGCGGATTTTACATATACAATAGCGATGTGATCACGAAACTGAACCGCAGAATCGGGAACAAGCCATATATTGTCGAAGTCAGTGAAATAGAGAGTATCGATATTGATGAACCTGAGGATTTTATGATTGCTGACGCCATTTTTAACCATTTGTTTATTAATCCCAAGGAGTAATAGATGAACAAAATACATGTTTTGGATTGTACTCTCCGTGATGGAGGATACTGCAATAACTGGGAATTTGGATTTGAAAACATTCAAAGAATCACTGACGCTCTAGTCAGCGCGGGTATCGATGTAGTTGAATGTGGATTTCTCAGTAATAAGTCTGTTTTTGATAAAAATGTCTCCAAGTTTAACACTCTTGAAGAGATAAAAGAAGTCATACCTTCCGATAAGAACGGAAAGCTGTTTGTCGCTATGGTAAATGCCGGCGAATATGACGCCGATGAACTTCCCGAGTATGACGGAAAATCAGTTGACGGAATCAGAGTGGCATTTCATAAAAAAGACATGGCCTCGGCGTTGGAACTCTGTAAAAAGATCAGCGCAAAAGGGTATCTCGTGTTTATTCAGGCTATGGTATCTTTGGCATATACGGATGAAGAGTTTCTTGAGCTGATAAAAAGTGTTAATCAACTGAATCCTTACGCTTTTTATATTGTTGACAGCTTTGGAATGATGAAGGGAAAGGATCTGACCAGACTTTTTTATATGGTTGAGCACAATCTGGACGAGAAGATTTGGATCGGATTCCACTCTCATAATAATATGCAGCTTGCTTATTCTAACGCACAGACACTGTGCGGTGTAACTACCAGCAGAAATCTGATCATTGACTCCTCTGTTTATGGTATGGGAAGAGGAGCAGGCAATCTCAATACAGAGCTGTTTGTTAGTTTCTTGAACGAAAACTACGACAAAGAATATCATATCAAACCACTATTAACAATTATTGATGAAATACTCAACGACTTTTATCAGCGCAATTACTGGGGATATTCTTTACCGAACTATCTCTCTGCGTCACATAATGCCCATCCAAATTATGCGGGCTATTTGGACGACAAAAAGACACTGACTGTCGAGGATATGAACGAGATTTTCTCCATGATGGACGATGATAAAAAGGTCGTTTTTGATAAAGCGTACATTGAGGATTTATATCTCCGATATATGGAAAAAGGCAGAGATAACGATGAACATATTGCTGAACTGAAGTCAGCAATCAGAGACAAGAAGCTCCTTCTGATAGCACCCGGTAAAAGCTCTGCGGATGAGAAAGAAAAAATCAATTCATTTCTTAATGATCAAGAGGTCATTTCTGCCAGTGTTAATTTTGATTTTGACGGTTCCGAGTATATTTTCTTGAGTAACTTAAGGCGGTTCAAAGAGCTTAAGGAAAGCCACAAGAAATGCATCGTAACGTCTAATATCCCCACAGGCAAGGTGTATCTCAGTATTCCGTATAAGAAGTTGCTCAATGATGAGGAAGCAGTAAAGGATAACGCCGGTTTGATGGCGATCAGATTCTTTATCGATCTGGGCGTTAAAGAAATCTATCTTGCAGGATTTGATGGATATACACACGATGTCAAGCAGAACTACAGTGACTCCAAGTTGGAGATCATCAGTAAGAACGCTGTACTTGACGCAATGAACGAGGGAATGAACAAGATCATCTCAAGATACAGTAAAGAGGTCGATATTCGTTTTCTGACGACACCGAAGAACATTCAGATATAATGGGAGATTGTATGAAGGTTTTATGTTTTGGCGAGCTTTTATTGAGGCTTTCCGCTCCGGGATATAACAGACTTTTTCAAAAAGACAGCTTAGATGCAACTTTTTGCGGAGGCGAAGCAAATGTAGCTGTTTCACTTGCCAACTTTGGATTGAACAGTGAATTTGTCACGAAGCTACCTGATAATGATATCGGTGCCGCAGCGGAAAAAGCACTCAAGTATTTTGGCGTAAACACCGATAAAATAACCTACGGAAACGGCAGAATGGGTCTTTATTATCTTGAAAAGGGAGCGTCGCAAAGGCCGTCAAAGGTAATTTATGACAGGGCTTATTCAGCAATTGCTCTTGCGGATTCTAACGATTTCGATTGGGATAGTCTGTTTGAAGGTGTGGAGTGGTTCCATTGGACAGGAATCAACCCTGCTCTCGGTGATAATGTAGCTGAAATCTGTGAGCAAGCTTGCAGAAAAGCCAAAGAAAAAGGCGTCAAAATCTCTTGTGATTTGAATTACAGAAAGAATCTGTGGACAAGCGAGAAAGCCCAGAGTGTAATGAAAAAGCTGCTGCCGTTTGTGGATGTCTGCATAGCAAATGAAGAGGACGCGGAAAAAGTACTCGGAATCAAAGCGGATAACTCAGATGTCGAAAACGGCGAACTCAGCATTGACGGCTACAGAAATGTTTCGCGTGAGATTTGTTCTCTATACGGTTGCAAAAAGGTTGCGGTCACTCTTAGAAAAAGCTATTCGGCAAGCAGGAATGGTTGGAGCGGACTGATTTATGACGCTGAGACCGGGGACTGTGTTCATTCTACTGAATACGATATTCAAATCGTTGATCGCGTCGGTGGCGGCGATAGCTTTACCGCAGGTATCGTCTATGGATTGATCACGGGAAAAACGGATAAAGATACTGTTGAGTTCGCTGCCGCGGCAAGTTGTTTGAAGCACACGATCGAGGGCGATTTTAATCGCGTCTCTGTCACTGATGTTGAAAACCTCGTAGCAAACGGAGGAAACGGAAGAGTGCAGCGATAGGTTTTATCGATCAATCAAGAGAATATTTATGAAATATAATCAGTGAAATTACATTTAAACCAAGAGGGTGATCGTTTTGAAAGGTATTATTCTTGCCGGTGGTTCCGGCACTCGCCTATATCCGTTAACAAAGGTAACATCAAAACAGTTGCTGCCGATCTATGATAAGCCGATGATTTACTATCCGTTGTCGGTATTGATGAACGCTGGCATTCGTGATATTCTGATCATTTCTACTCCGCAGGATACGCCGCGATTTGAGGCGTTACTCGGCGACGGACATCAGTTCGGTGTTCATCTTACCTATGCGATCCAACCATCCCCCGATGGCTTAGCCCAGGCGTTTATTATCGGTGCTGATTTTATCGGAAACGATTGTGCCGCAATGGTACTCGGCGATAATATCTTTGCCGGACACGGTCTGAAAAAGCGCTTAAAGGCGGCTGTGGAGAATGCTGAAAACGGTAAAGGCGCAACTATCTTCGGTTACTATGTGGATGATCCGGAACGCTTCGGTATCGTTGAATTTGACCATAACGGCAAGGCGATTTCGATCGAGGAAAAGCCTGAACAGCCTAAGACCAATTATTGTGTTACCGGCTTATACTTTTACGACAATAAAGTTGTTGAATACGCAAAAGGCTTGAAGCCTTCCAAGCGCGGTGAGTTGGAGATCACCGACCTTAACCGTATTTATCTGGAGAACAACACGTTGAACGTGGAGCTGCTCGGACAGGGTTTCACTTGGCTCGATACCGGAACGCATGAGAGCTTAGTTGAGGCGACCAACTTTGTCAAGACAATGGAGGATCACCAGCATCGCAAGATTGCTTGTCTTGAGGAGATCGCTTATCTCAACGGCTGGATCTCAAAAAATGATGTGCTCCAAGTTTATGAGGTTTTAAAAAAGAATCAGTACGGTCAGTATTTGAAGGACGTACTGGATGGCAAATATATTGATGAACTCAGATGAGGTATTACATATGACAATTATTGTGACCGGCGGCGCCGGATTTATCGGTTCAAACTTTATCTTTCATATGCTGAAAGAGCATCCGGATGATCGCATTATCTGCTTAGATAAGCTGACCTATGCGGGCAATCTTTCTACGCTGAAATCCGTGATAAATAACCCGAATTTCCGCTTTGTGAAGGCAGATATCTGTGATAGAGAAGCTGTTTATAGGCTTTTTGAGGAAGAACATCCCGATATCGTTGTCAACTTTGCTGCAGAAAGTCATGTTGACCGTTCAATCGAGAATCCCGAGATCTTCTTGCAGACCAATATTCTCGGAACACAGGTGCTGATGGACGCTTGCCGCAAATATGGAATTCAGCGCTATCATCAGGTGAGCACCGATGAGGTTTACGGCGATTTGCCGCTTGACAGACCCGACCTTTTCTTCACGGAGGAAACACCGATCCATACCAGCAGCCCTTATAGTTCTTCCAAAGCAGGAGCGGATTTATTGGTGCTTGCGTACCACCGCACCTATGGCTTGCCTGTGACTGTGAGCCGCTGCTCCAACAACTATGGACCTTATCATTTCCCTGAGAAGCTGATCCCATTGATGATCGCAAACGCTCTTGCGGACAAGCCTCTGCCTGTTTATGGTAAGGGTGAAAATGTCCGAGATTGGCTGTATGTCGAGGATCACTGTAAGGCGATTGACCTTATCATCCACAAGGGTAGAGTCGGCGAGGTTTACAATGTCGGCGGTCATAATGAAATGGCGAATATCGACATCGTTAAGTTAATTTGCAAAGAACTCGGTAAGCCTGAGAGCCTGATCACGTATGTAACCGACCGTAAGGGTCATGATCTTCGTTACGCGATTGACCCGACAAAGATCCATGACGAACTTGGTTGGCTGCCTGAGACAAAGTTTGAAGACGGTATCAAAAAGACGATCCAGTGGTATCTGGATAACAAAGACTGGTGGCAGGAGATCATCAGCGGCGAATATCAGAACTATTATGAGAAGATGTATGGGAATAGATGATGAAAGTATTTGTTACTGGTGTCGGAGGACAACTTGGATATGATGTAATGAACGAGCTGAAGAAGCGTGGTATCGACTGCGTTGGTTCTGACCTCATCGAGAAGTCCGACGGTGATTATGTACAGCTGGATATTACAGACAAGTTTGCGGTTGAGAAAGCATTGAGGAAGATGAAACCCGATGCCGTGATTCATTGTGCTGCGTGGACGGCAGTAGACGCTGCTGAGGACGAGGAGAATAAGGCTAAGGTTTATGCAGTCAACGTAATCGGTACTAGAAATATAGTAGAAGTATGTAAGCGACTTGATTGCAAAATGATCTATATCAGTACCGATTATGTGTTCAACGGGCAAGGTGCTGAGCCGTGGAAGGCTGATTGCAAGGAGTTTGCTCCGTTGAATTATTACGGACAGACGAAGCTTGAGGGCGAGATGGCAGTTGCTGAATTGCTTGAGAAGTTTTTCATCGTTCGTATCGCATGGGTGTTTGGCTTGAACGGAAATAACTTCATCAAGACAATGATCAATGTCGGTAAGAAATATGATACGGTGCGCGTTGTCAACGATCAGATCGGCACACCGACCTATACATATGATTTAGCACGTTTGTTGGTCGATATGGTGGAAACCGAAAAATACGGATACTACCATGCTACTAACGAGGGTGGATATATCAGCTGGTATGACTTCTGCTGTGAGATTTATAGGCAATATGGATTGGACACCAAGGTTATTCCCGTTTCCACAGCTGAATATGGGCTGAGTAAAGCAACTCGTCCATTTAACAGTCGCTTAGATAAAAGCAAACTGATAGCAAACGGATTCGAGCCGCTTCCAATATGGCAGAATGCGTTGAGTAGGTTTTTAGCGGAGTTAAAGAATGAGCAATTTTAATTTTATCAAAACAGAAATTGACGGCGTCATTATTGTTGAAACGAAAATTTTTGGCGATAACCGTGGTTATTTTATGGAAACCTATGAAGAAAGAAAATTTGCAGAAGGCGGGATAACCGCCAAGTTTGTACAGGATAATCAATCTAAATCTACAAAAGGTGTTTTACGGGGTTTGCATTTTCAGAAAACACATCCGCAGGCAAAGCTTGTCCGTGTCATCAAAGGCGAGGTGTATGATGTAGCGGTTGATCTCAGAAAAGATAGCCCGACTTACGGAAAATATGTTGGTGAAATACTATCGGAAGAGAACAAGAAGCAGTTTTTTATTCCTCGTGGCTTCGCTCATGGATTTTTAGTCCTGTCCGACGAAGCTGAATTTGTCTATAAATGCGATGATTTCTATCACCCTGAGGATGAAGGCGGAATCATGTGGAATGATCCGGCGGTAGGAATCGATTGGCCGCTTGAAGAAATTGATACCATAAAACTGTCGGAGAAAGATAAACATAACGGCGCATTAGGGTCATTCGTCTTCTTTAGCTAAATAGAACGGATAAAGAAGACGTGTAGGGGTTTCAGTACGAAAAAACCGGATCAAGAATTGCAGACGCATTATGCGGATCATCATTGAAATGTGTCTTATGAATAGTTGATGGGTATACGGTTAAGAATTGAAATGATTATTCACGCAAAAGTGAGTTCCGGATAGCGGATTAGCCCTTCGAAATGTAATTTGATGATTCTTTATTGCAATCAATCTTATTTTTCTTGACAATAGAAAGAATAGAAATTATAATATTATTTGCTATAAAAGATTACCGCTGAAGCTGAATGATAAGGGCTTTGGTACTTTCGTTACATAAGAGAACGAAAGCTAAGAGAATGGAACTTAATCCATATTTTTTGAGAGTTCTCATTATTGAATTCTCCCACAACAGATTTAAAACCTTCTCTTTATCCTTTTATTATTAAGAAAAGGGAAGGACAGCCTTGTCTAATTATTTTATTTATATTTAGGCGATGGACGCGATTTTTGAAAAATTCCTTGCAACAAGGGATAAGTGCGTCCATCGTCTTTTTAATTTGCTTAGCAATTTATTTTATGACTCGCGACGGTTTCAACCGTCGTTTTTTTTCGTGCATTTATATTGCGCAGATAAAAGAATTAAATAAATAGATTATTGGCTTGCCTGCAGGATCATACCTGCAGGCATTTTTGCTTTGCTTTTTTCTTATCAGATCTTCTGTCGTTTTTTTCGAACGCAAACAAACTAAGATAGGACGAATAAAAATGGCAAGTATAGAAAGGAGTTGATCGCTGATGTATTTCTTTATGTCACGCTATTATTTCCTTGCGGCAGGAGATTTAATAGAGATGGACGGCATTAGCAATTGGCTTCTGACGGCATCATCGTTTTAGATGAGCATAGAAGTGTCTTTAATCTAATTTTATTAATTATTTCAGATAAAACCGAATTAAGTAAATCTAATCGTGATGACAGAAATTGTCTCTTTGCTCTTTTCACTGATGAGAAACTAAGGCTGGAGGACGCCAAGATGATCCTATACCTATTCAGCCATCATTGCAGCCGATCTGCAGAGGAGGTAACCATAGATGAGTATTTGAAAACGACCGGCAGAACGATGCAAAACAAAGATCCAATCAGGCGGTCGGTCAAGCGCTTGTCTGATTTGAAAATCATTTATCTCGATCACAACGAAAAAAGGCAAGAACAGAAACTGTTCAAAGAGTGTAAATTGAAACGCGGAAAGATCACGTATCAAATCAACAGTTTTTATGAGGCCAAGCTCAAAGCACAGGGAAGAGGTCACAGAAAAAAGGAATTAGAAGAGGTAGTCTTCATAGATGAATGTTATAGATCTTTTAGGTTCAATAGTATTCGTCTAATTGTGATGCTTCATTTGATATATTATAGTATGGATGATTTAGATATGATTGATACAAAAATACTAAATCAGGAAAAAAAGAATCTCAAAGTGCTTCTTGTCAAATACTTTGATAACCCAAACCCACTTTTTTCAAAGTGGATCGATCAAAGCAGCAAGGAATTAATGATATATTACAACTGATCTACCCCCTCAAAGCTGATCATCAGGCTTTGAGGGGGTTACTGTATCAAATAGCATAAATAGTTCTGACACGTAAAAAGTAGTCAGAATAAATTTGTTTTAGTTTTATTTTCGTGAGATTCAGTAGTGATATACCATTTGGGATACGCTGTAATACCCCCAAAACCATGCGGAGGGCATTGAAACGTGCTAATCTATAACTACAATCTTTGAAAGGAGGTCTGAAAATGAAATACGGTTACGCCAGAGGGACAGCCGAACAAATCAAATCCCAATCAGCGATCTGCTTTCGGCGGGAGTTCAAACGATCTTCTGTGACTGCGGGCAGCGATCACAAAAAGACAGAACGGGATATCGTTCGCTTATGGGCATCGTTAAAAAGGGTGATATCATCGCGGTGACAGATATGAGCCGTTTGATAAGGAAGTGTTTGGCTGTTTTGGAGGTGGAAGAAAAAGGTATTATAATCGATTTTCTGACCGAAGGTTGAAGTATACCGGGGGTTCTAAAAGAATCGGTCAAACCACTCTTGAAGAACAACTTACTATTAGGAAGTTGAATCAAAAAATATTTAAATCGGAGGTTTTCAATTATGATGGACATTGAGAAATGCATGAATAGTTTAAGCGATAAGATTTTGGATCACAACCTTGCTTTTAAAGATATCTTGCTTTATTTTAGGGCGGGTGATTACATGAAGCTTTTGGAAACAGGGGAGAACTCCCTGCGCTACACGGTGGAGCTATATCGGCTCTATCGGGAGCTGTTGCTCTCGCTGTATGAGTTGATGCCTTCCGTTCCGCAATCCGAGAATGTATATAAGTTCTGCCGGGATTCGCTCGGGATCTCCGTAGAGAGATCAGAGGGATTTGACTTTCCTGTATATAAGATCACCCTACCGATTTTGCTGCCTAACAAGAGGAAAAGAAAAGTCGAGCGCAACAGCGTTATCACCGAATCAGTCAGTGTCGCTGTCAGTCAGTTTTGTGCCGATCAACATATTACGCCTTTTGATCACGCAACGGTCATTTTCCTGTCGTGCTATCAGGATGGCGGCGTTACTGTCGATAATGATAACTTGGACAGTGCGGTGATCATCAATTCATTAAACGGAAGATTGATTCGTGACGATCGACCCGACATATGCAACACGATGTACTACTCAAAGGTTTCGGAAAAAGCGATAACAGAGATCTTTGTCACGGACAGCGATCACGATGTTGAGTTGTTATCTAATATTAAGCGAACGTGTAACAAATAAATGTAGCGCAGCTGTCACAAACAGAGGAGAATCAGGTTTATATTTGTGACAGCTGTGATAAACGATAAAACCGCTGTTGATGCGGGCTGTGAGTATGCGGATCTGATGTTTTTGCGGCACCTTATTAAGGTACCTGTACAAAAGCGCTGATTCGATCTGCCACATAAATCTACAAAAAAGGAGTGAACGATATGACATTCGTATCAAAGAACGCAGATAACCCCAAGTTCAAGGTAGATTTGAGCCAAGGCAAGTATACATCTAAACACGCAGGTCTACTCGGCATTTTATTTCATGCAGACGAATTACCAAATGATCTTTATACCCAGATGAATCTTTCCTATGATTACTTCAGGAAGCTGATATCGGATCTTCTCCGACTCGGTCTTATCAAGCGTGTCAGCGAAGATGGGATCGCAGGTTACCGATTAACGCTTAAAGCAAAGAAATTAGTATATTCGGAGATCCAATATTTGAAATACCGTCCCTGTGTGGAAGAAGATACCGACCGTCATTACTCGGCGAAACGCAGAAGAAGGAAAAGACATTTTGCCTACCTGTTTGCACTGTTTGATCGTGTGGGAATAACTTATGAGGTTTTCGCTAAACCCCCGATTCAGGAGGTCGATGTGAATGCTGACAAGGTATACTTCTACACCGCTTTGGAGTATAAGCACATGATCAACATTGAATCGACGCCGTTTAAGGGCAGCAAGCTGCTCGGCTTTCTGATTGGTCGAGGGAAAATTATTTCGGTTTACAGGACAGGCTTCTTGATGCCGACCTTTGGAAAGCACGAGGTCTTGATCCCTGAATATGTCAAGCGGTATTTTTCTGCCCCTCTCAACACAGCGATCATGATATGTGACTCCGGTTCCTCGGTCACGCATATCCTTCACCAGATCATTGAGGGCAAAAGTTATGAGAAAAACAGTGTAAATACTGCCGGGTATAAAAATTTCTATGTCCTTCCGAGTGACGACAGTTTTATAAGTCACCTGGATGACCTGTATATCGATCATACCGAAACCGAGCGGGAGCTGATCGATCGATACAGGATCAACACTTCGGATAAGGACGCTGACGGAAGGATCCGCTTTCTTTTCGGCACAGGGTTCATTGATGATGATCCCATCTTGCTCTGTCCGGGAAATATGAATGCGGCAAAGCTGAAATACTTTGTCCTCAATGCAGGTCAAAAGAGTCGCTTGAGTTATATCTTCTGTCGGTATAGAGATCTGGCCGTGTTACAGGAACTCACGAAGGACAAGCCGATCAAAGTGATCACGATTGATTAAGATGGCTGTTTTTGCCAACACTATGATCGAATACCCTAAAGCAGGTGATCAGATGAACGACAACGTGAATAACAAGCAAGCAGTTATCAACGCTTTGGCTCCAAAGCAGAAGGATAATGATCGCAACGGCAAGAATGTGCCAACCGCATTGAATTCCCGCGTCTTGACGATCGAAGATACGACTGTTAACCTCAGTTTCAATGACAGCGGGGATCTCAACACACGCCTCGCAAACGCGTTTCAAACGATGCTGAAATCATGATATGACAGGTTTTTCCGTTTGCTATTGATGCGGTTGTATGGTATACTTAAATCGGATCCAAGATGGTATACTGCTGCAATGCAGGGGGAGGAGCAGGCTCCTTCCCCGCTAAAATCAAGGTTCAGGAGGTATACCATGAGATATGATGCTTATGGGCAGCCTGAGCAGGTGTTACGCACCTACAAGGCTGCTCTTTATATTCGCCTGTCGCGCGAGGATGGTGACAAGCCTGAGTCCGACTCTGTCGTGAACCAGAAGCGGATCCTCGATCATTTTATCTCAGCTCAGCCTGATATCGAGCTGTTTGATTACTATGTTGACGACGGTTATTCCGGAGCTAACTTTGAACGCCCCTCCTTTCTTCGGATGATGGCTGATATTTACGCGGGCAAGGTCACCTGTGTGATTGTCAAGGACAGCTCGAGGTTCGGCAGAAACGCCTCTGAGAGCGGGCGCTATATCGGCGAGATTTTTCCTAGGTTACAGGTTCGCTTTATCGCTGTGAACGACCTGATCGATTCGGGGAAAAGCCAGAGTATTGCAAGCGACTTCCTTAATGTAGGTTTTCGCGGATTGATGAACGAATACTATGTTGCCGCGAATTCGGAGTCGATCCGTTCAACGCTGAACATGGAGCGCAGGAAAGGCGAGTTCATCGGTTCATTTGCCAAATACGGTTATCAAAAAGACCCGACCGATCACCACAAGCTGGTGATCGACGAGCCTGCCGCCGAGATCGTGCGAATGATCTACAGCCTTTACCTGAGCGGCGTCGGCATCCGCGGCATCGTGCGCCGGTTGAACGAGCACGGTATCCCGAACCCCTCGACCTATAAGCGGATGCAGGGACTGAATTTCAAAGCCCGCACCGTCGGCGATTCAAGCCTGTGGTGCGACAAGACCGTGCGCCGTATCTTGCGCGATGAGATGTACGTCGGTACGATGGTGCAGGGCAAAAATCAAAAGATCAATTATAAGAGCAAAGCGATCCGCAGCTGTATGCCTGACGAATGGATTCGGGTGGAGGATACGCATGATCCGATCATCGACAAAGCTGATTTTGACCGCGTGCAAAAGATGCTGCAAACGGGCGTCAAAGGCGCCGTACAAAGCGGCAGTATCGACCTGTTCGCAGGGCTTCTGAAATGCGCTGACTGCGGACACGCATTGATCAAAAAGACAAATCACAATCCCGACAAGACCTATGTTTATTATCGCTGTTCCTCGCATTGTAAGTGCAAGACTGCCTGCGCCGCGCACACCATCCGATACGAGCGGCTGTACTACTGTGTGCTGTACTGTATACAACAGATGGTGGACGCCGCGGTGAACGCCGATGATGTGCTCCGTCAGATGAAAGAGAATCAGGTGAAGCTCTCGGATGAAGGGATGCATCAACAGCTCGAAAAACAGGAGCAGGAATTGGAAAAGGTGTTACAGCGAATGGCGGAGCTTTATCCCGACTTCAAGGACGGTACCATCAACGCCGACCAGTATCGGATCATGAAAGAAAAGTATGAACAGGCGCAAAGGGATCTGACCCAAAGCATCCAAAAGCTCAAAGCGTCTCTCGGTCAGGCGGATGATGAAAATATCGCCACCAATGACTTTATCGAACATTTCAAGAAGCACGGCAATATCAAGAGCCTGACCCGTCCCATCCTGACCGAGCTGATCGACAGGATCGTCATCCACAAGGACGGCACATTGGACATCGCCTTCAACTTCTGCGACGCGTTTGCCGGGATGCAGAAGCGATCGGAGAAACAGTCTGCGTGAATCATCATACAGGTTAGTTGTTTTCATATTTGTCGACAATCATCGAAAGTATATCTTATTGATTATTCTTTTCATTATCGGCATTGCCGCTTTCCTCACCGGAGTTATCACGGCGACGATCAGCTTGATCAGAGCTTTGACTCAGGAGGTCAAATATCCGTCAGAAAATTCTGAACTGGAACTACAATAAAGCCTATTCTGTGTTGACTGAAACGACAGAGGCTTTCAAATACATGAGGTGGATGTTGAATAAAGGTAAATCCTGTAAGATGGTTGCAGAAAATATAGAGGTCTCGCTAAAGAAAGCTGTGAAAATAGCGGAGCTCCCCGGGGCAGAGAAGCTGATAGATTAAAAAAGATAAGATCCCATCCGTAAAAACGAATGGGATCTTTCTTTATCATTCAACATTATCGATCGGGATACCGTCCTCATATAATCGTTCGGGAGCAATATCTATCGTACCGTCGCACCACATCGGGATTCCCCGCTCAACATATAACCATTTGAATACTTCTTCGTCTTTGAGAGGAGC
This sequence comes from uncultured Clostridia bacterium, assembly GCA_946407065.1. Taxonomy (GTDB): domain Bacteria; phylum Bacillota; class Clostridia; order Oscillospirales; family Acutalibacteraceae; genus Ruminococcoides. The sequence goes on along the minus strand of CAMJMQ010000001.1, from coordinate 192,898 downwards.
AAATGCCGACCCCTCCAAGTATATTTTAAAGTTTACTTCTTTGATCTCTCCGTCAGAGAACTTGACGTGCAGCATATGATCCGGCAAAGCACACACGTCAACAACTTTAATCATTTCCCGTTCATTCTCCGCATACGCTATTTCGTTAAGAGATTTCATGTTCGACATTCCCCTTTTATATTTTTTTATCAGCTTAGTTATTTGATACGTAATCCAATTATTTCGCCAGCTCCTTAAACGCCGGAAGATATTTTTCAAGAATTCTTCTTGCAACAATATCGATCTTCTCATCCTCGCTCAACTCAAGAAGGGAGCCATTTTTCTCGATATTGATAACAAGATACTTTGGTTTATTGTTCTTGAAGATGATCGCCTCACCTTTCTTTTCCGCCGTTTTCGCAACCTGAGAGAAGTTCTGATTTGCCTGCGTCATCGAAAATATCGTATTCGTATCAATATACATCAATATCACCTCATAATATAGGATAAATATATCCTATATATTATACGGATACCCGATATTTGTCAATATCATATTATTATACAGATAAAAACAAGCGAGCCGATTTATTCGACTCGCTGAAGAATTATGGCTTACGCGGCAGTATCATATTCGACAACCGCTATTTCTGTTACAAATTCGCTTACCTTCTTGATGATCGAATCCAGCCTAGCGACAACTTCATCATCTAGGAGAATCTCGCCGCAATGCTCACACTCCCAACAGGGAACATTTTTAACGATGATCATGCATTTCTTTAAGTCAACAAAGTGGGTGGTGGTAGAGGGTTTCATAGACCCTTTGCAGAAGAAGCAATTCATGTTCAGTTCTCCTTTCTCGTAATATGATCTGGATTAGGAAGATAAGAGGTAATCAGAAACAGTATATGTTTATTATACTATGATGAAACGAGAGTATCAACAGGAGAAATTTCTTTATCGGATAGTATTTCTGATTGAGTTTTCACAGCTTCTCCCACCAGTAAGGTTCAAAGGTGATTGTTCCGTTCGCCGCCTTCTGTGCAGCCTTGATCTGATCGTTGAGCAGTTCGTTTGTATCAGTGCTGTCCTTCGGTATCGCGTACGCTTCATCCAGCCGCACGATCGCGTAGGCAGGGCGATTATGCTGAGTGATGATGGCAGGGGAGAGGTCGTGAGCGATCTTCAGCGCTTCCTTGAGTTGTTCTTTGAGATGTTCGATCGGGAACAGTGTTTTCGAATTGATCGTGAGTTTTGTTTCGGGCATGGTGATTTTCCTTTCGTAATATGAGTTTTTCGTCAGTCCGAGGGAGCGGACAGTGCACCTCCTCTCAAGTAGATTTTTGGATTCAAGATGGCAATTTTTGTGCATTTTTAGCCCCGCAACCCTCGGATTTGTTCCCAGTATACCACTAACACCCGCTGCCGCGGACACCATCTACCGCTATCTGAGCGCGTCCGAGACCGAGGTGGAGGATTATGATATGATCTTCACCGGCGACCTCGGTCGGGTAGGCACACGATTACTGCATGATCTGCTCAGTGAAAAAGGCGTCGAGCTCGGCGAGCGCCACAGCGACTGCGGCGTGATGATCTTTGATGAGGATCAGGACGTCCACGCCGGCGGCTCGGGCTGCGGATGCTGCGCCTCGGTGCTGTGCGGCTATATCCTCGACAAAATGCGCGAGGGCACCTTCCGCAATATCCTGTTTATCCCGACAGGTGCCTTGCTCAGCCCCACCACTGTCATGCAAAAGCAGACCATTCCCTCCATCGCTCACCTGATCAATATCCGTGCGGAATAGAAAAAGAGAGCAGCCTCAATGACTGCTCTCTTTTTATTCAAAATAGTCATTGCCACGGGGCTTGACACGTGTGTCAGCCTCGTGGCAATCTCAACCGAAAAAGTTTTTGTCGTAAAGTCATGCTGACTCTTCCATCCACTCTTTCACCGTCTGGATCTCCGCTATGTAGCCCTGATCATCATTCGGCGTTTCGAGGATGAACGGTTTGTTTTGTAAGGCGGGATGCAGGGCGATCCGCTTCATCGCCTCCATGCCGATGTAGCCCTGACCGAGCTTTTCGTGCCGATCCTTATGCGCACCGCAGGGGTTCTTGCTGTCGTTGAAGTGTACTGCGCGCAGTCTGTCTAAACCAATCACATCATCAAAGTGCCGTAGAACGCCGTCAAGGTCGTTCACGATATCGTACCCCGCGTCCCAAACGTGACAGGTGTCGAAGCATACCCCGACCTTGTCCTTCAGCTCTACACGGTCGATGATCGCTCGTAACTCCTCAAAGCTCCTGCCCATCTCCGTACCCTTGCCCGCCATTGTTTCCAGCAGGACGGTCGTCCGCATAGCGGGGAAGAGAGTGCCGTTGAGCGCTTCGGCGATCAGCTCGATCCCTTTCTCAGCGCCCTGACCCGTATGTGCGCCGGGGTGGAAATTGTAGTATTGATGCGGAAAGGATTCCATTCTTTGGATATCCTGTTCCAGCATATCCAGTCCGTTGAGGCGGGTGGATTCCTTTGCCGCGCACAGGTTCATCGTGTAGCTGCCGTGGGCGACGAGCTTGCCGAAATGCCGGTCTTCAAGCAGGCGATTCAGCGCCGCGGCATCCTCGGGGATGATGTCCTTTGATCGACCCCCACGGGGATTGCGGGTGAAATAAGCAAAAGTGTTGCCGCCGAAATCGCACATGGTCTTTCCCATCGCCTCATAGCCGTTGGTCACACTCAGGTGGCATCCGATGTATATCATAGCGTTCTCCTGTCATCTTGATAGGACAATCATACCATAAAAACGACAAAAAGTCACCCCTCTTTGACAGAGGGGTGAAATACTATAGTGAGTTATTCTTCCATCTGCTTGCCGAGGAACGCGGCGGCGGATTGCGCGAGCTTCAGCTCTGTTTCCGTTGGAATTTGTACGCGTTCACCCTTGAGCATTACGACCGCGCCTGTCACATCGCCCGCGGCGATGATGGGATAGATGACCGCGGCGGCATGCTCCACGCCCTCCACGGTCTGCACCTCGTCCACCGAGTTCGCATGGGCGCTGTAGCTGCGGCGGTTCTCCATATAATTCTCGAGGATCGGGGTGATGCGACGCTCCAAAAACTCACGCTTGCTCACGCCCGCGGCGGCGATCACATGGTCGCGGTCACAGATGAGCGTCGGCATCGCGCTGATGCGCGACAACACATCCGCGTACTGCGCCGCAAACTCACTCAACTCGCCTACCGGCGAATATTTCTTGAAAATGACCTCGCCATCCGTAGCAGTGTAAATCTCCAGCGGGTCACCGTCACTGATAACATTGACATCATAAACCTTGTTCGCTCCATATCTATGGGGCTGAACGATGGTGGTTGATAAGCTATTTATGATGCCTTGCTTAAAATTTGCGGCGTCCTCATAATCCTCGGGAAGAGTACCGCATTTCAGCAGACTGTCGATATCCGCCTTGAGTTTGACTTCCACATGATCCTCGTACACGATGATCTTGTCGATGATCAGTTGCAGGTCGTTACGGTCAAGCTTATCTTTTTTCAAGATATCGTCAAAGACCTCTATCGCGAGCTTTGCAACGCGGTTGACGCGAATGATCGTATTTCTGCGATTGATAGTCAGATCAATTTGGTTCCGGATGCCGGCGATCCGTTTCGCAAGATCCTCCTCCATCTCGTCATAGGTTTCCTCCAGCATTTCTTCCCGCTCGGGATGCTTCATGATATCGCGGACACGCTGACGCTTGGTGGCTTTCATCTCTTCCTGCAAATCCGCGAGGACTTCCTCCAAGTTGACCTCGGCGCGGTCGGTTTCATCGATATCGGTTTGCTCTTTGCGCAGATCGGCGTTGAGCTGCTCGATCATCTCGGATGAATTATCCCTGACCTTTTTGATGTAAAGTTTGAGGATCTCATCGAGCTTTTGCACGCGGATGTGATGGCTGGTACAGCCTTTCAGACCGCGGCGATGGTATGTGCCGCAGTGGTATGCGTCTCTCAGATCCGGACGGCTCAGCGCGAACATCGGGCTGCCGCAGTCTCCGCATTCCAGAAATCCCGAGTAAACATTATCGTATTTCTTTTGACCGCGATAGTTGTTTTTGGAGCGACTTTCGAGCAGTGCCTTGACGTTCGCAAATTCGCGGTAGCTGATGATCTCCTGATGATGATGTTCGATGACATAATGATCGCTCACATCACGCTTGACGTCCTTGCCGTTGATCTTTTTGCGCGTATATTTGCTCGACCGCATCGTGCCGATGTAGAAATCGTTTTTCAAGATTCCTTCGATGGTAGCGATCGCCCATGACGCCTTGACCTCACGCTTGTATTCCTTGCCTTCCGCTTCCTTGCGCTGGCGCTCCGACATACGCGGCGTGGGGATACCTTCATCGGTCAGGTAGTTGGCGATCTTCTTGTAACCCCATCCCTCTTGATACAGTCGAAAGATCTCGCGAACGATCTCGGCTTCTGTCGGTACGATCTCAAAATGCTGTTGATCGTTGACAATGTAGCCATACGGCGCCGCGCAGATCCACTTACCGTCCTTTTGCTTGCGCTTCACAACGGCTCTTACTTTCTTCGATGTGTCGGTAACGGGCATCTCGTTAACAAGGAAGATGAACTGAATCTTCAACCAATCGTCATTATTGGGATAGTCAACATTGTCTCCGATGGAGATGATGCGAACGCCACTATCACGCAGATCTTCCAGCTCAACTAAACCACGACTGTTCCGACGTGAGAAGCGAGAGAAGTCCTTGACTATCATAATGTCGAGCTTGCGATCAAAGAGCTGCTTGCGCATCTTTTGATAACCCTCGCGCTGCTCAAAGGTGTAACCCGAGCGATCGCGATCCTCAAAGAAAGTCAGCGTGCTGCCCGGAAACTTTTCCTTCACAAACGCCTCGATAATCGCCTTCTGATTTTCAATAGAAGTATTATCGCGATCCAACTCCTCATCGACAGAAATACGGCAATACCCCGCAATATCAAACTTTTCTATCAATATAACTCACCTCTCTTGCTTATTATTACAGATAATATTGTAACACGCTAAAAGAGAAAAATCAAGACCATTTATATAATTTATTGATTTTATTTTGCAGGAATGTTTATTTCTGTTTCTACTGTTGCACGATAGATTTACACATAACAGCTTTTTTCAAAGAGAGAAATGTATTCTTAGATCCATAACGGCAGAGTTGGTGAGGTTTATAACGTTGGCGGTCACAATGAGATGGCGAATATTGATATTGTCAAGCTGATTTGCAAAGAGCTCGGCAAGCCTGAGAGCCTTATTACATACGTAACTGACCGCAAAGGGCATGATCTGCGTTACGCGATCGACCCGACGAAGATCCATAACGAACTCGGATGGCTGCCGGAGACGAAGTTTGAGGATGGTATCAAAAAGACAATTCAGTGGTATCTCGATAACAAAGACTGGTGGCAGGAGATCATCAGCGGTGAGTATCAAAATTATTATGAGAAGATGTATGGGAATAGATAACGATAGTGTGATACTATACACAAATCGCTACAGAATGGAGAGAAAACAACATGATAAGACTTCAAAAAATCCTCAAGAATAATCTTTTACTTTCCTGTTTTATTACAGCGCTTTTTTCTTTGCTATGCTTTTTACTTACTGGCTTCCATATTATATATTACAAGACTCTTACATGGATTCTAATCAAGGAAAAACATGGTCGCACTGGATCGCAACATGGGATCTTTTACCAAGCGGAAAAAATATAAATGAATTCAGGAGGATAACTATGCTTATCAAATATGATCAGCTTAAAAGGGCTCAAATCAATTCTCAGAATACTGAGAAAATTGATCGTCTTATAAAACAATGCCATGAGGATGGCACCTATGAAAAAGTTGTGTGCACAATCGAAAAGAGAATGCATGCCACCTCTGATATACATTTTGAGGAATAGGATGATTCTGCAAAGGAATGCGACGAAGGTTATCGGAGAATCGATGAATCTTAGAGTCAGTTTAATCAGATATCGATAAACATATTGATAGGATTATTACCTCGATACCATTCTATATGTTTACCATCAGAATTCATGCCAACACTATTTATAGAAACGGGAGGTAGACTGTATGAAATGCGAAATAATAATCGAGAAGAAGCTTGTCTGTATTTGGCTCAATCGGAATGAGTCGGCTGCGCCTGAGGTGCCGGTGTTGCTTAAGCCGATATACCAAAAGTATAAATCTATTAATTATACGGTAGTCGTGTTTCGATCAGGAAGTCAGGATTTGCTTAAGTTATCAAGTGAGCTGTTAAGGTACAACCGACGCCTGTTTGCAGAAAGAGAAGAAGAAAGCGATAGAAAAAAAGACCTTACTCGGGAGAATCAATCGAGTTAGACATTAACGGTAATATAAGGAACAGGAGATGTGCATTAAGCTCAACAAATCATTTTTGAGTTTTACGCAAACGCCCTTGTCTTTATATTTCAGAGACTGAAGTTTTTTCTTATTCCATTGCTATTAGTTGATAGAAAACGGCTTAAACAGTAAGTTTTCACCGTGTCCTAAAAATCCCCCCTATTAAAAATGACTTATCAACATGTTTTCAACATCCCTGATAAACTGCCAAAAGATTATTCTTTCATGCAATTCACTTCCCCTCAATATAGAGAATAATAGATCGTAACGCTATTGCCGGACAGCCTTAATATAAGCAGATTCGGTCTTGTATGCTTATGCTCTGCATTATCAGCAAAGAGCAAACAAAAATACGCCTTCTATGGGTAAGATGCTTATGTCTTACATAGGAGGCGTATTTTTATTGATGTATTCTTATATCGGTTCTCCGATTTTGCAGTTGACGGTGATATTGCCCAGCCATTTTTGGATGAGCGTTGCGTCCATAATCGTGATTTCTCCATCACGGTTCACGTCGGCAAAATCAGCAGTGACGGCGCAGGGAGTGTCGATCCCTGCCTCATGGCGCAGAATGTATGTCGCATCCGCAATGGTAACATCTTCGTTTCGGTCGACGTCACCGAGCAGGCGCTGGATCTCGACAAAGGTCATGCCGTTTTCCTTGGCATACGTTTCTGCGGCAGTACCCTTGAAGCCGCGGATGATGAACTTCTCGTTATCGGTATCACCGTAGATGTCCTGATTGACATAGTACGCGAACGCGTTATCCCCGATCGAGATAACGGACGCGGGGATAGTGATTTCCTTGAGTGTTCCGCAGTAGATGAACGCGCCTTCTCCGATCGAGGTGACGGTATCGGGGATGACGATGCTCTCGACTCTTTTGGTGCTCTCAAGACAATGACCGATACAGAAATACTTGCCAATGGATACGACCGGTTTACCGTTGATCTCGCTCGGGATCTCAAAGGTATCCGTTAGATTGTCGGGGACGTCGTCGTATTGATAGACCTCAACACCCTCATTCCTGTTGCGGATCGAGAACAGGGAATCTCTCTTTTCGATAGAATAGTAGCGCGGCGTATCCATATTGTAGCCGGCTTCCACCTCATAGTAGTCCGTGCCGTCATAGACCATCGCGTTGGCGTGGCCGCTGCCCGCGCCGTAATCCTTGTTACCGTTTCTCCACCAGCTTTGCAGACCGATCATCTGCGCCATCTGTACGATTGTGGCGGTCGAAGCCCAGCAGTCACCGCCACCCGTAACGACCATACCGACGGCGTTGCTGTAATGGTAATCGTATTCTCTGTTTGCGACAAATCGTGCGATCGCGTCGATCTTGTCATAGGTCGTCATGGATGGCGTGATGTTTTGATCGAGATACTCGCGCATTACGTTCTCGGTGTACTTTTCGGCATAATTAACGGCGTTGATATGATACAGCTCAGTCTTTCCTCCTGAGGACACGGTGACATAGCCGCCGTTGTCTGAGACCGTCTCTTTGATCCGATCCGGTTCCTTGCCTTGTATAGGGGAGGAGTAGCCGACGTTCCCGTAATAGTACCAGGTCTTTTTGACAAGTGTCGCTACACCGTTTTCAACAGTCACATCCCACGGATCGAGTGAACGGATCTGCGGATCGCTCATGCCGTTTGTCGGGAGCTGATAGCTTTGAGGATAGTCGGAGGGGATCGAGATAAAGCTGCTGTAGTCGCTGCTCAGATAATACAGATCGACATTCTTCGCGTATACCGCGGCATAATCCACAATGTTGACGCGGATATAATAGGTGCGATTCCTCGCGTCGACCTTGATCTCGCCACCCTCAAAGCTGTACGCAGAAGTAATGCGGGTCGGGGTCTTATCCTCCAACGGCTCCGGATAGGAGTTGTAGCCGTACCAGTAGGTATAGGTCACGGCAGGGGTGATCAAGCCGCTCTCAGATACCGAAATGCCTTTCGGATCCAGCGATGTAAAGGTGGGCTTGACAAGATCATCGGTGTTGATCTGATAGCTCTGCGGATACGAATCCGGTATCGACATATAGGAGGTCGCCCAATCCTCAATCACATACAGGGTGACATATTCTGTTATCGCGGATGAGGTAGTCGGGTCAGTTTCTGCCGCATGACCTGCCATCGGGAACGACAGGATGAGGGTCAGGATCAAAATGATCGAAACGGAAAAAGATATGGGTTTGGCTTTTGCTTTCATCTAATTCTCCTTTTCTTGATCTGTATATCCGAGAACAAAGCAGCTCGGGAATATGCAGACTGTTTAGTATGAATATATCATATACTTAATATCTGTAAATTGCAAGGTTGGGGGAATCATGTCTTGATTCAATTTAACAAAAGAACATTCCGCCAATAGTTTATCCTACATTATAACAATGTTTTTACAAGTGGTAATTCGAAAAAGAATAAGAGCCGAGATAAACTCGACTCTTTATTGATGCAGAAAGATAATTATATGTGTTATATATCCATTAAGTGAAACTATTTAGTGAACACACTATGATCTATTGTATCGAAATCATTATTCCATCCCTCAATACTTATAATTGTTCTTCACAAAGTTGAATATCACATTCCACTCCTTTTCTTGCAGCTTACATGTCATCGCATATCTGAGCAAGTCCCGTATGACAGGATTCTGATATACATACTCTGTAATATCTCTGGGTAGCTCCGGAGGATTTTTGCTTTCGGCGGCAAGATCGTACAGCTTATTCCGATCTTTTTCGCTTAATTCCAAGGAGTCGGCGATTTCTGTCAACAGATCAAAGGAAGGCGCAGATCTCTTTCCGTTCTCTAAACTTGACAGATAACCCGGAGAAATCTTCCAATTCTTAGCTGCAACCTTAGCCTTCAGATTCGATTTTTCCCTCTTGTCTTTTAAGTAATCACCAAATTTCATATAATTTCGCCCCTTAGCATTTTCGCTTTATACGCTGTTACCAGTTTATCTTCAACTGGTTTGCAAACAAATTTGAAAAAATTGTTGAAAAATGTTGGAAAAGATTGGAAAATGTTATATAATAGCGATCAAGGAGGGAGTGTAATGGCTAAAAGGATCAAATTGTTGGTCGTTGAAGATGATAACGATATTTGTTTGGAGTATGAAGCATACTGCAAAAGTTTGGATGATGTATTCCTGATTGGTACTTCGGGCGATTCTGATGAAGCGTTAAGTATCACAAAGGAGTTCCTTCCCAATGCTGTTGTACTTGACTTAGAGCTGTTCTATGGCAAGGGAAGCGGCTTTGATTATTTGACGAAGCTGGATCAGCTCCATTTACAAATACTCCCGTATATTTTGGTTGTAACCAACAATCTCAGCAAAGTGACGCATGCGGTATGCCGCAATATGGGCGCTGATTTTATCATGCTGAAATCGCAGCCCGATTACAGTATTCCGACTGTTGTGAATATGCTCCGCAGCGTGATCAACAGCATTCCCGATATGAAACCGGCTCAAAAGACCTGCAGTCCCGTTATCAAAAAGCGTATAGAGGATGATTATAATAAGCGGCTGGTACAGCGGATCACCACCGAGCTTGATATTATCGGCATCAGTGCTCGATACAAAGGCAGGAATTATCTGCGGGACGCGATCGAGATGATCTGCCATAAGGAACAGACCTATATTTGTAATGAGGTGGCGAAGAAGTATTCCAAATCCTCCGCAAGCGTTGAACGCGCGATGCAAAATGCTATTGATCACGCTTGGAAAACCACTGATATCACGACCTTGGAGGAGCAATACAAGGCGCATGTCGATCCCAAAAAGGGCGTACCAACGCTTACGGCGTTTATTTACTATTACGCTGATAAAGTGAAAAATGCTATGGAAAATGCCGTCTGAGTTCAGACGGCATTTTTTATATTAATGTCTTTAGACAGTGCCGCTCCTAAGAGCGGTACAAAGAACCACCCGCTATGCGGGTGCGCATCGATAGTTATACTACTAAAAATGATTCTCCAATCTGTTACAAAGTGTATTAGATTTTATTGTAAGCATGATAGGAGAATTATTATAAAGATTAACTCTGTCCAAGATAATGTTTCACTTGGGCTTGCAATCCATATATAACACCAAGATTTTACGAAGTAAAATCAGCGCCTTGAGACGCGAGTTTAGTAACAGGGGCTTATAGCCCCAGAGCAAACCACCCGTTTGACGGGTGGTCATGATGTAAATCAATCAAGTATTGATGAAGCCCGTTGCTACAGTGTAGCAGCGGGCGTTTTATATTTATAATAGAGTTATTAAAATACAAACAAAAACCAACACCATCCAACAATGTATTCTAATGTAGGATTCACGGCAATCTTGCTATCTTTGTATTGAAAAATCCAATACAAAGGAGGGATATCTGTGAGCTGGTGGGAATATCTTAAGCGCTTGTTGGGAATTGGCGGTTAATACTTTTTGGGAAGTGATAGTTTTATCACTTCCTTTTTCTTATATTACATGATATTATATGTACAACTTGATTAACAGAGGGGTGAAATGCATTGAGCTTTGTAAATATCGTTACGGAGTATGATTTGCTAATAGTCTATTTTTTATTAGTAATATTTGATTATTATGTTTCTGCATATCTGTTCTGTAAAGTTCAGAATATTTGTCTTAATAAGAAACAGTTTATATATGTTATTATTTCGGGGTTAATACTCTCAATAGGATTCATTGTATTTCGCAATTATAGCCAACAAATGGCACAATTATTATTATTTGCTTTTATTCCTTTTCTTCTTGTCTTTATTGGCAGAACAAGTTGGTATAGTTCTATTGCTATTGGATTGATCTCTTTTTCTGTATTTAGAGTTTCAAGGATAATAGCTACAATTATCACAGCAACAGTATTTTGGTTCTTTGGGTATGCGCAAGAAGATATCTTGGTATATTTCACTGAGTTGGTGTGCGCATCTGTACTCTGCTATTTCCTAAAGAGAATCAAGAGATTTAAAAAAGGTTTTCAATTCTTTTTAAATGATAAACACTTTGGCTTGGGTCTAGCATTGACAGGTGTGATTTTAACGTTAACTTGTGTTAATTTGGAAGCACTAAATGAGATGGATATTATTTATGTTATCGTGATTATTGGCGTTCTTATTTCCGGCTTCGGTCTCTATCTTTGGATACGTCATAGTATTACTGCACGTTACCGTGAACACCTACAATCTCAGTCCGAGGAGCAATATCAGAAAGAATTATCAAAGCGTGATCGAGAAATCGAAAAGCAGAGGCAATCTAACGAATATCTGGCGAAGATCATCCATCGTGATAATCATTTGATGAACTCCTTGAACACTGCCATCGACACCTATTATAACGCTGACGATAATGCCGAGAAGAGCGATCTGTTCCGTGAGATACAGACGATGATCAAAGAACGCAGCGAGCTGATCGACAGAGAACAGCGCGAGACTAAGCTACTTCTGTCGACCGGCAGTCTTTTGATCGACAGCACGATCAACGATCTGCACATCAAAGCGGCAGCACATGGGATTGATTTCGATCTGACGGCTTCTGCGCCGGTGAGTGAGATCATCGGCAAGTATATCTCCCAAACCGATTTGCAGACACTGCTCAGCGATCATATCAAGGATGCGGTGATTGCTGTTGAAGCAAAGGGAGAGGGGAATGGTAAGATTCTTCTTGACCTTTCGATGCAAAACGATAACTACTGTATCGCGATCTATGACAACGGTGTGGCGTTCGAGATCGATACGTTGTCTAAGCTCGGCAGGGAGCGTGTGACGACGCATGCTGATTCGGGTGGCAGCGGTATCGGCTTTATGACGACCTTTGAAACACTCAAAAAAGCATACGCGAGCCTGATTATCACCGAGTTTGACAGTACAATGCCGTTCACCAAATCAGTCGCGTTCCGTTTTGACGGCGAAAGCAGCTTTATCATTCAGTCACACCGCTCCGAAGAACTCAAAGAAAAGCTCACCCGTGATGATGTTGTGATTCTCTGATAGGGTTAATAGAATATCTGTGTATTTGATAAATATTAATCATATATAAACTCAAGAATTATAATTGAGCTTAAGCAAAAACGTAAAGAGGCACGGGATAAACAAACTCCCGTGCCTCTTTCAATCAGTCTTTTAGGCTACCGTTTACTATTGCAAGAGCAAGCTTGCTTTCTTCTTCACCGACTATTTCTTCTTTATTCCACCAATCTACCACATTTTCCAGTTCTTCTTCAGACAGTTTATAGAATACATTTTTAGCTTCTATGAACTCTTTTTGATTTTGTTCATTATGCTCGATACAGTATAACAAAATATTCATTAACGAAGTAGAGGATAGACTAACTGAATTGTGAAGCAACAGATTAACAAGTTATTCCAGTTAATCTTTTAATGGTATTCGTTTGCTAAGTTAAGAGAAGAGTACCCTTTCTGCTTAAGGACACAATAGTATTCAGAGAAATATTTTTATATATGGTTATCCCGGTAAAATCAATGAAGCTGATAGGCAACAGTACGAATTGAAACATAGTATTAGTCATTGATAAAATAATAAAACTAATTATCACAATAGGTTTCAATTAACAAAACGGTCCATCTATAGTGGAGTGATGTCTAATAAGTCTTTTAAGCGCTGAAAACATAATTATATTGGATTGACATTATACTCCTATGGGAGTATAATGAAGCTGTATAAGAACATACTTCTTTGGGAGTAGTCTGAGAAAAGAGGGAACAGATTGATTCGACGTATTTATCATGGATCAAAGGACGTCATTGAAAAACCGAAGTTTGGTTATGGCAAGCGATACAACGACTACGGTCTCGGCTTCTACTGCACCGATTCGATAGAGATGGCTAAAGAATGGGGCGTGTCTTTAGACCGCGACGGCTTCGCCAATATCTATGATGTTGAGATGTAAGGACTGAGTGTGCTCGATCTGAACAGCGATGATTACTGCATCCTCCATTGGTTGGCGGTGCTTTTGGAGAATCGTGAGTTTGACGTCCCGTCCGGGCTTGCTTTAGAAGCAAAGGAATACATCCTCAACAACTTCCTGATCAGTTATTCGGCGGCAGACATCATGATCGGCTACCGCGCCGATGACAGCTACTTCTCCTTTGCGCAGGATTTCATCAACGGTACGATCTCCTACCGTCAGCTCAACAATGCGATGCACTTGGGCAAGCTTGGTCAGCAGATCGTCCTCAAGAGTAAAGAGGCTTTCAACCGCATACACTATGTCGGGAATGAGGTCGCTTTGCACAGCGAGTGGTACGCGAAAAAGCAGCTTCGTGATAAAACCGCACGGCGCGAATACTTCAATACGGAGCGCAACAAGCGCCAAAGAGGTGATCTGTATATCACCACGATTTTGGACGAGGAGATGAAACCGCATGATCCACGCTTACGATAAAGTTTATCTTGAAAAAGCAAGAACGGCGCTGGGCAGGATGCTGGATTTTGCTGTATACGATCTTCATCTTGACTTGACGGAGTTTTGGAAACGGTTTCTGGACAGCGACGTCTGTAAACGGTTTGAACAAGGCGATTCCTCACTCCTGGCGGGTATGTCAGGCATCGAGATGGCATATGCTGTCATTGGTGACTCTTCCGAACGTATCCAACCGAAGCTCTCTATGGATCGCTCCGAAGAGTACTGGCTTGGCTGGGCGCTTGCCTACTATCAGTGGAATACAGGCATATCGTTCCGTGAGATCTTTGATGCGGAAGATATCACGAAGATCAAGGCTCTGTATTACCCCTACCATGAAATGGATATTCGGCATTTCTGCGATCTACTCGATGAAAGGTATCTGAGCAACAGAACGACCAAGCTGAAGCAATACCGCCAACGGGCGGGGATGAGTCAGTCTCAGCTTGCCGAGGAGAGCGGCGTCCCGCTGAGAACGATCCAGCAGTATGAGCAGCGTCAGAAGAACATCAACATGGCGCGAGCTGAGTATGTAATCAGGCTGGCAAAGGCGCTGTATTGCGAACCTGAGGAGCTTCTGGAAAAGGTAAGTATGAATCAATAAGTTATACTCACCATGTTAGGAACACATCAAATATTTAGGTACAAAAAGTCAAGCCTGTTAACGTTAATAAATATACGTCAACAGGCTTCAATCATATTATCTATTCTTTCTCTGAAACAGGAAGAATATATAGTTTATTTGACATATCGCAGCCTACCCAAATATGATTCAGACAGAAAAGATGTGGCGTATAAATGCGTTTTATTACAATAGAGTTACAACTTAAGCACATTTGATCGAGCGGAGCTGATGACTCCGCCTTTACTCTTATAGCATAATAAATTCACAAATCTGTTTATGATTCTTTGTATCCCTTACACAAATCGGGCTATTGTTTTTCTCCGTGTCACAATATGGAATAAGGTTGAGAAATATGGTACTATAAAATAGAATATAAGTGATCATGACAGCCTGTTCCTGTAATTATACCTTTTTAAAACCTGTTTCTTTCTTTTGACAGTTACTTCGGTATAAATCTCTGTGGTAGATACGCTGCTGTGGCCGAGGATCTCCTGTACGGAGCGTAGATCCGCACCGTTTGCTAACAGATTCGTCGCAAAAGTGTGTCTCAGATAATGGGGCGTGGCATGGGGATTGATCCCGCATGAATCTCTGACAGAGTTAAAAATATACTCTATTCCATGTATGCTGATCTGTTCTCCGTATCGATTGAGAAACAGCTTGTCTGTAATAGGATTACATGCTTTTCTGACTTTTATCCACTGCATCAAATTGTCCCATGTTTGCGGACAAGATATGTATATCAGCCTTTGCTTGCGGCCTTTTCCGTGAATCAGGATAACTCGTTCGGTCATCGCAATATCATGAATAGATATTGATGAAGCCTCCGCCACTCTAATACCGGTGCTGGCGATCGTATCAATCAACGCAAGGTTGCGAACGCATTTCCATTTTGCAAAGGGAGTAGATGCTTGTTCCTTTTGTGCGGCCAAATACCGCAACAGAAAAGAAACTTCTTTAACGGTCATGGTTTTAGGGAGCTTTCTCTCCTTCTTGAATTTGAACTTGTGAGTGATGAAATAGTTTTGGCTGATGTAATGGTTTTGATATAGATAGTCAAACAGCATTTTTAGTACAACTAATTTGCGATTGATCGTACTGCCTTTCAGCCCCTTTTGGTTAAGGTGCTGAACGTAACTGATTATCGTCTCATCTGATATTTCACGATTACTGATAAACCTGCAGAAGTCGGATAAATCCGACTGATAAGCAATAACCGTTTTTGCGGATAGATTCTTAGTCGATTGCATAGCAGAGAGAAAGTTTGAAGTTAAATCAAAGTAGTTTAGCATAGCACACCTCAAAAAATGATAGTTACTTTAATTCTATCAGATTTCGAGGTGAAAGTATAAATGAACTCACAATAACTATTTATTATTGTTAGGTTTTTGAGTTCAGACTTTTATACCGGACAGTGAGGATCATATGAATAACAAAACAGATTATCAGATTATGAATAGTGTTTATAGCTTCTCAGAGCTTTCCAGTATTATAGAATTAACTAACGCAGAGATTTCAGCTATAGAAAAAAGAATCCGTATTACACCTTACGTCCTTGAAATGATAAAGAATGGAAATCCACAGATACGCAAGCAATTCATTCCCTTTAAAGAAAAAAATACTATTTCATTTAAAGATGATTATCTTCAAGAAACTCATTATTCACCTATAGATAATTTAGTGCATCGATATAAAAACAAGGCAATCTATGTTTCTACAAATCAATGCGCTTGTTATTGTCAATTCTGTACTAGACAGCGAATCACCCAAAATCATCATCCGTACAATGAGAATCTTGGACAAGTTCTTGATTATTTATGTTGTCATAAAGAAATCTCTGATTTGTTAATTACCGGTGGAGACCCATTAATTCTCGATAATGCACGAATTATAAGAATTCTTGATGCTGTAAGTTCACTAAAACAGATTAAAGTGATACGTATTGGAACAAGGATTCCGATTACACTTCCTATGCGTATTGACGCAGATCTCTTAAATGCTTTAGGAAAATACAATAATCTTTATATAAACATACATATTAATCATATTTCTGAATTAACTACTGAGAGCAAAAGAGCAATCATTTCTCTCGCTAACACGGGAATACCTCTAGGTAGTCAGACGGTTCTGTTAGCTGGCATTAATAATAACGAGGATGCTTTACGCGAATTATTTAACGAACTCGTTTCTATCAAAGTTAAACCCTATTATTTATATCAATGTGATAAGGTCAAAGGTTGCGAGGAATATGTTGCAAGTGTTTTAGAGGGCATCAGGATAATTAACAGTTTAAACAATACAATGAGCGGATTTGCTATACCAAAATTCGTCGTCGACACTCCAGAACTAGGAAAAATGGTTCTAGCTCCTTGTTCGATTACAGGTATATCAGATGAAAATATTAGTCTGGCTTCTACACATGGCAGATGCACTTACAGTCTTATCTAAGACTATGACTGAGGGGTTAACATGAGAAAAAAACTAAAAATCGGAATAGCATATGATGTAAAAGAGGATTATAACATTTCTTCAGAAGGATACAAACATTGTGATTTTAGTACGCTTGCTGAGATTAGTGTTATAAAACGAACTCTAGAACAACGCGGTCACACTGTTATTCTTCTAGGTAATTATGAGAAGATATTTAATATGTTTATTGAAAAGTGTTTTCCTGAAGTGGATATTGTATTAAATACAGCTGAAGGAATTATTAGCAGAAACCGAGAAGGTTGGTTGCCGTCATTGTTTGAAATAAACCATATTCCTTTTTCTGGATCTGATGCATATACACTTGGATTAACTTTAAATAAAGCACACACAAAAATAATGGCAAATTATCTAGGTATACCAACTCCTTCGTTCTACATAATAAATCACCAAAATGATATTGCCAGAATTCCTGACGATGTGTCTCCTCCTTGGATCATTAAACCAAACTATGAAGGCAGTAGTTCTGGAGTAAGATTTGTTAATGATTCCAGCTCTTTGAGCGACGTTGTTAACGAACTACTAACCATTTATCATCAACCTTTACTGTGTGAATCATATATTCCCGGAAGAGAATTTACAACCTCAATACTATATGATAAAGAAAGCACTAAATGTATTGGTACGGTAGAAGTTGTTCGTAAGAATGGATCCAATATTCATATATATAGTGCTGAAGATAAGTACGATGATACATGTACAAAAGTACCTGCTAACATTCCCGATAATTTGCTCCAAAGTATTGAAGCAGATGCTATAAGACTGCACCAGTTTTTGGAGTGTTGTGACTATAGTAGAGCTGATTATCGAATAGATACTCAGGGAAACTACTATCTATTAGAATTGACACCACTTCCAAATGTTGATCCTGATAGTGGGTTTGGCAAGTGTTGTGAATACAGTAATTATAAGCTTGGATATATATATGAAGAAATACTATATAATGCATTAAAAAGGTTTATGAAGGATTAATGCTGTCAATTATTCAAAGAAACGTAGTGTTGCAAAAAATAAGCCTTTTTCTACACAAGAACGATAAATTGGATAAGGTGCTGTACCTGCTGTATTCCTAGTTTTTTTCTCCCCTTTTTTTCTAATAATATAACGCATTGATCTAGCTATATACTTATGCCTTTCTTCAATGTCACATTGTTTATTCAGCTTTTTGAGATATACTTCACATTTTTCATACTCGTTTTTATGAAAGAAAAAGAATAACCAGTTTAGCAAGTGAAAAGTTTCGTATACTGGAACAACTCCATGAGGCACGTTTTTGATTAATTCATCTACAAGCAAAATCATTTTATATGCTTCTTCATAATTCTTGAGTTGGAGAAAACATTGAATAAGATTGACTCTTATTGCAATCTCAGAATACTTTTCTGTGCTAAAAGATAATGCAGAAGTAAGAGTTGAAATGGCTTCACTGTAGTTTTGATTTATTACCATTTCAACTATTCCCTTAGTATTAAGTGGATAGTGTACTGCTTTGCTGCCGAAAATGTCAAAAAGTGAAATGCTTTCCTGTAGATATTTATCTACAGATTCCATTTTTAATAGATATAGTTCGGTTGTTGCAAGGTTATGGAGGGTTTCAGCTAAGTTCCTTACGCTTTGGTTGTTTCTAAAGTATCTAACAGCCTCCCTTTCCATTTCAATAGCAATGCTTTCATCAAAAACCATACTAGCCATTTTTAACAACTCATAATATTCCTTTTCACATTTGTTCTCTCTATAATAGGTTAGTGCCTCAATATAGAGCTTTTTCTGCATTGTCGTATTATTGGTTGAATCACATATTGAAGCTAATAATGATATGATTCGAATGTAATCTTTTTTGTTTTTATCCTTTAGATTAAAATGTTGACAAATAAAAGTCAAAATATCCTGTGCTTCTATTACCCTTCCCATCATATATAAACAATAACATTTGTTATAGAAAACATCGATTAACTCTTTAGAATAATCTGTTTCACTGATGAATGATAATGCTTCCATGTAAAAATCATGAGCCTCATTATATTGTCCTAACCCCTTATAACATTCTGCACTTGCAATTGTGATTTCATATTCAATTTGATCCATCTTATTATCATCAATATCAAGATGACTGATAATAAACCGAATATCTTCGATTACCGTCAAATTATTTTTGTAATCACATATTTTTAAATACAGCAAGACAAGTTGACGGAAATAAGATAATGCATCTTGATAATTCTCTGCATATTTAAAATGCTTTGCTATGCGGTAAACTAGTGATATATCTTTTTCTATACTTAGCGTTTTGTTGCGTCTCTTTGTACGATTATATAATTGTTGAAAGTAATGCGCTAAAACACTATGCCATTCTAGCTGTAATTCACTAGGAATATTGCTTTGTATGAACTCATATACATCTTTTGTTTCAAAAGCATAGATTTCGTTAGTGTAGTGCTCAATTAAGTTTGAAATACGTTCAATTCTTGACAACTTTTCTACGGCATTTATAATTCGAAATGGTGTCTGAAGATGTTCTATATCAAAAGTACATCCAAGAATCGATGACTTGGATAGTACATCTTTGAGTGGTTCATTTAGTTTATTATATCTCTGAATAAGATATTTTCTTATTACATCAGCTAATGCTCCCTCCGGTAAATGATTACAGACATAATGTCCGTCGATTTCCTTTATATATCCTGAACCTTCCAAATAATTAATTATAACATTTAAGTACATAATATTTCCTAAAGAAGAATGAATAATATATTTTAGGTTTTTTTTTGATATTTCAATGTCTCTACAGTAGTTATAGAAACATGATGTGATCTCCTCTTTTGTTAATCGACTAAATTCAATGAGTTCTATTTGATTAGGAACTAATTCATAGAAGGAATCTATAAGATTCGTATCAGTATCTGTGTCAAGTTCAATAATAAAGCAGACGTCTTTTTGTGTATGCCTAACTAATAATGAATACGCTAATTCATATAGAAAGCTACGTGATTCCTTATCAAACATATGATAATGCTCAACGTAAACGACTGAGGGCTTTTCAGAAAATAATGAAATGGCACTACGTTTTATACTGCTTTCAAAATCAAGATCGGTTTGGGAGAGTAAATCTCTTACATCTAAGCCTAATGACTGAATTATGCTATCATATTTATATCTGATTTCATAAAACGGACGAATATAATATATCACCTTTTCTTTTATCTCTAAAAAAGACCTATATATGCTGCTTCTTTTTCCAAGCCCTCGTTCACCATAAACTAAAACAATGCGTAAGGGCATAGTTTTATTACAAATAGCACATATTCGTTCTGTGTGGCTGCTATTTACTTCTTTTAAAATATTTGTCTGTGCAAGTGAAAACCTCTCTAATAAATCACCTAACTCACTAACTGATTTCTTAATAGTAGCATAGCGGTGTGAATTATCGCCTGCTGAAAAGAGTTTGTTATATATTGCTTTTGCAAGCTCTTCAGGAGATATCTTATTTGCGTCGTAGTATCCAATTGACTTAGGTATGCCAGGAAGTCTTATGTTGTCAAAATAGACAGGAAGAATATACCTTTGAAAATTGGGACGAAGATCATTCATATTTCGGTCAAGAGCAGCTGATAATTCGAGATTTGGCCAAACTGTTTCGGCATAATCCTTTGAAATAAAAGGCACAAAAAACTCTGCATCTTCATAATAGATTTTATCTAAGTACTTTGCGAGATCTTTTCCCCAAAGGTTTTCTTGTTCGTTGAAATCATAGAAATGTTGCACATGAAGACGGCTTAATTCATTAGAGACTCTTTCAACATATGAACGTTGTTTCCCAGAAAAAGATAACGCAACAGAGTACTTATATTTCTTCATATACCTTCTCCTTCAAAATCAATATCTCTAAACTTGCGAACTGGTAAACACAAGATTTATTTCCTAACAATAATAAATAGTTATTGTGAGATTGATAATCAACAACTAACCCAACCTATTGTTTATCTGAGAAACTAATAGGTTGGGTTGATTTATAAGAGTATGGCAGACTAAGAAATGAATCTTTTCTTTCTCGGTTGCCATATTTTATGTTTCGTGATAGAATTCAATTGTAAACTATTTCAAAGACGGTAAAAGAACTTTATAAAGCAAGTTTTAGGAGACTACTATGAACACAGCTGTTGTGATCAATGCGGGCTTAGGCTCATTAACCATGGGAATAGAAAAAGCCGGCTATCAAGTGATAGCGGCTTATGAAACTGACCCAAAAGCACGATCAGTTCATGAGAGGAACATCAATGCGCCGATCTTTGATCGAATCCCTACAAGAGAGGAGTATGGCGCTTGGGAAGAACCGGCTCTTTTGGCGGCGCGGATACATATTAAACAGCCATCGGGAAACGCGCTCCGGTCGGAGCGCCCGATTCAGCAAGAAATGCAGATGTTGGATATAATTGATGGCTGTCGTCCGCGTGCCATTCTGTTTTTTGTGGACCCGGCAGGAGGCAAAACGCTGCTTCCGGGATTCCTGGATAGAATCAATCGTATTGGATACCGCCTGTCATATCGTTTGATAGATGTAGGAGAAGCGTTAGGACTTCCGATCAGAGAACGTACGCTCTGCATAATAGGAACACGAAATGATAATCATGCCCCATTGCGTTTCCCTGATTTTGATATGTCTAAACAGCATTACTATCCTGAGGACTTTTTAGAAATTGATCATCCTATTGATTCGTGGTATTACGAGATTAATCCACACCATATTTCATATGATGATTTAGAAGGCGGCCCGTATTTTTGTTGGAGCAACGGAGAGTACAGACCGACAGATATCATAAAATGGAATACGTTGAGGATTCCTCTTGTTAGAGATCATAACAGACCGAGAAGGATCACCCATCGCGAAATAGCCAATATAAAAGCGTTTCCCGAGCATTATAACTTTTCAGATGTGAGAAACAGATCTTGGCTGTATAAGGCTTTGATGTATTCGGAGAATATTACTATCGTTAAACAGATCGCCAAAGGATTGGTATATAACAGACCTGTTAGTAGAGGGCGTTTATTTGAAAATTTGTTTTATCGTTATTTGAAGTCTCTTTTACTAAGTCATCCGACTAATGATATGGAGGTGAAAAGAGAGCTTCCGACTAGTGATTATAGAATAGATTTTCGGGTGAAAACACCACAGCAGTTACTACTTCTCGAGTTGAAACTCTATACCGGTCGCACCGTCAATCCTTCAAGGATTCAAGATGCCTGTAAGCAACTCTCTGATTTAAAGGCAGAGGGAACCATCATTCTGACCGTCGCAAATGAAGTGTCGGACGAAATGAAAGCGCAGTGCTTAGATGCTTACGGAATACATATTTGGGATGTAGGCAACTTACTTTGGCTATTCGAGGATTATCCCGAGATTAAAACTGAGTTTATCTCCTTTTTGGATTATTCCATCGATAGTATTAAGGCTAAAGCTCCTGCTGTCGGTATTGTGTGGGATAATTCGGCAAAACCGGAGGTTGAGCCTGATGCGGAGCATGACACGAATTGGGCACAGAAGCTGTCCGGAATCAAACCGGGAACGGAGCATTTCAGAGCTTACGAGGATGCGTGTGTTGAAATACTGAAATATGTACTCGGCGACTACTTAACACTATGGAAAACACAGGAACGATCCAATGATGGTCTGTATCGCTTTGACTTGTGTTGCAGAATCAAAGCCGGAATCAATCAGGACTTTTTTGATACCATCAAGAAATACTTCAACACCAAATATATCGTCTTTGAATTCAAAAACACGAGAGAGAAGATAGGGCAAAAGGAAATATATACTACAGAAAAATATCTTTACGAAAAAGCCTTGCGCAAAGTAGCTGTCATTATTTCCAGAGAAGGAGCTGACAAGCATGCGATGAAAGCGGTAAAAGGAAGTCTTCGCGAAACAGGAAAATTGATTCTATGCTTGTCTGATGAGCAGCTGTTGGAAATGATAGAGAGTAAAGATAAGGGAGAACAAGAACCGGCGGATCAATTAGGCGATATGCTTGATGATTTGTTGATTCATCTCGAAAAGTAAGAGTAAGATTATCTGATTGATAATAGTGACACCTCCGCATTAAGATGTGCGGAGGTGAAGTCAAATGCGACATTGAATCAAGCTGAACTGATACATTGAATGCAGAGTAAATTGCTATTGCTTAAGCAATAGCTTGAAATAAATCCTTTCCTTTTTAGCTTCTCTAACAACTTGTAATTATAATTAGAAACATAAAGATATTTTTGTGTCTCCGATCTTTATGATGGTAAATCTCCATTCGCGGGGTTATCAAGCACCTTACCGTGCTTATCAAAGCGCGAACCGTGACAGGGACAGTCCCAGGAGTGTTCCGCACTGTTCCATTTCAGCGCACAGCCGAGGTGCGGACAGCGTTTCTTTGAGATGGTCAACAGATTTTTCGTTGCCTCAAAACCGTTGACCAGTACCTGCGGTTTGAGGATACTCCTTGACGGGTCAAACACATCGGCACAGTCGTTATGCTTTCCGAGAATTGTGTCGGTGAGTATCATCGCCGCGGTCATCGCTCCAGTCATACCCCACTTGTTGAAGCCGCTGGCGACATAGAGATGATGAGTACGTTTTGAGTATTGACCGATATATGGGATGTCGTCAAGGCTCATGCAGTCCTGCGCCGCCCAGCGGTATTGTTGAGTCGATTTAGGATAAACCCTGTTGGCGAATTCACGCAGTTCATTCCAGTTGCCGCCCTTGTGACCTGTGCGGTGACCTCCACCGCCGAGCAGAAGAAGATCGCCGTGGTTGCGAAAGGATAAGCCTGTCCGACATTCGTCAACATACATCCCTTCGACATCCTGTGCGTTATCGAGTGCAATGACATAGGAACGGTGTTGATACAGCTTGAGGAAATAACTGCCGTGCGTGTTGATGAAGGGGAAATGTGTAGTTACAATCACATGATTCGCGTTGACTGTGCCGTGATCGGTGATCGCTATGTTGCCGATCATCTCGCGGACGAAGGTGTGCTCATAAATGTCCAATCCCTCGGCGATAGCGGTGAAGAATTTCAATGGATGGAACTGCGCCTGATCCGGGAACTTTACCGCCCCCGCCGTTTGCATAGGGATATTCAGTCTTTCGCAAAACTTAGCCGCATAGCCAATTTTTTGCAGAGCGTTCATCTCGTCAATGAGCTTTCTGCGATCGGTGACGCTGTACACATAGTTGTCCTTGATCTCATAATCGCAGTCGATCGTTCGGCATAGGGCGGCATACTCTTCAAACGCTCTTTTATTTGCGGTCAAGTATTGCTGAGCCGCATGTGTGCCATAGCTTTTTAGAATTTGATGGTAGATCAGACCGTGCTGATAAGTGATCTTCGCGGTGGTGTTCTGCGTTGTACCCGAGCAGATCGTATTCTTTTCAACGAGCACATACTTCACGCCTGCTTGGTGCAGAAAGTATGCGGTCAGTATCCCCGCGATTCCTCCGCCAATAATCAGTACGTCGGTGTGGATATCTTTCTTTAATTGCGGGAAGCGCGGAAGTCGCGCCGTGTCTTGCCATACAGATTTCATTTGCATCCATCCTTCATAGGGAACAGGGTCAGCTGATTCTCGTCATAGCAGATACCGAGGAAGATCTCCTTTGTGCTTTTATAGCCCTGCTTTTTCAGCTCCTTTTGGAGCCAATCATCATTCAGACCTTTTCGCTTGAGATTATCTCCCATCACTCTGCCGTCCATGATGATCTCCGTACCGATGTGCTCCGGCTTGGGGTTCAGCTCCATATCCTCGGGGTTCAGAGGACGTTTGGCGCTGATTGGCAGAATTGACAGCTTGCCGTTGTATTCAAAGACTGCGGCTTGGATATCATTGAGATTGAAATATCCCTCCTGACGGCAAAGGAGAAGGAACTCGCTCAGCTCGAGTTTTGCTTTTTTCATGTTCTCGCGGTATAGCTTGCCGTCGTTCATGATGATCGTCGGCGTGCCGTTGATGAATTTCCGGCTTCTTGCGAACCTGCGTGTGGTGATGCTCAAAGCGACGGTGATCGAACCGAACACCAGCATCGAGATCATCGGCTTCCACCACGGCTTGTCCAGCGTGGTCGCCAACTCCGCAGCGATCGAGCCGATGGTGATGCCCGTGATGTAGTCGAAGAATTCCAACTGTGCGACCTGTTTATGTCCGATGACCTTTGCGATCAGGAACAGGATCACCGCCGAGAACAGCGACGCGAGAACGACATGCAGGACTTCCATCACAAGTCCTGCATGTCCGCGTCGGGGATATCGTTCTCGAGATTATCCCGCGCAAGGTCCGAGTCGATCTCCTTATAAGCCTCGGAGATCGGCTTTTCACGCACATACGGCGTGGTGTGATATACCTTCTGTGATGGCGCTTCTGTTCCCGCAATGATGGGGTTGATGCGCTCTTTGCCGTGTTTGGCTTTTCCCTGTATTTCGGGAACAGCCGCCTGCTCATTTCTGGGTTTTGTGTGCGTCCAATTCGGTCGCTTCATTCCTTGTTTTGCCATGGTTTCACCTCACTGTTATTGTGGGTGAAATACAGTGTTTTATACTGCGCGGATCACGCCGCAGGCGATTTTCTCTCCTGCGTCCCCCGACGGCTGTGTACGAAAGTCGTCAGTATCGCTGTGTATGATGACGGTTCTGCCTATGATGTCACATATTCTAAATCGGTCAGTCTTGACCTGCATATACGCGCTCCCTTTGCAGGATAACAGCGGCGGCAGATCACCCGCGTGGGACGGATGCGGTTGGTTCTTCGGATTGTAATGACCTTTGGTTTTCGGGAAACCATCTCCTTCACAGTTTTTGCCCTCATGGATATGAAAGCCGTAGAAGCCCGATTCGCTTTTCGGTAATCCCGAGATTTTCGCGGTAATGAGAACGCCGTCCTTCACCCGACGGAAGAGAACCTCTCCCCGAATTCTCGCATACTCGTCATCGCCCCTGATGATCGCCTTTGCGGAAGATACTCGATTACACTGATTCATCAAAACACCTCCGCATTATGCTATGCGGAGGTGTTGCTCTATGCGACAACATACAATGATAACTTGAAACATTGTTTGGAGAATAGTATGATATTTAAATCTTTTTTATACACAGAAATGGATCAACTTGACAAACAGATGTTCGCTATGATAATATGATTTTATCAAACATATTATCGAGGGCGGTTGGAGGCGACGGTAATGCGTAGTGCTTTAGTTGATGAAATGAATCATGCGAAAAAAGCTGATACAAAAGACAAATATGCCGTGCTGGAGCGGTACTTTGGTTATCGCTCATTTCGTCGCGGGCAGGAAGATGTTGTTGACAGTCTGTTGTCGGGCCGAGATGCGCTTGCCATCATGCCGACGGGTGCGGGAAAGTCGCTGTGCTATCAGGTGCCCGCATTGATGCTGGACGGTGTTACATTGGTTGTTTCTCCGCTGATCTCTTTGATGAAGGATCAGGTCAACGCACTGACTGCGCAGGGAGTGAGAGCCGCTTATCTAAACAGCTCCCTGAATGACGCGCAGTTCGACAAGGCGCTCCATAACATGGTGAACGGGATTTACAAGATCGTATATGTCGCGCCCGAACGCTTGAAATCATCACGCTTCATCCGCACAGCGAAAAGTATCCGCATTCCGCTGGTTGCAGTTGATGAAGCGCACTGCGTATCCCAGTGGGGACAGGATTTTCGCCCGAGCTATCTGAACATCGCGGAGTTTATCGCCGAACTGCCCGAGCACCCGACGATAGGTGCATTTACTGCAACGGCGACGGCAGAAGTAAAGCAAGATATCGTCCGAATTCTCGGATTGCATGATCCCCTTCAAGTGACAACAGGCTTTGACCGACCGAATCTCTTTTTCTCTGTCCTGCGTTCGAGCAGTAAGCCTCAGACCTTGGAAAAGCTGGTCAAGGAACGCAACGGCAAAACAGGCATCATTTATTGCTCCACACGAAAGAGGGTAGAGGAGGTCTGTTCTTCGCTCTCCGCAAAAGGTTATTCCGCTACGCGATATCATGCGGGACTGAGCGATGAGGAACGCCGCAAGAATCAGGATGACTTCGTCTACGACCGCTAGCAGATCATGGTCGCGACCAACGCCTTTGGTATGGGCATTGATAAATCCGATGTGCGCTATGTTATCCACTACAATATGCCGAAGAATTTGGAGAGCTATTATCAGGAGGCGGGGCGTGCCGGTCGCGACGGCGAGGATTCCGACTGCATCCTGATGTTCGGACAGCAAGATATCGAGACGGCACGATTTTTTATCGAAAATACAGAACCGAATCCGGAGCTCAGCGACGAGCAAAACGACACTTTCAAGAAAAAGGAAGAAGAGCGTTTAAGTTTCATGATCGCTTATTGCAAGACGAAAGGCTGTCTGCGCGCGTATATGCTACGCTATTTTGGAGATGCCGCCGACGACCGCTGTGAGAAATGTTCCAACTGCCTGACGAACTTCAAGACGGTCGATGTGACGGTTGACGCGCAAAAGATCCTGTCCTGTATCGTCAGAACCAGGCAACGCTTCGGTGCGCAGACGATCTGTGATGTGCTCAGAGGCAAAGAATCCCAGTGGGTGAAGAGTTTCCACCTGACTGAGCAATCGACCTTTGCGTTGCTGAAAGGAATGCGTCAAAAGAAGATCAAAAGCCTGATCGACGAGTTGGAAGCACAGGGTTATATTGTATACGTCGGTGCAGGCAAACCGATTTTGAAGGTCACAGACGCGGGCTGGCTGGTACTCAAAGGCAAGGCGCAGGTGCAGACGAGAGAAGCGTTGACGATACAGACTACAGTCAAAACCGCACCGGTTTCTGAGAACGATACAGAGTTATTCGAAGCCCTCAGAGAATTGCGGGCAAAGATCGCACAAAAGCGAGGCGTTCCCGCTTTTGTAATCTTCTCCGATTCCGCATTGCGTGACATGTGCCTGAAAACGCCAACGACGGACGAAGAATTTCTGACCGTAAACGGTGTAGGCGAGACGAAGCTAAAGCTTTACGGAAAGCTGTTTACCGACCGGATTTTAGCCTACAAGAATCCTGCATTGTATGCTGAAAAGAATAAACAATCAGAACAGAGGAAATCTAAAACAGTCAGTCACTATACTATTCCGTTTGATCGTTGGACGGCGGAAGAAACCGCCGATCTGATTGCCGAGTATAACGGCGGCAGAAGCATCAAAGAAATTGCATGGGGACACAACAGGACGCAACGGGCAATTCGCTTTGCGCTGGATAAGCTGAGAGATAAAGGATTGATCTACTAAGTCCCCACCATATTGTAATCGAGAGCGACTATGAGGGCTAATCTATTGTGGTTGAAAGCGTTGTGAAATAGTGTTACGATTGTAGTAGAGGTGATAAAATGAGCTTAAGTATAAACCTTTTACCGGTTAATAAAGGTGATTGTATTCATATTCGATTTGAAGATAAAACAGGGACACATAATATCATTATAGATTCAGGCCCATGTGTTGCGGCACGAGCGTTTCGTAATCTATTAAAAAAGATTAGTGATTCAAATGAAGAACTGGATCTTTTATGCTTTACACATATCGATGATGATCATATCGGCGCTGCAACCAAGGTTTTGTCTGATCAAGACTTAAAATGTGATTTTATACATCATATCTGGTTGAACTGCGATACAATCGAATCAGAAAAAGATGATGGAAGAGCTCGAGGATCTGTTACAGATATGTCAGTGTCAAAAATGCTGAGGCTGCAGCAATATTTACTTGATCATAATATCAGTATCGAGAATGATATTATTCAGGGGAAGACGCTTGAGGTTGGGACTGCGGAAATATATGTTTTGACTCCGTCAGCAATCGATCATGAAGCTTATCGTAAATACTTAAGTGAAAAACTAAAAAATCTACCTATGTCTGCTGAAGATAAATCTACTACTAACGCAGACAGTATTGCTCTGATGCTTACCTATCAGGATAATCAGTTCTTGTTTACTGGAGATATTCATGCATCTGAATTGGAAAATGCGCTCAATGACACTGATAAGGTCAAGCAGATATACTGTGCACAATTGCCGCATCACGGGAGTTCACGCAATTTGACAGAGGCTTTATTGGACAAGATGAATACGATGAGGTTTATGGTTTCTTCCGAACGCAGTGTGAATCGCCCCTCTAAGGAGACTGTACTACTTTTGGAGCAATACAAACCACAGATAGAAAAGACATTGCTATGCAATTTCAAATTGGAGTACAAAATTGAAGATGCTGAACATTTGAAGTGTATTGATTTACGCGAAGAATCATTCAATGATTCAGATGAGATTCAAATTGTTTCGGAGGCTTATTGATGCAAGAAGACAAAATCAAGGCAATTTCCTTAAGAATCATGGATAATGGCAATATAACGCTGGGATCGGGCTTTTTATATCTGCCCATCGGTGACTATGCCTATATTTTTACTGCAGCGCATGTCATCACGAATGCGGGAGATCAAACTCTACATATCGAGTTTTATCATACGGATGAAGCTGAAAACCAAGAGGAGTATCAACTTGAAATAGATGCAAATGAATTCAAGATCGACATGTCATATCGTGTTGATGGCAACCAAGACTTTTCTTTCTTTGATATTGCCGGCGTGCAGATAGAGAAAAGGGAATGGATGACTCATATATCATGTTTTTATTTAGCTGAGCCGTTGAATAATTTGCAGCTTCTTTCTGTGGGATATCCCTGTTTGGCGCATGATCCGGAGATAGATTTTGCTGTTCATGAAGCCGAAGCATATGTGAACCATTTTAATCGCAACAGGATTCAGTTTGCTCTTCAAGGGAATTACAATATGACTGATATAGTAAACCAATTGAGCGGGATGTCAGGCGCAGGGTTAGTGATTAATGCAGAATGGGACTGTGAATGTGTGACCGGTGTTTGGACGTGCAGCCAGGGAGAAGAAGCAGTCGTCGGCATGATGAATGGAATCACACAGAATGCGATCCGTAATTTTTGCCAACAGAATAATTGGCCGGTTCCGTTGTTAAGAGTTGTAAGTTATCAAGTGGTTGATGGTGAAGAAATTCCGGTAATAGATGATGGAGAAACATACGAGGATTTGGAAGTCAGGCCAACAACTTATGAGTTAACAAACGCTCATGATGAATATGTTATTTGTCTGGAAGAAATAAGGACAAATCTTTTTGAATTACAAGTTGAGAATGTTTTGCATGAGAGCAATCGTCTGTTGGAGAGACTGGATGATTTGGAGGAATACCACTTTGAAATCAGCAAATTACGCATTTACAGAGCAACCGCTTATTTACTTTTGCAAGATTATAACAATGCGAGAAGTGAGTTGGAGGATGCAGATAGCTTTTCTGTACAGGAAAAGGGATTAGCTTATATCATTCTTGCAAACATTTCTTTTGCAGAAGGAGATAAGGCAGGAGCAAGGAACTATATTGATACCGCGATAGAAAGCGGCGGAGAACGTGTGCAAGCACTTTTGTATGAGAAGTACCTGACGATTATGGAAACAGACGGAACTACATATGATCAGGACTTGCACGAACTGGGAGCAGTCTCTCATGATCAGCACATGACAGAAAGAGAGTGGAAACAGTATTTCCAACTATGCTCTAATATCTGTATTTTGAAATACGGTAAAAGAGATGTAGCAATCGATCATTTGAAACGATCATTCTCTATCACTGCAGACAAATCTCTTTTGCTTAGCATTGCAGAGAATTATCAGTCTTTAACTTTTGCGCATCCAAACGATCCTGATATTGTAATGGCCGATCATGCTGTTCAGTATTATAACAAATACCTTGAATACGCCGATGAACTGTTGCAGGATCAGTTCTATCATTTTCGAGGTGTGGGATATATTGAGCTGTTATATTTGATCGGAGATTATGGTCGGATCGTGAACCGTATTGATCGAGTAATGAGGTATGCGGACGAAGAGGTTATGCCGCGGTTAAGATTTATAAAAGCTCATTCCCTGATATCCTTAGGCGGTTATGATGAGACCTTAATGAATCAACTTGAAGAAGTTGAAAGAGGAGCTTTGTTGCTGCATCAAGCGTTTCTTAACATAAGCAGAAATTACGGCGCGTATTTAGACGCGAAATGTGGGTATGAATATGATAAAGCTGCTAACGGATATGAAAACGCTGAAACAGAAACTATACTTCGTGAGGATGGAGCAGCATTTGAAGCTGAGTTTGATCGAATCATCTTTAGTTTTATTCAGTTTCTTTCTTATGGACAAAACTACACAACTCCGGTCACAGTGCAATTAAAGCTGGATATATTAAATATGTGTCTTTATATGAAAAGAGGAGATGTTTTCTCTTCGCTGCTTGATGAATGCTTGTTGCAATATCCTGATTGTAGTGGTTTTCATAATATGGACAGACTCAGAAGTGAGGCGAATAACGTTCCGGATGATACCGAAAG
This sequence comes from uncultured Clostridia bacterium, assembly GCA_946407065.1. GTDB lineage: Bacteria > Bacillota > Clostridia > Oscillospirales > Acutalibacteraceae > Ruminococcoides. Next base: position 161,491 of record CAMJMQ010000001.1, on the reverse strand, counting down.
ACACCTTGCCGCTATGTTGGATGAAGACTTCACGTATCAAAATATTCAGGAAGCAATCAGCTTTTATTTAAGAAATATAAAGCCGGAAAAAATGATATCTTTGTATAAAAGAGTGCTTTCCGACAGAGAAGTAGGAAAGTTCCATAGGGATATGCTGATTATAGGGTATCTATGCTTTTTATCCCTGCCTAAAACAAATGATGCTGAGTTGGTACAAGAATATGTAACGTATAGGAATGAGCTTTCAGAGCAACAGCGTCAACAGCTTAAAGATATGATAAGAGAAAAAAGAGGAATTGAACTGCCTGATTGATTATCTACTATCTTCGCTTTTTCTGATTTTATGAGAAGAAGGAAGATATGATGTTCGAAAACGCGATATCATCATAAAGAACAGCGGCTGAGAGTCAAATCTGAGTCGCTGTTTCTTATCGCATGATAAGAGATGGATCAGAGATTATATAAGATCTGTTAACTTGATATAAATTCATAATTACGGTTTTTTATAGATGTACACGAAAAAAATTCATTATTTTATGAATAAATCTTGATTTTTGGATATAATAAATGTATACTAAATTTGAAGGAGGAGAAGCTATGATTGTTAAATTTTCTTTTCAGAACTTCCGTTCATATAAGGACGAGACAAGCTTGGATTTTCAAGCGGCACCGCTTCCTGAGTTTGAAGATAACTTGATAAGGAGAGATAATGTATCGGATCTTTTGCCCGTTAGCGTGGTATACGGTCCGAACGGGGGCGGTAAATCGAACCTACTGATGGCGCTTGCATATATGATTTCCATTGTAACAAATCCTATTGTCCAATTAGGAAAAACCAGAGGCAACGTGTTTCAGAATTTTTTATTGAATTGCAAACCTTTTTTGTTTGATGAGAAGGCAAGTCGTTCACCTTCGATATTTGATTTATTCTTCCGAACGGAGAAAAATGAATTCCATTATTATATATCAATTCTTGATGGCCTGATTATTGATGAGTGTTTGTATCGTAAATCTTTTTCCGGAAAGAAGACAGCGATGATCTTTGAGAGGAATAAAAATGAGATCGAGCTTGGAGCAAGCATTCGGGCAAAGTCCATAAATACGCAAATTAATCCGAAGATGCCGTACCTCTCTTTTCTTGCCATTAATTATAATATTGAGGTAATTGCGGAGGTTCAAGAGTGGTTTGAGTCATGCGTGATTCGTAATTATGCCAATTCTCAGGCCGAGAGGAGAATTTTTCTTCCTGAAGATGAACAGTCTCAAAAGCGTCTGGTTGGCATAATGAATGAGATGGATATCAGAATCAGTGGATTTAGAATGGATGAAGAAAACGATCATCTTTACCTTAATCGCGTGATTAACGATAAGGAGTATGAACTGGAATTCAAAGATGAATCAGCAGGTACAAAGAAGATGTTTGCTTTGATGCCTCTGATAATTTATGCGATCGGTAAAGGCGGCTTGGTTATCTTGGATGAATTAGATGCTAAGCTGCACCCAAAGCTGTTACGGTATATTATTTCACAATTCAAGAATCCGAAGATCAATCGGAATGGAGCACAGCTATTATTTACATCGCATGATTTAACTACAATGAATCATAATGTATTTCGTAGGGATGAAATTTGGTTTGCTGCAACAAATGATAAGAGAGAGAGTGAGATATACTCCCTTTATGATTTTCGAACAGAAGATGGAAATCATGTGAATCAAACAGCTTCTTTCAGTAAACAATACCTGGAGGGTAGATACGGAGCAGATCCATATTTAAAAAATATGCTTGAGTGGGAGGTGTAAAGAGTGAGTCTTAAACCTCCAAAACACAGTGAGCAAAAGTGGCCGAAAAGGCGAGGCGGTCGTAAAAGATCGTTACATCTGGATTATAATCTGATCGTTTGTGAGGGATCGAAAACCGAGCCTAACTACTTTTTGTCTTTGAAAGATCATATTAATCAAAGAGAAGTTAATCGAATACAGTTGGAAATCGTGGGCGGTCTCGGCAATACCATCGGGCTTTTTGAACGTGCACGCCAGATAGTTTCAGAAAGCGTAAACGGTTACAGTAACGTTTGGTTAGTATATGATAAAGACGACTTCCCTGCGGATCATTTCAATGAGGTTGAAGAAAGATGCCGTAATTGCTCTGAGAGTGATGGTGTTACGTATCACGCGATCTGGTCTAACCAATGTATAGAGCTTTGGTTTTTACTTCATTTTATGTATTTGCAAGCTGATCTTCATCGCAATGAGTATTTCCCGAGGTTGACTGAGAGACTTGGGAGACATGGCGCATACGCAAAGAATCGAGAAGATATTTTTGAAATCTTGCTCCCATATCTCGATACTGCAATCCGGAATGCGATGAGATTGGAAGAAGAGAATCAAGGTAAAACCCCGACTGAATCTGCACCCGGGACAAAGATGCATATAATGATGCAGGAGTTCAAACAATATCTTTAATATAATGACATTTTTGTTGGATAACAGTTAATAAAGATTGATTTATATCCATACATCGTATCGGTGCTGTGCGCTTTGATTGCGGGTTTATCCAGTTATGTTTGCGCACGACGTCAGGCGGAGATAACGAAGCTTGACAGGCAATTTACAATCGATTTAGAAAATGAACGCGGGAAGGCAAGGCTGGATCTGGAGAAAGAACGGGAGAAAAACCGACTGGAAACAGAACGATTACAGCTGCAGCATCAACACGAATTAGAGCTAAAGGATAAGGAGATGCAGAACGCTATGGGAGAAAGTGTTGTCAATACGTTTTTTGCCGAGCTGATGAAAACCCCGGAGATGAAGCAGCAGATCTCTGACAGCTTCAAAAAGGGCGGTAAGAAGAAATAGTATTTGCTGATCCACAATCCGATATGTTTAGCTGAATAAAGCTTAATGAAAGCCGTCACTCATACTGCGACTCAATGCGTTGGGTGACGGCTTATTAGGGTAATTGTTTTTCTGCTTTCGCGTATTCTTTCGTAGGGATCTCTCAGTATTATTCTCCAATTAAAGTTATACCACTTGTCAGGTGGTATAATACACCCGCTGCGGATATACACCGTCAGAGGGAGTTTTTGCATTTTTATCAAAAGCACTTTCGTCAACATGCACTATGTAAGCTTCAACCTTTTGTCGACATTAAACAATGAAATGGTGAATTTTGCCACTGTGTCAATATGGTCAGTGACTGGTCATTATGCTGGGTAATTATGGATGGAAAAACAGGATAATATAACCATCAATTATTGCGCTACAAGCCAAAGAACAGGTTTATGATTCCTTAACCATTCTTGCTTTCCGTCAAGGATTGATAAAAAACTAACAGGAGTTATCATCTTGCATTCAGCAATCAGCTATGGTATACTCATAGAGTAGTTATGCAAATCCCCCTAACTTATAATCCGGTGAAGGGTGTCGGAAACGATGCAAAAAGAATTCTCTCTCGTTCGGTATACAGTTTAACAGGTCTTGGTTCAGTGCGTCTTAACGGGCGCACTTTTATTTTATTCCACACAATACAGCAACAGAAAGCAGGCGATAATATGAAAAAATGGCTATCGGGCTTTATCAGCCTTATCCTCGCGGTAACGCTCCTTATGGGCGGACTGCCCCTCTCTGCATCAGCCGCCGAGGTACAGAATGCCGATACCGGAGCTCAGACCTACACCGACGGCGACTATACCTATACCGTTTTGAGCAGCGGCTCTGCTGAGATCGTAAAGTATAACGGCACCGAGGCGCAGGTGACGATCCCTTCGACGCTGGGCGGCAAAGAGGTCGCCTCGATCGGGAATGATGCTTTCAGTCGAAACGCATATATCGAGAGCGTCACGATTCCCGAAGGCGTCGGGAGAATAGGGAACTATGGTTTTGCGAACTGCGCCAACCTCAGGAGCATTACGGTCAGTGCGGAAACGGTCGGCTGGCAAGCCTTCACGAACTGTGACAGCCTTACGGATATTACGCTTAATTCAACGGTCAAGACCATCGAGAGAGGCGCTTTTTCCGATTGCGGCGCGCTCAAGTCCATCACGATCCCCGATTCCGTCACGCAGATCGATCCGTATATGGCGTCCGCTTGTCCGTCGCTGACCTCCTTCTCGATTGGTTCCGGCGTCAAATATATCCCCGAAAATGCATTCTCAGGCGGTACGAGCCTTGCCTCTATAACGATCCCTGATTATATCACCGAGATCCGGTCGAGCGCTTTTTCCGGCTGTACCGCCTTGACTTCGGTCGAGATCCCCTCAAACGTGACCACGCTGGGCAGCTACGCGTTCAGCGGCTGCTCCAATCTTTTGACAGTCACGCTGAACGAAGGACTGACGGATATTGGCTGGAACACCTTTGATAGCACACCTATCACTCAGGTCTACTTCCCGAGCACGGTCACAAAGGGAACCTCTCCGTTCAACCGCTGCAGTGATTTGAAAACGATCAACCTGCCTGATGGGATCACTGCGATCCCGCTCAGCTTGTATCAAGGCTCGGGTGTTGAGCGTGTCGAGATCCCGGAGGGGGTCACGCTGTTGAAGAATTCCCTGTTCCGTGAATGCTCACAGCTTGTTGAGGTGAAGCTGCCCTCTACGCTGGTGACGATCGAACAAGATGCTTTTGTATCCTGTACCTCGCTGCAAGAGCTTGATATCCCCGCGAGCGTCAAAACGATCGGCAGCTGGGCGTTCGGAGATACGACTGCGCTGAGTAAGTGTACCTTCCATGAAGGAATCGAGAAGCTGGGCATCAGCATCTTCCGCCACAGCGCGCTGACCTCCGTCTACGTTCCCGCAACGCTGAAAGAGACCCAGTGGCCGTTTGCGGAATCCAATATCTCTGAATTCATTCTCGGAGAAGGTATGACCGAGCTGCCCCGCCAGCTGTTCAAGGGCTGCGCGCTGATCACCGATTTCACGATACCCTCTACCGTGACCAAGATCGGCGAATACGCGTTCTCGGAATGTACCTCTTTAGAGCATATCGACATTCCCGAGAGTGTGACGGAGATCGGCAACGGCGCGTTTGAGAATACCCCATCACTGACGGCGATCACCCTGCCCGACCGTCTGGAAAAGATCGGCTCCCATGTCTTTCGCAATGGCAGCGCGGTCACCTCGCTCAGCTTCCCCAAAACGCTGACCTATGCCAACGCGCCTCTTGACGGCTCGAATATCTCATCTGTCACCATTGAGAACGGGATCACCGCCTTGCCGGACAATATGCTCAACGGAGCGGGCAAGGTCACGAAGGTGAAGATCCCCTCCTCGGTTACTTCGATCGGAGACGACTGCTTCAGAAAATCCGGCGTCCAATCCATCACCATTCCCGACACCGTCACGACCGTCGGAAGGAGAGCGTTTTATGATTGCTTTGATCTGTATGCCGTCAGGATCGGCGGCGGCGTCAGCACCCTGCCGAGCTATTGCTTCGGGAACTGCTCCGTTCTCCAAAACGTAGAGATACCGGATTCCGTGACAGCTATGGAGGACGGCGTGTTCTATCATACAGGTCTTACCTTCCTGAGACTGCCGCAGACCGTTCGCACAATCGGTATGCACGCCTTTGAGAATTCCGAGGACCTCACAGAGGTCGTGTGCTCCGATGAGCTGACCAGCGTCGGCGACAGCGCATTTTTGAACTGCACGAGCTTCACCACCCTGCGTTCCGCGGCTGAGAATGTGGAGTTTTCCAATTCCAGCTTCGACAATTGCCCGAAGTTCTTCGATAAGAGATTCGACGTATATAATCGCCAGAAGACGGCGATCGAATCGACCGGCAGTATCGGTATCGATGAGACCCTGCTCCACTTCACGGTGAAATACGATATCCGCGACGACTGGGCTGATGAGGATCTCGAGATGGGCAAGCTGTATCTGGAGCTTCCCGATAACCTGGATATCATTCCCGCGTCCTTCTCCGCAAGCGGCTTTGATTTTGACGCCGCGACCTATACCGGCGACTACAGAACCTTTGAACTGAAAAACGGCAAGTCGAGCGGCGCTCTGCGCTTCTCGGCATATCTGAAAGGCGGCAGCGACAGCCTCAAGAATATGAGCGCGAGCGTCGAGTTCCGCTATAACCGCAAATACTTCAAGAAACCCTTGGGCGACGTGAAGCTGACCGCTTCGAAGCTCTCCGTATTTGCTCCCTCCGTCGTCACCGATGACAGCGCGATCGTGTCGGGCTACTCTGCCTTCTCCGGCAAGAGCGTGAATATCCATATCACTCACCTGAACAGCGACGGCACAAAGGGCGAGACCGTCAGCCATACCGTTGCCCCGAACAAGTATACCGGCAAGTATATCTCCGAGCCTTTGAGTATTCTCTCTGCGGGAGATGCAGCGGCAAACGGCGACCGCTTTGAAGTATATGCCGAGTGTAACGGAACGAAGAGTGAGACTGTCACATTCAGCTATATCCCGAACGCCGTCACGGTACAGGAAGCGTATGAGATCGTCAATATCACGAAGTTCAGCGCTCCCGGCAAAACCAATATCTCGCATGACGACCAGGCAAATACCTTTGATATTACCAATATGTTCACGAGAGGCGCCAGCCCCGTCGTGATACTGAATCCCAAGGAGATGCTCCAATTCAAGTTCCGTCTCAATAACGACGAGAACGTCTCGGACGTGATCCTGATGAGCGACAGGGACGGGATCTGGCAGTTCATGGAGCTGTTCTACGACAAGGAAAGCGACATGTGGATCGGCGAAGGGAATCTTGATATCGACGCCCATGAGCTCGTTCCGGGACAGTACAATCTCCCCGGCGAACTGCACCTGTTCTATTACTACGGCGAGCGGAAGGATACCTACCGTTCTCACTACTACGGCAAAAAATCTGCCCCCGCTACCACAGGTACAAATAGCAAGGAGCTCGCTCCTGTCAGCGCGACCGAGCCTGACGAGGATGACGACGAGGACGAGCCGTTCTATTATGACAAGGACGGTAAGCCCCACGGAAAGCTCGGAGACTATAACGAGACGATCCGCGACGCCGCGTTCGACGTTTTCATCGATATCGTAAAGGCGGATGTCCCCGGCGCGCTGAGCGATGCGACCGTCGGCGGACTCAAAGCGCTCTGGGAGTGGGGCAACAAGGACAACAACCTGTTCAGGACCTTGAACCACGGCTATTATCTCGATGAAAACGGAAACGTCGTATTCCCCGACGACCACGTCGGCATGGTCGATCCCGGCAGCAAACAGCGCAACTGTATCGACCCCTCCGGCTATGTCTACGAAGCGGTCGAGGGCAACCGCGTAGAGGACGCGACAGCAACCATCTATAAGCTGAACAAAGAATCAGGCGAGTGGGTCGAGTGGAACGCTGCCGACTTTGAGCAGGTCAATCCGCTGAAAACCAACAACGAGGGCGCGTATGCGTGGTTCACCGATGAAGGCACCTTCAAGGTAACGATCTCAAAGGACGGCTATGAGCCTGTCACTTCCGAAGAATTCGATGTTCCTCCCGAGAAGCTGGATCTGAATTTCAGCCTTGTAGACAGGACGACCCACCCCACCGTGACTGCAGAGAAAGATCCCGAGACCGGTGTGTATACCTTGAAGTTCAGCAAGTTTATGCAGATCGATACCGTCACCGCGGATGCGATCGGGGCGGAAGGTCTCACTGACGTCACCGTGACCCCGGTGCTCCTCAGCGAGGGCGACGCTTACGCGGATACCTTCACCGTTGCAGGAACACGTCAGGGCGACACGGTCAGATTCAGTATCAATGAATCGGCTATCAGCTACAGCGGTGTGAGCGCGGAGCCCTCGACCGTCATTCCGAGGACGATCCTTCTCGGCGATGTTGACGGCGACGAGGACATTACGATCATCGACGCTTCTTTGATCCAGCGACGGCTTGCGGATATCCCGACGTTCGCCTATCATGAGGACGTAGCGGATACCGACGAGGACGGAGAGATCACGATCATGGACGTAACCTTCATCCAAAGATGGCTGGCGACCCTGACGTCCAACGACGCTATCGGCAAGCCGATAAAACATGACTAAGCCAAAGAAACAGGGCGGAGCATTTTGCTTCGCCCAAATTTGTCTCGAAAAACATTGGCAAACAGATGTTCGGCATGATATGATAATCTTACCAAGCATATTTTCGAAAGATGGCTTAGCAATGAAAAGCTCTGTTAATACGGAAAACAAGTAAAGTGTTTTCACTATCAATCCGAGGGAATCGTCTTTACAAAATTGATCAAATAGTGGTATAATAACTAAGAATTAAAAAGAGTCATCTATCTATAGGATAAGGAAGTGAATAAAGATGAATCGTCGTTCGATCAAGGACTGGAGCAGAATATATATCATGCATAAAGACAGGCGCGTTGCGACGATCCATAAGAACGGACGATGCACCATTTATTCCCCTTCTTTCATGCCTTATAATCTGTATTTGGAAAAAGAAGACGACCTTGACACCAGATTAAGCAATCTCAGCAACTTTTATTACTGGTGTTCGAGCCGTTTGTTGACGCTTGATCGCAAATACGCTAAGGAGATCATGAACAGCATCGGCGCTATGCAGGCTGTTACAGATAAAGACAGAGCCATGATCGCGATCTCTTACCATTGTCTGAGCTTGACGGATGTATTCTGGGTCAAAATGAATCGCGAAGAATTGGAATTCTCTCAAATCAGCCTTTATCGTCATTCACTGAGTAACGCTTTCGCAGATGTCAGCCTGAGAGGCATTACGCTCACGGTTCAGAATGCTAAGTTGATATCCGATCAGGATGTCGCCGGAGATATCGGAACTCAGGGAGTAGCACCGAAAGCATGGATCCGCCGCGAGGACGGCTTTTATCTTTTCAAAGACGGTGATGAACGTGATGTGAAGGCTGAGCTTATAGCGTCAAAAATCGTTGATTGTTTTGACGTCGATCATGTATCATACTTAAAAGATTCATTCTCCGGATGTGAGGTTTCAAAGTGTAAGATCATCACATCGGAGGAATACGGTATTGTTCCGTTCGAGTATGTTTCTGTATACTGTGAGAACCATGATAAGGAACCGTTAGACTTTGTTTTGAAGCATGACAGCTATCAATTCTACATGATGAATATCATCGATTACCTGATCGGCAACACTGACAGGCATTGGGGCAACTGGGGGTTTCTGGTGAACAATGCCAATAATAAACTTGTCAGATTACACCCGCTGATGGACTATAATAAAGCGTTTTTGTCCTACGATACAACCGAGGGAGTCAGGTGTCTGCCGCGAGGTGAGAACTACACGCAAAAGCAGGCTGCGTTAGAGGCAGTCGGCAAAATCGGATTGAATCAGATTGCCGAGGTCAAACCGGAGTGGTTTGAGAATGATGCAGAATGCAGGATGTTCTTTACACGCTTGTTCATTTTGCAGGATGCGTCAGGGATCAATCATCCCACCGTTGATGAAGTTGTAGCTTCATCAAGATGAAAAAGGAAATAGAATAAGCAAAACGCACAAAGCCGATGTCGGACAGTAGTTAACCGACATCGGCTTTTGATTGCCTAATGATATCAGGAAAGGATAGCATCAGTATAATTCCATAAAGTGTATCAGTGCTAAGTGTGTTTATCACTTGAGTATTGATGTTTTCCGGTTTCAGTATGGATATAATGCGTCAATATGATTTATGAACAGCAAAAATTAACTTGTAAATATGTAAAATTAATATTTACAAATCTTTGATTTCCTGTTATACTGTAATTATAGGAGGCGAAACTGTAATGAATATTAAAATGGATGATTTGTTTGATAAAAGAAGTGTTGTCGGAGCTAAGTTGGAAGCATTATTAGCTGAAAAAGGCTACACTAAATCGAGGCTTTGCAGGGAGTGCGGCATCTCCAGACCTACTTTGGATAAATTATTAGCCGGTAATATCACTTCAAAAGCTAACTTTGAAAAACATATGCAAAAGATTTTTACGGCTCTCTCTATGACTCCCGATGCTCTGCTGGGAAATGTCAAGAATGCTTATTCACGAGTAAGAGAGATCAGAAATACCCTTAATATCAATCAGGATGTCATTTCGAGGATTACTTCTATTTCGCCTGAGAGATTGTCTGAGATTGAAGCAGGGGCTGATGTAACAATTGCAGAATTAAGAGACATCGCGTTATGCTTACATACAGGTACGCGCTATATTGAAAACACATCTGTTTTTTACCCGCAGATGTCTGTGATGGAAGACGTCTTCCGTTTTAGCGCTAATGGTAATGCGGCAGATTTGAGTGGATTTTGGGGTCACATCGGGATACTGCCGAAATCCGGCAAAGCGTATTACTGGTATCCGATAACGCTCCATTATGCAAAATATGTCAGCAAGAACATGAATAACTCCAGGCTGGTGGTTCCTTGCATGAATAATAAACTATTGTTCCTCAATACCGACAATATCGACGGGATAGTTCTGCTTGACGAAGCGTGCGATCCCCCCGACTTTGCAAACTGGGATCCTTCTGTCGGAGAAGGAGAAATCCCCTTAGTGGTGTATGAAGCGCTTGATGATTTCTATTTTGCTATGGAATCAAACGGCATGTCGGATGAGGATGTGTTGTCACCGATGTTTATGAATTACATGAAAGACATCGCAAAACAATATAAATGGACAGAAGATGATATTTTTGATTTAACGTCAAAAATCATGATAAAGTATTACGATGGTAATGAGTTGATCAATTACACGGATTTTTCCTGCGAAGATTCACTTGTTGGGGAGATAGAGAGAGTTTGTGTTTTCGGTGATGATATCCATGAAAAGTATATTGCATTCAGCGATAATAACGGTGCTGATATTATGATTAACACCGATAATATCTCTCTGATAGAGTTGCCTCTCGTTAAGGTCGAAGAGGCGATTTTGCAGGGATATCAAAAAATGATGTCCGAATAATGCTGTATAGTAAAAAGAATAAGGAGTGAAAAATGGGAGAATTATTTAATCAAACCCCTACCAAAGCGATAAAAGGGGAAGATATTACCATTGGCGAGAAGTACGGCGGAGAGATCTTCTTCTCCGAATATGATGAGTTGTTCTGCTATTCCGGAGTTCTCAAAATAGCAGATGATAGGTCTATTGATATCCTGAATAAATGGCCAATCAATATGATCGGGAAACATTCTTCAGACATATTGAATGCTAAAGGAATTATCAATTTCATAAGAATCGTTGACGGTCGAATTGTTTTGGACGATTATGTTGACGCCCAGTGGTGTTCTGATAGATTATTTAAAAAGATCAAAGCAACCGTTAGCTATCCAAGTGTAGAGTCATATTACAGCGTGATTGTTAACAACGATGAAGATGAGGTTTTGACAAGAGCTGTTTTCGGTCTGACCTATAGCGAATTATCACGATTAACGGAATGCTACGCCAAAGCTTTGGGCGTCTTTAATGGTTATCAACAGTATCCCCGTGTCACGCGTTCGATTCAGTCTGCTAATCGTTGCGATATAACCGGTGCGTGGATACCGAAGAATTATCCGTATATCACATTTGCTGAGAGTGATCGTGACCTTTCTCATATATCTTTGTGGGGGTTCTACCGTCATATTCAGCTGTTGATGAGGAACTCTGCGAAATCGCTCTTTGGACAGCTTCTGATAAAGTTTGGCGCCGAGCCTGAGTTATTAGAGAAAGTAATAAATATCGGACGAAAAGTTTTAGGGAAAACAATAATCACTTGGGATATGGCGAATCCTGAATGAATATATATAATAGAGTTGAAATGTTAAAATAAAAAAAGACCTGATAAACAGGTCTTTTCGATCACACACTGTGATGGCTGCCAAAGCAGCGGGTTGGATAAATCTTTATTTGAACTTATAGTGTAAATCTCATAAGGTATTGAGATTATCTATACTATAACAGAAGGAATACCATTTGTCAATAGAAAGGAGATCTCTAATGCAGGCAAACGAGAAAGACTATTATATCGGCGCCGATATTGGTACGGATTCAGTCGGTTGGGCGGTAACCGATACAGAGTATCGGCTCAAAAAGTTCAAGGGCAATGCGATGTGGGGCGTTCGCCTTTTGGATGAGAGCAATACTGCCGAGGAACGCAGGGGATTCAGGACTGCGGTTCGCAGAAGCAAGAGAAAACGCGACAGGATCGAATGGCTGCAATCGCTGTTCGCGGAGGAGATCGCAAAGGTCGATATCTCATTCTTTCAGCGGCTGAAAGAAAGTAATCTTTATCTGGAGGACAAGAGCGCGGCTGTACCATATGCGGTGTTTGCCGATGAAGACTTTACTGACAAAGATTATCATCGTCTCTATCCCACGATATATCACCTCAGGAAGGACCTGATCGAGAACGGGCATCCGCATGATGTCAGGCTTGTCTATCTTGCGCTGCATCATTTGATCAAGCACAGAGGACATTTTCTGTTCGAGTCATTGAGCGCCGAGGAGGTCAACTCCTTTGAGATCGTTTTAGAAAGCCTGAATGAGACGCTGAGCGATGAACTTGGCTTTTGTTTGGAGAGCGAGGATATTTCCGCTTTCGGTGAGGCGCTCAAGTCCAAGCAGCTGAATAAAACCGCGAAGTATAATCGGCTTCTCGCACTGTGCGATGTAAACAAAAAAGAGGAACCTCAAAAAGCGGAGGCAATCGCTCTGTTGAGCGGCAAAATCGGAAAACTGTCTGTCTTGTTTGCCGACCCGTCCATCGATGCGGAAGAGGTCAGAAAAGCGGAGTTGGGCGGAAACTATGAGGAGAAATCTGCCGAGTATCAAAGCCTGCTGGGCGAACAGTTTATCGTGATCGAGAAGCTCAAGGCGGTCTATGATTGGGCAGTGCTGGCGGATATTCTCGACGGTGAGCGGTATATCTCCTGCGCTAAGGTGAAAAGCTATGAGAAGCACCGTTTGGATCTGAAGCTCCTGAAAAAGTATGTCAAAGAACGCTGCCCCGAAGAATATAATGAAGTGTTCAAGAAGAGCGCGGACAAGCTCGATAACTATACTGCATATTCCGGTATGGTGAAAAAGAACGGCAGAACAGGCGTTTTACAGAATAAGTGTACGCAAGCGGATTTCTGCTCCTTTCTGAAGAAACGATTCAAAAGCCTGTCCCATAACGGGTATGAAGAGATGTTCAGCGAGATCGAGAATGAGACGTTCATGCCGAAGCAGCGTATCAAGGATAACGGCGTCATCCCGATGCAGGTAAATCGGATGGAGCTTGTTTCGATCCTTGAAAACGCCAAGCGATATTTCGGATTTCTGAATCAGGTCGATGAAAGCGGAAAGAGTGTAGCGGACAAGATCGTTGATATTTTCTCATTCCGCATACCCTATTATGTCGGTCCGTTAAATACGCACAGCGATAAAGCATGGCTGGTGCGAAAAAGCGGTAGAATAGTTCCATGGAACTTTAGTGAAGTTGTTGATGTCGATCAATCAGCTGAGAACTTTATCACCAACCTGACCTCCAAGTGTACATATCTTCCGCAAAAGGATGTGATCCCGAAGAATTCGATCCTGTATTGTCGGTATATGGTCTTGAACGAGCTGAACAACCTGAGGATCAACGGCGAGAAGATTTCGGTCGGGCTGAAACAGTCTATCTTCAACGATCTGTTCCTGAAGCGTAAAAAGGTCACGCAGAAAGCGCTGAAAAACTATCTGATCAGCTTAGGATATCGTGATATCGAGATCACCGGTATCGACGGCGATTTCAAAGCGAACATGAAACCGTATCTCGATCTTGTCGGTTTCGGGCTCACCGCTGATGAAACGGAGCGGGTGATCACGGCGATCACGATCTTCTCGGACGATAAGGCGTTGTTGCGGAAACGGCTGAGAGTTGAATTGGGAGCAAAGCTCAGCGATGCGGAGATCGTTAAGATCAGCCGTCTGTCATACAGCGGATGGGGTAGGTTGTCTAAAGAGTTCCTTACAGAGATCATGGGTGTTAACCCCGAAACAGGCGAGCTGATGAACATTATCACCGCTCTTTGGGAAACAAACGACAACCTGATGATCCTGCTGGGTTCCAAATACAATTTCTCTGAGAGCCTTGCCGCGGCGCTGATGGGCGAGGAAGAAAAGTCGATGCGAGAGATCGTAGAGGCGATGTACCTGTCGCCGAAGGTAAAGCGTCCGGTGTACCAGACGCTGCGAATTATGCAGGAGATCGTCAAAATACAGAAAAAAGCACCGAAGAAGATCTTTATCGAGGTCACCCGCTATCAAGGTGTGAAGAACAAACGGACTGTCAGCCGCAAAGCTCACCTGCTCGATCTGTACAAAGCCTGCAAAAAGGACGCAGCCGAGTTCTATGCCGCGCTGGAAGGAACAGATGAAGAAAAGCTCAGAAGCGACAAGCTGTTCCTGTATTATTCCCAGATGGGCAGGTGTATGTATACCGGTGAGCAGATCGATTTAGACAGCCTGTTTGACAGTAATGTATATGATATCGACCATATCTTCCCACAGTCAAAGATCAAGGACGACAGTCTTGATAATCGCGTATTAGCGAAGAAAACCGCTAATGCCGAGAAAGGGAATATTTACCCGATCTCCGACAAGATCCGCCATAAGCAATATGGCTACTGGAAGATGTTGTTGGATAAGGAATTGATCAGTAAAAAGAAGTTTGAGCGGCTGACGCGCGCCTACGGCTTCTCAGATGATGAGCTTTCGGATTTTATCTCGCGTCAGGTGGTTGAGACCGGTCAGGCGACCAAGGCGGTGGCGCAGGTGTTGAAGCAGCTGTATCCCGATATGGATGTGGTCTATGTCAAGGCGTCGCTTGCCTCTGACTTCCGGCACAAATACGATATGCTGAAATGCAGAGAGGTAAACGATCTTCATCACGCAAAGGATGCTTATCTCAATATTGTAGTCGGAAATGTGTATGACGTTCGGTTCACTAAGAACAGAGCGAACTTCATCAAAGACCTTCAGCGGGGAACGGTCAGTCTGAATCAGATGTTCGCCTATGATACAAAAGGAGCCTGGATCGCTCAAGATGACAATAGTATCAAAATCGTCAAGCAGATGATGCGCAAGAGTAAGATTCTGCTCACTCGCTTCTCTAATATCAAAAGCGGTACCTTGTTTGATCTCAATCCTTTGAAAAAGGGAAAAGGACAAGTGCCGAAAAAAGGATCGGGACCGTTATCAGATATCCAAAAATACGGTGGGTATAACAATGCACAGACCGCTTACTTCACACTGATTCAGTATCATGATAAAAAAGACAAGGATGTCAAAGCACTCATCCCCATAGAGATGGTCAATCGCTCTGAGTTTGAACATAATCCCTCCGGATACCTGAATAATCATTTGGGCTTGAATAACGCAACTGTTTTGTTACCTGTTGTGAAAGTCGGAACCTGTGTGGAATTGAATGGATTCAGAATGCACATCAAAGGCAAGATGAACAACGGAAAATACATTATTTACTCATCCGCGATGGAACTGATCCTGGATTATGCGTATGATCGTTATATCAAGGATATCGGAAAGTATCTTGACAGCCTTTCAAGGCGGGTGGTTCCCGCAAAGCATACGTTGAATCCGGAAGATAACGGAAAGTTGTATGATGCTCTTTCGTCAAAGATGACAGATACGATCCTGAGAGTAGAGTATGAAGCCTTGGGTAAGTCTCTGAAGGATCAAAGAGAAGCATTTAGTTCACTTCCGTTAGAGAACCAGTGCAAGATCCTTTCAGAGATCATCAAAATATTAAAGTGCAATTCCGTAGAGGGAGATCTAAAATACATTGGTATCAAGTCAACCGGTAAATTGTACACGAACGGGAAATTATCAAATATCAAAGATGTGAAGTCATATAAGATCATCAACCAGTCTATAAGCGGTTTATATGAGAACAGCTATATAGTGATTTAACCCAAGGAGGTAAAGATGAGCTGGCGCACTGTCGTAGTATCAAAAACTGCTAAGCTCGATTATAGCTTAGGTTGTCTGGTGGTTCGTGATGTCGAAAGCACCACCAAGGTACATATCAGCGAGATATCGCTGTTGATCATCGAGAGTGTGTCAGCTTCGGTTACCGCATATCTGCTGAATGAGCTGATCAAAAACAAGGTAAAGGTCATCTTCTGCGATGAAAAACGAAATCCGTCTTTTGAGCTGA
Source organism: uncultured Clostridia bacterium (assembly GCA_946407065.1). Classification (GTDB taxonomy): domain Bacteria; phylum Bacillota; class Clostridia; order Oscillospirales; family Acutalibacteraceae; genus Ruminococcoides. The sequence continues at coordinate 145,360 of CAMJMQ010000001.1, read as the reverse complement.
CGCCGTATCACGGCTCTCATGATTGCAGCCTGAAACTCAGGCGACAGATCGAGTGGACGGATTTCGCTAAGAAGTATATCTGGACGGAGATCATAGCCGAGAAGATCCGTCGGCAAGCGCTGACATTACAGAGCTTTCGTCTTTCAAAAGCAGATATGCTGTTGGGATATATCGAGGAGCTGGAGCTGGGTGATGCCTCCAATCGAGAGGGACACGCGGCAAAGGTATACTTCAACGAGCTGTTCGGAAGACAGTTTTCCCGTTCGCGGGACTGCCCGACGAATGCGGCTCTTAACTTCGGCTACAGTCTGATTCTGTCGGCGTTCAACCGCGAGGTGGTATCCTGCGGATATGTTACTCAGCTCGGGATCTTTCATGATAATATGTTCAATCAGTATAATCTGGGCTGTGATTTGATGGAGCCGCTGAGACCCCTTATCGACGCCTGCGTGAAGTCGATGGATTCTGATAAGTTTGACAAAGAGGAGAAGACGACCTTGCTGCATCTGCTGAGCAGAGAGGTGACTGTTGACGGCAGAAAAAACACCCTGCTTAACGCGATAAAGATATATACAAAAAGTGTACTTGACGCAATCGAAGCGGTCGACGCTTCATTGATCAAATTTATAGAATATGAGTTATCGGTTTATGAGAGTGATCGTGTTCTTTGATCTGCCGACCGAGACAGCAAAGGATCGGCATGAATATAGCAAGTTCAGACGCTCGCTGCTGAAAAGCGGCTTTATGATGATGCAGGAGTCAGTCTATATCAAATTGGCGCTGAATCAGAATAATGCGCTCTCCGTGGTGGAGAGTGTCAGAAAGATCAAGCCGGCTAAGGGATTGGTTCAGGTGTTGACCATAACGGAGAAGCAGTTTCAACGGATGGAGTTTATCACCGGCGAGCATCACAGCGAGATCGTGGATAGTGATGAAAGGCTGTTGATATTATGATGATCAAATTTGAATATCTGACAGATCCGTTTGAGATCAAGGGTGGATTGCAGGCTCTGGTGATAGAAAACAAGCCGCTGTACAGACGAGTGACAGAGACTTTCCACAATGATACGGCAGGAGATTTGTTTGTTTTATCTGAGAACTTTATACCGATAGATATGAAAAAATCGATCTGCTACATCGGGGATATTTTTGATCTTTCTTATTCTGATCGAAAGCTGATCACAAAGCTGTCTGTTGAGCTTGAACAAACAGCGAACGAGATACTGTTCTCGGAAATTCTATCGGTCACGGAAAAGCTGAATATCATAGGGGAGAGGCTGTCCTATGAGTTTGATTTCGATGTTTCATATAATGATACTGTTTCTACCGGTGATATTATCAAGCTTTTATCCTTCAAACCACGGCTTGACGCGGATTCCGCTTTGGAAAATACAGTCAGGTTTATGAAGATATGGCGAAAGTATCTGGGAGTCAAGCTGTTTGTGTCCTCCGGGCTGTGCCGTTGTTTTACACACGATGAACTATCTGCTTTGCATCGGGAGCTGTCTGCAGAGGATATACGTGTGTTGGATATCGATAGTATCATATCGAACGATACTAAACCGGATAATCTCTATATTATTGATAAAGATTTGTGTGAGGTGATTGACAAATAATCCGATTTTTATTATGATGAAGCTAACTTATGAGATTGCCGTGTGCTGAATAGTGGGCGCATTTTATTTGAGGTTTGAGAATAGTGTAATTTCATAAGGTAATAAAACCTTTGATGTCGGCGTTACGGTCTATGAGGTGTTTGAGAATAGTGTAATTTCATAAGGTAATAAAACGAGAGATCAAGAAGATTATTTAAATAAAGAGTTTGAGAATAGTGTAATTTCATAAGGTAATAAAACTTCCGCAAAGGTGATTGTGAACGCCTGCACGTTTGAGAATAGTGTAATTTCATAAGGTAATAAAACAGTATGTTTTTGAAGAAATTGATTACTACAGTTTGAGAATAGTGTAATTTCATAAGGTAATAAAACAACATGCCGCCAAACAGGTTATCCAATCTAGTTTGAGAATAGTGTAATTTCATAAGGTAATAAAACAAACATTTTTAAAAGGAGCTACAACTATGAGTTTGAGAATAGTGTAATTTCATAAGGTAATAAAACAAACCAAAAAATTCTTGCATACCCTAAAGGGTTTGAGAATAGTGTAATTTCATAAGGTAATAAAACGCTTCACATGGATAATGATTTAGGCGGACTGTTTGAGAATAGTGTAATTTCATAAGGTAATAAAACTGTTGACAAACTCGGGATAATCCCTTATAAGTTTGAGAATAGTGTAATTTCATAAGGTAATAAAACTATCGGAATTGTACCATGTAACGTATCACGGTTTGAGAATAGTGTAATTTCATAAGGTAATAAAACTGAGCCGTTGCATTTGAGCCGTAGGCTTATGTTTGAGAATAGTGTAATTTCATAAGGTAATAAAACAGCAGGACGCTGACGGCTCGGTAGTCGATGGTTTGAGAATAGTGTAATTTCATAAGGTAATAAAACGGACAAAACCTTACCGTCACCGAGATCACCGTTTGAGAATAGTGTAATTTCATAAGGTAATAAAACTATAAAAGAATTGCTATTGATATAAAGCCCGTTTGAGAATAGTGTAATTTCATAAGGTAATAAAACTGGGATTCTCGTGTCCGTTAAATTCAAAACGTTTGAGAATAGTGTAATTTCATAAGGTAATAAAACTTTAAAATGTGCAATTATAGACTTGACCGGGTTTGAGAATAGTGTAATTTCATAAGGTAGTTAAACCGCCGGGAGCGGGCACTCCACAGCGGCAAAGTTTGAGAATAGTGTAATTTCATAAGGTAGTTAAACTTGGAATTTATCGGCAAGATCAAGTACAGGGTTTGAGAATAGTGTAATTTCATAAGGTAGTTAAACAACGCCGTAATCAGGTTGATGATCGCCCATGTTTGAGAATAGTGTAATTTCATAAGGTAGTTAAACGGGCGCGGCTTTCTTGCGTAGCGCTGACTTGTTTGAGAATAGTGTAATTTCATAAGGTAGTTAAACGACACGATTAAATCCCTGGGCTTTATGTGGGTTTGAGAATAGTGTAATTTCATAAGGTAGTTAAACAGGTGTGCAGCATTGAGCGTATAACTCAAAGTTTGAGAATAGTGTAATTTCATAAGGTAATAAAACTGAGCTTAAAACCGTATCAAGCTCACCTTGTTTGAGAATAGTGTAATTTCATAAGGTAATACCCGGATGAGATAAAACGGTGACAGTGGTGGCATAAGGAGGAGTTATTGATGTATCAGTCAGAGGAAAAGACTGGAAAGTGTTTCGTGAAAAGCTGCCCGAATGGCAGGAAGCATATATGGAGCGGCTGATCAAGGAATACGCGGAACTGCTCAACAGCGATAAAGCGGCGACCGAAAAATTTTGGGCGCTTGACAAGCGTATTCGTGCGGACAGGAAGAGCATTGGCGTTCGTGCCAATGAAGAAAGCGGTTCAAAACTGAAAAACATTCTGACCGAATTGATAATCGAATACGTTATTTCAGTAGATGATTTGCAGAATTTCAGCGAGGAGCTTCGGGAATCTACAAGCCGCTGGATTCAAACATATAGCAGTAACTTAGAATAATAATCGCAAACAGGCTCGATGAAAGATACACCGAGCCTGTTTCTATATCTTAAAACACCATTTATGGATATACAAACAAATGACTTTTTCGTCAATATGTACTAATCCCAACCCATTCTTTTAGCTAAATCCAACATAGCGAAGCAGAATTTCTGCCACTGTGTCAATGTTGTCGGTGATGGGTCTATATAATGGGTAATAATGAATGGAAAAATGTATTTCAAAATTTCCAATTATGCGTTGCTATCCAAAGAATAAGACAGAGATCGCATCAAAAACTATTAACAAGTAGTCGATGCTCCAGACTATTTTATAGAAGATAGCCCCGAAAGGGTGCATTATTTGAAGCGAGAATAAAATAATCCCTTTCGGGTGTTTATATACGCAAAATCACTTGACAATAGTACCGATAGGGTGTAATATATAATCGGTGATGAATATGAATCCTATTGCTATATATATAAAGGAAAATCGAAAAGCTGCAGGTTTGACACAGGAAGAATTTGCTTTGCGCTCGGGTCTTGGCTTGCGTTTTGTCCGTGAACTGGAGCAGGGTAAACCCACTGTCCGCATGGATAAGGTCAACCAAGCTCTTGCTATGTTCGGAATGGAAGCTGTACCGGGAAGAAAGGATGATCAGACGTGAGCGAATATCGTAGCGCACAGGTATTGGTGCGAGGACGACTTGCGGGATTGCTGCGCGAGACAGACGCCGGATACTCTTTTATTTATGACAGTGACTATCTACGTTCGGAGCATTCTTCTCCGGTCAGCTTGACTTTACCGTTAAGAGAAGAAGCATATGAATCAAAAACTCTTTTCGCTTTTTTTGACGGATTGATTCCCGAGGGCTGGCTTTTGGATGTTGTTGTCCATAATTGGAAGCTCAGCGAAAAGGATCGCTTTGGTATCTTGCTCGTCGCCTGCAAGGATCCGATCGGGAATGTTTCGATTCGGGAGGTGACGGAATGAATTGTTTATGCTGTGGAAAACCAATTATTGATACCGCCTCCGAGCATGAGAAGAATACCCAATGGCATAATCGCTGTGTGAAGAGATTTTTCGGCACTAAGGTGCTTCCCGATATCGAAGTGTCACAGGAGATGCTTGAATGGCTGGCGGTTGAGAGTACCAACAAGGGCTTGACCGTCCCCGGTGTGCAAAAAAAGATGTCACTGCATTTGGATAACAGCGGCGAAAAACCGAGATTAACATTGATCAATTATCCGACAGGTTATATCTTGAAACCGAATACCGAGGACTATCCCTGTTTGCCCGAAGCGGAACATTTGGTTATGCAAATGGCTGAAAAGGCAGGGATCAAAACAGTTCCCCATGCGCTGATCCGTATCAAGGCACAGGATAATGCTTTTGCCTATATTACCAAGCGCATTGATCGCAGAGACGGTAAGATGCTCGCAATGGAGGATTTCTGCCAACTTGACGGTCGTTTGACAGAGGACAAATACAAAGGTTCCTATGAGCGCTGTGCAAAGATCATTCAGCGTTATTCCTCGCGCTCGGGTTTAGATATCACAGAGCTGTTTATTCGTGTCGTTTTTTCTTTTATCGTAGGCAACTCCGATATGCATTTAAAAAACTTTTCGTTGATTGAAACAGACGAGAATAGCGGCGCCTATATTATCTCTGATGCTTATGATATGCTCCCGGTCAACACCGTCAACCCTGCTGACACCGAGCAGACAGCGTTGACGCTTAACGGCAAAAAGCGTAATCTTCATCGAAATGACTTTTTGAAGTTTGCGGATAGCTGTGGCATAGAACGAACGGTTGCAAATCGTTTGATTGATAGACTGATCAGTAAACGAGATATCTTTGAGACGATTGTTAATAGCTCCTTTTTGACGGAGGAGTTGAAAGAAAAACTACGTTGCTTGATCTTTGATCGTATTGAAGCAATACGTTGAACTATCGGGAAAGCAGGAGAAACAGGATGACGAATGTATATACACTGAAGATAACCTATGTCGGTTGTGAAAACAAAATATGGCGAGAAGCGAAGATTTCGTCAAACGCGTTTCTCTGTGATTTAGGCTATATGATACTTGCTACCTTTGATACGATGGCATATCATCTGTTCGCTATTTCTCACAACGGTATTTCATATGAGTTACCGAGCGATGAAGAAGATATTCCCGATGATCGGATGGTGTTTACCGTAAGGTTGTCTGAGCTTGGATTAAAGATCGGTGACAAGCTGATGATGGAGTACGACTTTGGCTGTTGTCAGGAGTTTGAGATCGAGGTAACCGGTATTGAGCCGATGGGTCGCGGACAGGGCAGAGCCTATCCAAAGATCGTTGCGGGTGAGGGCAGAGGAATCATTGATGATATGTCTGCGGATGAATTGATGGATATCATTCATCGTATCGATAAAACCGGATCATGTGATATTCGCTATTCGGGCGATGCAGCATCATTTGTTGATGATCTTCCGACATGGGACTACAGAAAATATGATATCAAAATTGATCATGCCTTATTGAAAGGCAGGATGGACATCATCGCAGATGGCTATGAGGAACTGTCAGAATAAAATCTGTAAACAGAATAACACGCCTTCTATGGAAAACTGAAGTATGTTCCGTAGAAGGCGTATTTCTTTTTGTTGATGATAAAGATATTTCGTATGGCTTATCGCCGCGCTTACGACATTTGATGATATTTAAGCCGGTTCGCGTTTCATCAGATCTTGTCAAGTGAGTTCTACTGCACAAAGTCCTTGAACTTGCAGTGATAGACCGTGCTGGTGGAATAATCGGGATCATCGTGACACATCCTCACAAGAAGTGATACATCAATTCTACTAATTTGTCTAAAATACATTTTTGTAAAGTTGGCAAATATAAGGTTTGCGAAAGTAGGCTTACCATAGTTATTCCAAATATTATTGACAAACAGATGTTCGGTGTGATAGTATAATAATATCAAACATATTATCGAAATTGGACGGAAGTGACGGCAATGTGTAGCGCTGTAATTAATAAAATAGATCATGCACAATCAACTGATACAAAAGACAAATATGCCGTGCTGGAGCGGTACTTTGGTTATCGCTCATTTCGTCGCGGGCAGGAAGATGTTGTTGACAGTCTGTTGTCGGGCCGAGATGCGCTTGCCATCATGCCGACGGGTGCGGGAAAGTCGCTGTGCTATCAGGTGCCCGCATTGATGCTGGACGGTGTTACATTGGTTGTTTCTCCGCTGATCTCTTTGATGAAGGATCAGGTCAACGCACTGACTGCGCAGGGAGTGAGAGCCGCTTATCTAAACAGCTCCCTGAATGACGCGCAGTTCGACAAGGCGCTCCATAACATGGTGAACGGGATTTACAAGATCGTATATGTCGCGCCCGAACGCTTGAAATCATCACGCTTCATCCGCACAGCGAAAAGTATCCGCATTCCGCTGGTTGCAGTTGATGAAGCGCATTGCGTATCGCAGTGGGGACAGGATTTTCGCCCGAGCTATCTGAACATCGCGGAGTTTATCGCTGAACTGCCCGAACGCCCGACGATAGGTGCTTTTACCGCTACCGCGACAGCGGAAGTGAAGCAGGATATCGTCCGAATTCTCGGACTGCGCGATCCTATCGAAGTCACAACAGGCTTTGATCGCCCCAACCTGTTTTTCTCGGTGATACGAACCTCCCAGAAGTCCAAGCAGCTTTTGTACCTGCTGTTCTCCCGAATGAACAACGCGGGGATCATCTATTGCTCGACACGCAAAACTGTGGAGAAGGTCTGTGCTTTGCTGTGCGAAAAGGGCTTTTCTGCAACGCGCTATCATGCGGGGTTGAGTGATGAAGAGCGCCGCAAGAATCAGGACGACTTCGTCTACGACCGCAAGCAGATCATGGTCGCGACCAACGCTTTTGGCATGGGCATCGACAAGTCCGATGTGCGCTTTGTCATTCACTACAACATGCCGAAGAATCTCGAGAGTTACTATCAGGAGGCGGGTAGAGCAGGTCGCGACGGCGAAGACTCCGATTGTATTTTGCTGTTTGGGCAACAGGATATTCAAACCGCTTGGTATTTCATTGACCACATGGAACCGAATCCCGAGCTCAGCGATGAGCAGAATGAAGCCTTCAAGAAGAAGGAGATCGAACGGCTCGGTCATATGATCGCGTATTGCAAAACGCGCGAGTGCCTCAGAGCGCATATGCTGCGCTATTTCGGTGACAGTGCCAATGATCGGTGTGACAAATGCTCCAACTGTCGATCGAAGGTGAGGACCTTTGACGCTACCATCGAATCGCAGAAGATCCTGTCCTGTATCGTGAAGACTGGACAGCGTTTCGGCGCGCGTGTCATCACGGATACACTGAGAGGAAAGGTCAATGACCGTGTGCATTCACTCGGATTCGATCGGCTTTCTACCTTCGGTATCATGGAGAACGAGAGGAAAAAGGTTATCAACGAGATGATCGACGAGTTGGAACGCATGGATTATGTGCGCTATGTCGGTGCGGGCTATCCGATCATTAAAGTGACGGATGCCGGATGGCGCGTGCTCAGGGGAGAGGAAAAGGTGATGATGGTCCAGACCGACCTGCTCCGAACTTCTGCCAAATCCCAAAAGCCGAAGGAAGAAGAAACTGCGTTTGAAGCCCACAACAGAGAATTGTTCGACGCCCTGAGGAAAACACGCGCTGAGATCGCCGCTAAGCGAGGCGTACCGGCTTATGTGATATTCTCCGACGCGGCTCTGCGCGACATGTGCGAGAAATTACCGACGACGGATGAAGAATTCCTGGCCGTCAATGGCGTCGGCGAGACAAAGCTCAAGCAATACGGCGCTGTTTTTATTCCGGTGATCAAACGCTATATCCCCACCAAAAGAGGCAAGCTGCCGTTTTATATCTCTGAGGAGCAGTTGAGTCATTTCGAGTATTCGGATACACCGATCCCGATCTCCGAGATCACAAAGCGGATCAATGATCTGGCGGAGGACGAGCGCCGAAAGAAGCTCAGCGCAACAGATATCACAAACTGGCTGATGTCGATCCATGTTCTAAAGATCGAAGAATCAAACGGCAAGCCCTTCAAGCTCCCGACCTATGACGGCACAAAGCTGGGCTTATCGGTGGAGCGAAGAGAGAAAGATGACGGTGAGCGCTACTATATCACCCTCTACAACCACAAGGCGCAGGAGTTTGTGATCGATAATTTGAATAGTGTCATTGCATCTTTATAACCATAAAAGAGTCTCATTTAGATTCAGCTTCGCGTCAGTGATAATGAATAATGCATGGAATATCGGTTGTATTATTCTGAATCAATTGCATATTATTCTGAAAAACACTTGCATTATTCTGAATAATAATAGTCTATCATGGACAGTTGTTTTCGGAGATGTCTGATTATCGGATAACACCAGAAGCACGGTGAATTTTCATTTACAAAATATAACAGTGTATTTATGTGATTCTATCCGGAAACGTCGGTTGATTGCACAGCAGTAGATAGATCCATAAATGAACAAACACAAGACCACCTATGATAAATCGAGTGTTCTATCATAGGTGGTCGTTTTATCGTATATGTATTATGATATAGCCGATATACCGGCAGTCTCGTCACATTGTTTCATCATAAGTTATGAATCGTGAATCGGATCGAATTCCACACCTGCTTTTATGATAGATTTAACATGACGATATAGTTAGTTGAGATACGAATTATGCCACATGGTAATCTCATTCTGTTCCTTCGTCGTTTTCAACATCATTAAAAAACCGAGCAGTGGCTTCGCTGATAAAGTAGTCCATGAAGTTTTCCAACACCTGCTCCCGCACTTCCCTTTCGGGCGGGGTAGCCTTTATCAGCTTGTCGATCAGCACATGAGCTAATGTGTTGATGGTGTTGTTGATCGAGCCGAATGATGTTGATTTGATTGCGTACTTTCCGTCGCTCAACTCATCCGAAACGATCAGGATGCCGAATGAGGTGAGCTCGGCTTTGGGGTCGGCTTCCAGTGTTTTTCTTGCGGCCTCCAGTCTTTTTCTGAAGCCCTGGGTATACAGAAGATCGGATAGCGGAAAGCTGAAACCGACGGTTTCCTTTTCGATATCGTGATTCTTTTTCTGTTCGTTCTTTTCCATTTTGTGAACCTCCTTATTATTTTTTTGATTGAATAACTGACTGCGAATGAAGCAGCTGTCAGGGAATAGTTTTTATCGACCTGTTCCCACTATTGTTGATGGCTTTGCTATCGTACTATTCTACTGCTCTCTGATCGGCGCTACTCTGAGCGACGCTCCCTCGGCAACCTCTTTCACCATCTTTAGATCTCGATCCTGGCAAAGGATAAAACTCCTCTTATCATTCCTGCTTGCGTGAATAACAAACCGCCTGAGCGTTACGACATCGATATTTCCCGGGCAGATCCATACCGGATGATCTCGATAGAAGCCTGTACCGATCAAGAGCCGATACCTTCCCTCATCATCCCTGTCTGTGGTTTCAATGTCGTTCTGTTCGATCATCTTGTGCATCAAGTCGCTGTGATCGGCATACAAATCCTCCAAGCGGCTATAAAAGCCATCTCCGCTATCGAAAACATAGAACGCATTATACTTGGCGGTATTGATGCCTTTTTTATTATCGTTTCGGGTATTGGCGATGATCTGTTTTGTGATATCGATCACCGATTTTTCATCGTTGCAGATCAGGATGGCGTCGCTCACGGGAATCGAATAAAACTGATATAAGAAGTAGGGGAGGAGCCCTTCTTGCTTAGAAAAGGTTTTCATCTCATGGTTCGTCCGATAGACAGGAATGATCTTTCCTCTTCCCGCGAAGAAGCCCAATACTCTTGAACCCTTGAATACGGTTGACCTGACACCCAGCATGCGCTTGAAATCCAACGCGGTATAGAAGGTTACTTGATGATTGCTTTGGTCGAACGTCTCCGAAATATCCGGCTTTTCATCGGATTCATAGGGGATCCCCATACGGTCGAGGAGGGCGTAAAGATATGCGAATTGCCTTTTTCTGGTTCGGTGCTTGATATCGTACTGGCGGTTATCGTCCTCGAGACATCCTTTATACTTTATGTAATGAGGGTGTGAGGTCAGCAGCTTGCCCGAGTTTGTCAGGATATATCCGATAGCGCTGTCTCTGCTGATCCGCTTGATATATCCTCTTTGCTTCAGGATCGAGATCGTCTTTCTGAAGTTGGTGCTTGACATATTCATATGTTGATAAAGATCGCTGGGGATCTCTTTTGAGTAATACAGAATATTCAAAATTCTGTCATACCTCGAATCGTATTTATCTTTACTGAGGTCGATGTGATACACGGGCTTTTTTTCGTTATTTGACATCGTTTGTCCTCCTTATCAATCATCAATTATGCAACACGGTTTTTGTACCTTATATTTTTGTTCCTTAGGAAGGTGGCGCGGCGAATCTGCTTCAATTGCCTCTCAGTCCGCATCAACAGTGAATTGTCAAAATAATTACCTGTGTCACATTTCAAAAATATGTTTTCGGGTATTTGTGACAGGGGTAATGCGGAGCTTTGTGACACCTCAATCACTTGTATCGTCACGGCGGATATCACGGATCAGAAACAGAAGATCGATATCATGTTCGTCATCTACGATATAGATCTCGGTTTTGTTTTGACCGACTCCTTTCGACTTGCAGTAATAGGCGGTGTCGCATGTGTACGGTGAATCATCGATCAGAAAGTGACCGATCAATCCGTTCATAATGACGGACGCCTCTTTGTTGTCATTGTCGATGGCGAACTGCGGATGATTGCAGTAGGTCAGAAACGCCACTTTTGCATGCTCAAAAGGTTGGATGTTGTTTTCTATGCAGAAGTGATGCACGGCCTCGGCGACCGTCTTTGTCAGGGCGTTGTTGTAATCCTCCTTTCTCCTGCGCATATTGGGCAGGAGCATCGGGAGTGTGATCTTATACATCGGGAAGTGGAATTCCTCGAGCCGCTCAACGGAGATACCCATGATCTCACATTCGATTTGATTGATCCTGTCGAGACCGGGAAAGGACGGAATGGATTCGTTGAGCGCAAGCAACAGCTCCCGATACAATAAAAACATGCTGGAGGTAACGCGCGCTCCTTTCCTTGCCGTGCTGACAAATCGATCAAAATCGCATGCATCTTGATACTTCTTTATCAGTTGCGTGTTGTGAAGCAGCTCCTCAGATAGGCGCTGAATTCTTTCGGTGTTGTGATAAATGGTGTCCATGTTCAATTCCTCCTTTTCGGATATTAACAGCATTAGTGTTTTTGTTCGTCAATATGTACTAATCAAAGCCTGCTCTTTTGGCTAAATCCAACATAGCGAAGCTGAATCTCTGCCAATTTGTCAATGTTGTCAGTGACTGGTCACCCTCGCGGATACGCAGGGTGCGGCGGATCTCCTTGGGGATGACGACGCGGCCGAGGTCATCGATGCGTCTGACGATTCCTGTTGCTTTCATATCTGAATCTCCTTAATTTGGTTCACAAAAACTTGCAACACTATTGTATGCAGAGATGGTTTTTTCATACAAAATCCGCGCAGGAAGAATCTGTCATTTGAAAATCTTGACAGAACCGGCGGTATCCAATAGAATAAAAGAAGATTCGGGAGGTGAGAGGATGCCGCGCGTCACGATCAACGGAGACGATTTCGGGATGAATGAGAGCTGCACACGGGCGATCATCCGCGCACTGCGTGAGGGCTTGATCACCGATACCACTATGATGGCGAACGGATCGTTTTTTGATGAAGCTGTTCAAATGGCAAAGGAGAATGGGCTGACAGACCGGATCGGCGTTCACTTCAACCTGACCGAGGGTCTGCCGCTGACGAGTGAGATCATGTCGATGCCGTTATTTGTCAAAGACGGTGCATTTCATCGCGTGTTTTTGCGTCATCCGTGCGAGCTGAACGAGGCGGAGCGTCAGGCGGTTTTTGCGGAGCTTTGCGCGCAGGCGGAGCGCATTAGCCGTGCGGGTATCGTGATCACCCATGCTGACTCCCACCATTATCTGCACACCTATCGCGCCCTCGCGCCGATATTCGCCGATGCCTGTCACCACTGCGGGATCAACAGCATCCGCCTGAACCGCACCCTCGATACGTCCGCGCATCCATGTGTGACCGACGGTCGGATCGATAACAAATTCTGGCGCGAGCAGGGCTTGCGGACGGCGGAGCACTTTGGCAGATATACCGATCTGTTTGAAATGGAGATCCCCGACCGCACCGAGGTATTGATGCACCCCGATTTTGATCGGGATGGCAGGTTGATCGACCGCACCGCTGTAGTCGACGGCTGTCCGAGCGGCATGGTTTTGGATGGAGCAATCTATCACGAGAAGTCGCTCACCTTATGTCGCTATCAAGAATCGGTAACGTAAAAGACCCGAGGCGTATGCTTCGGGTCTTGTGTCATTTACCAAATATTTGTAAGCAGATCACATCGATTTGATCGTACTTTGAAGTCAAAAAAGAAAAGGGAACGCGCGGAACGCGTGCCGGATGCGAAGGGCACGCGTGCCCAGAGTCCCGTTTATTGTCATCATCCTTTGCTATAATAAGATTGTCGGAACGAACAATGTTTATTTAGTAAAGGAGAATGACCATGTTATTTGAAAGATCTTTTATCAAGCCCGAGAACATTATGGACGCCGCCGCACAGGAGACCTCCTCCCTTCGTGATATGCGCATCATGCGCGCGCAGCGCAGTGAGAGGGGCTGGCTGCTCAAGTATATCACCCTCGACGATGATTATCCCATCGCCGCCATCGAGCGCAGTTTAACGCGTAAGCTCGGCGAGGCGGTCAGCATGGTGAACCTGCACTATGACTTCGACACCGCCGCAAGATTGATCTACGCATAAATGAAACAGCATAGTACCGCACAGTAAAATAAAACAACCAACAAACAAGGCTGCCTGATAATCGTAATCAGACAGCCTGTTTTTATATGCCTTTTTCTTTTCGGATATTTTCCAGCAGCGCCTTGCACCCCTTAGTAACATCATCCCATGTCGCTGCAAAGTCGCCTGTATACCACGGGTCGGCGACGTCGCGGGAGCTGCCTGCGTATTCCATCAGCAGGCGCACCTTGTTCTCGGGGTCACTGCCGATGATCCGCATGATGTTGCGCTGATTGTTTCGATCCATGATCGGGATGTAATCGTAGCGGTCATAGTCGGCGGCGGTCATTTGCCGCGCGTACTTGCCCGAGCAGGACAGCCCGTGTTTTGCGAGCTCACGCCGTGCGGGAGGATAGACGGGATTGCCGAGCTCCTCGCGACTGGTAGCGGCGGAGGCGATCTCAAATTCCTTCTCCAGTCCCGCGTCCTTCACATATTTTTTCATCACGAATTCCGCCATCGGACTGCGGCAGATGTTCCCGTGACAGACGAATAATATCTTGATCATATCGCACCTTATTATTCTAAATGTCATTGCGAGGCTCGCAAGAGCCGTGGCAATCTCAACCGATTTCCTGATTCTGATATCATTATACAACAGTAATAAACTGAGAACAAGTCTGAGTTCAGATTTATTCTCGGTTTATTAAGGTAATATTGTACAGTTTTCCGATCATAATCTTGTATGCTATGAGGATAGAAAAAACACCTACAAAACTGGTATAATATAAATGATAGCCTCCCTTTCCTAAGGGAGGTGGGCGCGCTTGCGCGCTCGGAGGGTTGAATCAAAAAGCATTCCCAGGAGGCACCTATGAAGCAGTATATCATGGCGCTGGATTCCGGCACGACCTCGAACCGTTGCATCCTCTTTGACCGCGAGGGCAATATGTGCTCGGTGGCGCAAAAGGAATTCACCCAGTTTTTTCCGCAGCCCGGTTGGGTCGAGCACGACGCGAACGAGATCTGGCAGACGCAGCTGAGCGTCGCTCGTGAGGCGATGCGCAAGATCGGCGCGACCTATGACGAGATCGCCGCGATCGGCATCACCAACCAGCGTGAGACCACCATCGTGTGGGATAAGGCGACGGGTCAGCCGGTCTGTCACGCGATCGTGTGGCAGTGCCGCCGTACCGCCGAATACTCCGATCAGCTCGTCGAAAAGGGCTTGACTGACAGTTTTCGTGAAAAGACGGGTCTGGTTATCGACCCCTACTTTTCCGCGACAAAGCTGCGCTGGATCTTAGAGAACGTCGAGGGTGCGCGTGAACGCGCCGAGCGCGGTGAGCTGCTCTTTGGCACGGTCGATACATGGCTGATGTACAAGCTCTCGAAGGGCAGGATCCATGTTACCGACTACTCCAACGCCTCGCGAACGATGCTGTTCAACATCAATACCCTCACATGGGATGAAGATATCTTACAAGAGCTCGATATCCCCGCCTGTATGCTGCCCGAGGTGCGCCCTTCGAGCTGTATCTACGGCGTATCCGATCCCGAATTCTTCGGCGGCGAGATCCCGATCGCGGGAGCCGCGGGCGATCAGCAGGCTGCGCTGTTCGGACAGACCTGTTTCAATGAGGGCGAGGCGAAGAATACTTACGGCACCGGCTGCTTTATGCTGATGAACACGGGCGAAAAGCCTGTGTTCTCCGAGAACGGACTGCTCACCACCATCGCGTGGGGGCTCGACGGCAAGGTGAATTATGCACTCGAAGGCTCTGTCTATGTCGCGGGCGCGGCGATCCAATGGCTCCGTGACGAGCTCAAGCTGATCGACGGCTCACCCGACAGCGAATACTTTGCCACCCGCGTGAACGATACGGCGGGCTGTTATGTCGTGCCCGCGTTCACGGGCTTGGGCGCACCGCACTGGGATCCCTACGCGCGCGGCGCGATCATGGGACTGACCCGCGGCGTGAACAAATACCACCTGATCCGCGCGACGCTCGAATCCCTCGCCTTCCAGACCAACGACGTGCTCCACGCCATGGAGCTGGATTCGGGCATCCGTCTGGATTCACTCAAGGTCGACGGCGGCGCGAGTATGAACAACTTTCTCATGCAGTTCCAGGCGGACGTGATGAACGCCCCCGTGCACCGTCCCGCCTGCGTCGAGACCACCGCGATGGGCGCATCGTACCTCGCGGGCTTGGCAGTCGGCTTCTGGACGGATAAAGAGGACGTCAAGCGCCAGTGGCGCAGAGAACGCGAGTTTCTGCCTGAGCGCGACGACGAGTGGCGCAAAACGGAGATCGAAGGCTGGAACAAAGCCGTCGCCGCCACCAAGGGATGGGCGAAGTAGAGTGAGGAGTTAATAAAGGCTTCCCCTCGGGGGGAAGCTGTCAGACAGTCTTGTCTGACTGATGAGGGGATGACCTATCCTTATGATCCTTTTTCCAAAGAGTGGTGAACGATGCAGAATAAACTAACCGGTTTTTCACAAAAGCTCCGTAAGAATATGACAAAAGAAGAAAGACACCTTTGGTATGATTATCTGAAACGATTACCTGTTACTGTGAATCGTCAAAAGGTGATCGGAGAATATATCGTTGATTTTTATGTCTCCGAAGCAAGAATAATAATTGAACTCGACGGTTCACAACATTATTCAGAAGCCGGAGAACACCACGATAGAGAACGTGATGATTATTTTAGAAGAATCGGGGTTAAAGTGTTGCGATATACCAATCGACAAATACATAAAGAGTTTGACAATGTATGTCATGACATTGGGCGTCAAATTGAGAGTTCGATGAAAGGAAGAAAACTCTTTGTATAAAGCATTTGGATGCAAGGTGAGCCCCTCATCCGTCAACGTTGTTGACACCTTCCCCCCGGGGGGAAGGCTATCTATCCAATAAGTGAGGAACAAGAAACATGTACGACATTATTATCCTCGGTGCGGGCGTGATCGGTTGCGCTGTCGCCCGAGAACTCAGTAAATATAACGCCAAGGTGCTGGTGCTCGAAAAGAACGAGGACGTTTGCTCCGGTACCAGCAAGGCGAACAGCGGCATCGTCCATTCGGGCTATGACGCGCATAACGGCACCCTCAAGGCGCGGTTCAATCTGGAGGGCAATCGCATGATGGGCGACGTCTGCGACGAGCTGGATGTTCCCTTCGACCGCATCGGCTCATTGACCATCTGCACCGATGAAAAGAACATCCCCAATCTCGAAGCGCTCAAAGAGAGGGGAGAGAAGAACGGTGTAGAGGGTCTCACGATCCTCAGCCGTGAGGAACTGCTCAAAGTGGAGCCGCATATCGGTGACGAGGTCGTCGCCGCGCTCTACGCGCCCACGGCAGGCGTGATCTGTCCGTTCAAGCTGACGATCGCCTTTGCCGAGAACGCCGCTGTCAACGGAGTTGAGTTCCGCTTTGACAGTGAAGTTAAGAAGGTTTATTGCGATCATGACCTCTGGCACGTTGTGACCAATGATGAGGAATATACAGCCGCGGCTGTCGTCAATGCCGCGGGCGTTTACGCGGATGTGCTCCATAATATGGTGTCCTCAAAGAAGCTCCATATCACCCCGCGCCGCGGCGACTATATCCTGCTTGACCGCGCGGTACAGGGCTTTGTGAACCATACCATCTTCCAGCTGCCCACCAAGCTCGGTAAGGGCGTGCTGGTCACGCCCACCGTCCACGGCAACACCATCGTCGGCCCCACCGCCGTGGATATGGACGATAAGGAGTGCACCGCCACCTTTGCCGACGGCATCGACAGCGTGATCGAAAAGTCAGCGCTCAGCGTCAAGAATCTCCCGATCCGACAGGTCATCACCTCCTTCGCGGGATTACGCGCGCATGAGGACGGCGGCGATTTCATCCTCGGCGAGCCCGACGACGCGCCCGGCTTCTTTGACTGCGCGGGTATCGAAAGCCCCGGACTGACTGCGTCGCCTGCCATCGGCGTGTATATCGCCGATTTGATCCGGAAGAAATACAGCCTGAGCGAGAAAGCGGATTTCATCGCTCAGCGAAAGGATATACTGAATCCCTCGACTTTGTCGTTGGAGGAACGTAACGAACTGATCAAACGTGAGCCCGCGTACGGCAACATCATCTGCCGATGTGAATCCGTTACCGAGGGCGAGATCCTCGACGCGATCCGCCGCCCTGTCGGCGCGCGCTCACTCGACGGCGTCAAGCGCCGCACACGCGCGGGCATGGGGCGCTGTCAGGCGGGCTTTTGCAGCCCCAAGGTGATGGAGATCCTGCGCCGTGAGCTCAGTATTGACCTCACTGAGGTCACCAAGAGCGGCGGCAGCTCCACGATCGTCAACGCACGGACAAAGGACGGTGACACGCATGAATAAAGTTGATATCGTCATCGTCGGCGGAGGCCCCGCGGGACTGGCGGCGGCTGTCGCGGCATATGATGACGGAGCAGAAAGCATCCTGATCTTGGAGCGCGATGAGCAGCTCGGCGGCATCCTCAACCAGTGCATCCACAACGGCTTCGGACTGCACACCTTCAAGGAAGAGCTGACAGGCCCCGAGTACGCCGACCGCTTTATACAACAAGTGAATGAACGCAAGATCCCGTATCTGCTGAACACCATGGTCATGGAGATCTCACCCGACAGAGTCGTGACCGCCATGAACCGTGAGGACGGCATGTTTCAGATTGAGGCGAAGGCGGTCATCCTCGCGATGGGCTGTCGTGAACGTCCGCGCGGGGCATTGAACATCCCCGGCTATCGACCCGCCGGCATCTTCTCGGCAGGTACGGCACAGCGTCTGGTCAATATCGAGGGTTACATGCCCGGCAAAGAGGTCGTCATCCTCGGCTCGGGTGATATCGGTCTGATCATGGCGCGCCGCATGACCTTGGAGGGCGCAAAGGTGAAGCTCGTCGCCGAGCTGATGCCGTATTCGGGCGGCTTGAAGCGCAATATCGTGCAGTGTCTGGATGACTTCGATATCCCCCTGCGGTTATCGCACACGGTCGTGGATATCGAGGGCAAGGAGCATATCACCGCCGTGACCATCGCCGAGGTCGGCGCCGACCGCAAGCCGATCAAGGGCACCGAGGAGCGCTATACCTGCGATACCCTGCTCCTGTCCTGCGGTCTGATCCCCGAGAATGAGCTGAGCACCGCCGCGGGCGTGCAGCTCAATCCCGTGACCAACGGCCCTGTCGTCAACGAGAGCTTAGAGACCAACATCGAGGGCGTGTTTGCCTGCGGCAATGTCCTGCATGTGCACGACCTCGTGGACTTTGTATCGGAAGAAGCGGCAAAAGCAGGCGTGACCGCGTCACGTTACGCGCGCGGAGAACACGCCGCCGACAGTGGCAGAGAGATCGCCGTGAAGGCTGAGGGCGGCGTGCGCTACACCGTACCCGTCACCGTCCGACCCGATCATGTGGAAGATAATTTGACGATCCGTTTCCGCGTAGGGGATGTGTACAAGGATTCCTATGTCAGCGTGTATTTTGACGATACCCGCTTTCGCCACCAAAAGAAGCGCATCTTAGCGCCCGGCGAGATGGAGCAGGTCATCCTGACAAAGAAGAATCTTGATGAATACCCCGACCTGAAAACGATCACAGTGAAGATAGAGGGATAGCCTCCCTTTTCTAAGGGAGGTGCCCGAAGGGCGGAGGGTTGCAACCCCCGGTCGCTATGACACGCGTGTCGGCGACAGCCCCCTTAGGAAAGGGGGCCTTTGAAAAAGAAAGGAAATGCTATGGAAATACGAGAACTCACCTGTATCAACTGCCCGATGGGCTGTTTGTTGACTGTCGAGATGGACGGCGATACGATCAAGGATATCAGCGGTTACACCTGTCCGCGCGGCAAGACCTATGCCGAAAAAGAGGTCACCAACCCCACCCGCGTCGTCACCTCGACGATCAAGGTCACGGGCGGAAAAAAGGATCGCGTCGCGTGCAAAACGCAGGTCGATATCCCCAAGGATAAGATCGGCGCGGTGATGGAGGCGATCAACGCCGCACAGGTGCAGGCGCCCGTCGTGATCGGCGAGGTGCTGATCCCCGATGTCGCGGGCACAGGCGTAGACGTCGTCGCCACCGCTCACGCTGTGTGATCTGCATTGTTGAATCTTTCTGAATACTGTGCTATACTATTAGTTGAGGTGATCATAATGATGTATCCCTATCTGACGCTCGATGAAGATACCGAGATCGTTCATTCCGAAATGGATGAAAACGGTTCGGTCAAAGTGTACGTCGAAAAAGCGGTCGAATCCGATGGCTTCCACAGCGCATATTGTATTTTGCCGAAGTATGAATGGCAAGAGATCAACGGCTTTACCGAGGCAGAGATTCAATACTTTCAGCGTATCATAGAAGATAACGCACATTTGATACTGGAACTCTCTCAAAACGGAGGATTTGATCATGCCGCAGGTTTTTAAGATCGGTTCCTTTTGGGTGTATTTCTGGGCGAATGAAAACAAACCGCTCGAACCGATCCATGTTCACGTCGCTGTCGGAAAGCCGGTTGCTAATGCGACAAAATTCTGGATCACGAGATCCGGCAAGGCAGTTTTGGCACACAACAACTCGGGACTGGATACGAAAACCCTGCATTATCTCAGCCGTGCCATAGAGGCGAACAGCCGTATCGTTGTCGAAAAATGGCTGGGCTTCTTCGGCGAGATCACGTACTATTGTTAAATGGATCAAAAGCGATTTAACACACTAAACCGTCAAAAAATTGTGCAATAAAACAGCGCTTTAAAACGCTGAAATTGTTCAAAACAGAGTAAATGCCGATTGTCCGTTGACTTTCGGCATTTTGTTGTTTATATTCATATTTGATAATCAATTTTGATTTCCAATCGGGCGGGTCAAGACCCGCCCCTACAAAAATGGGGGATAACCAATGTCCAAATTCAAAGCGTTTTTAAAACGCAAAAATATCGAGATCTCGTGGAAACGCTACGGCATCGACGCGCTCGGCGCGATGGCGCAGGGTCTGTTCTGCTCCCTGCTGATCGGCACGATCATCAAGACCGTCGGCGTGCTGTCGGGCTGGCAGTTCTTCACCGATATCGGCACCTACGCGATGGCGGTGTCGGGTCCCGCGATGGCGGTCGCCATCGGCTACGCGCTCAAGGCTGACCCCATGGTGCTGTTCTCACTGGCGGCAGTCGGTTGGGCGGCAAATGCCGAGGGCGGCGCAGGCGGGCCGTTAGCGGTTCTGGTGATCGCGATCATTGCCGCCGAATGCGGCAAGGCGGTCAGTAAGGAAACCAAGGTCGACATCCTCGTGACCCCTGCGGTGACGATCCTCGTCGGCGTGGCGCTGGCAAAGCTGATCGCGCCCCCGATCGGTACGGCGGCAAGCTGGTTCGGTATCCTGATCGACTCGGCGACGAAGTTACAGCCCTTTTTGATGGGCATCGTGGTAAGTGTGCTGGTCGGTATCGCGCTGACGTTGCCGATCTCATCGGCGGCGATCTGCTCGGTGCTTGCGCTCACGGGATTGGCCGGCGGCGCTGCGGTCGCGGGCTGCTGCGCGCAGATGGTCGGCTTTGCGGTGATGTCCTTCCGTGAGAATCGCTGGGGCGGACTGGTCAGCCAGGGTTTAGGCACCTCGATGCTCCAGATGCCGAACATCGTCAAAAATCCGCGTATCTGGATCGCGCCCATCGTGACCTCCGCGATCACGGGGCCGATCGCCACCTGCGTGTTCCAACTCCAAATGAACGGCGCGCCCATCAACTCCGGCATGGGCACCTGCGGACTGTGCGGCCAGATCGGCGTCATCACTGGTTGGTTCAATCCATCTGAAGAAGCGATCGCAAAGGGTGCCGAGATGATCGCCCCCGGCGCGATGGACTGGATCGGACTGATACTGATCTGCATCGTGCTCCCCGCCGTGATCACCCCGCTGATCAACCTGCTCCTGCGCAGGATCGGTTGGGTCAAGGATGGAGATTTGAAGCTGGCTTAATATAGTTAGGAGTTGAGGTGCTGTCCAAGAAGAGGCAAAGCCTGTGATTGGCAAACAGCACCCATGCAAGGCTCTCCCAAGAAGCGGAGCATACTTGCGAACGCTGATTGGCTGAGAGCTACTGCGAGGAGTGAGGAGTTAATGGCGGGCGATGCCCGCACCTGTTTATAGTAGAATGAAACGTTTTTATGATAAGCTCAATTATTTCAGCAATACCGAAAAGATCATCTGGACGGTATCGGTCTGCCTGATCGCCGTGTCGCACATCGTGTTCGGCGGCGATCTGCTCAACCTGCTCGCGTCGCTGATCGGTGTGACCTCGCTGCTCTTTGCCGCCAAGGGCAATCCCATCGGCATGGTGCTGATGATCATTTTCGCCTCGGTCTACGGCTACATCTCCTACCGCTTCTCCTACTACGGCGAGCTGCTGACCTATGTCGGCATGACGCTTCCGATGTCGGTCTGGTCGCTGATCACATGGCTGCGCAATCCCTACCGCGGTAACCGCGCCCAGGTGACGGTCAACGCGAAGCTGCCGAAACGCGAGTGGCTTTTGCTCGCGGTGCTGACCGTCGCTGTGACGGCTCTCTTCTACTTTATCTTACGCGCGCTCGGCACGGCGAATCTGCTCCCGTCCACCCTCTCCGTGAGCACCAGCTTTGCCGCCGTCTACCTGACCGCGCGCCGCAGTCCGTACTATGCGGTCGCCTACGCCTGTAACGATGTGGTGTTGATGATCCTGTGGGCGTTGGCGGCGCTGACCGACCGTAGTTACGTCAGCACCGTGATCTGCTTTGCCGCGTTCCTTGCGGGGGACATCTACGGCTTCATCAGCTGGAAGCGCATGGAAAGGGCACAGAAACCCTCTGGATCTATGGATAGATAAAAAAATTAACGTTTTTCGATAAAAAACTATTGACAAACGATTTTTCTGTGTTATAATACAGTCAAGAGTTAACGATAAACGTTAATTACTTAATCTTTTCAACAAAGAGGGAAATGTCATGGAAAATACAATCAAGAGAAAGATCAATGTTTTCGGTAAGGTCGCCAAGATCATCACCATGATCATCATCGTATGCTTGCTCGTCACGGAAGGCTTTATGCTTGCCGGCGGTATCATTATCGCCTGTGTTCCTAAGGACAGTGTGACGGTCGACGGAACGGGAACGATCGATGTGAATGTGAACACCGAGTATTTCGGCTTGAACGGCGAGCAGTTTTATGTGAACACCGGCAGCGGACACATTGCGCTCGGTGAGATCAGCACCGGCAGCCTGGACGTCAAAAACGAGAATGGTAATCTGAATGTCAACGGCGACTTCAGGCAGCTTCACTTTGATCTGAATGACGGTATGCTGATGCTCGTTTACGGAATGGTCTATGTCGCGGCGATCGTTGTGGCGCTGTTCTTCTTCCGCGCCTTGATGAAGCAGTTTATGGTGTGCGACAGTCCGTTCAGCGAAGAAGTCGTCAAGAAAATGCGTGCGTTCGCGATCGCGCTGATTCCCTGCATGGCGACTGTACAGATCATGAAATCGGCGATCTCCGCTATGCAAGGCGGCTCCTTTCACTTTGATGTCGACATGATCTCGGTTGCGTTTGTCATTATTATTTTCATCTTAACGATGATCTTCAAATACGGTACAGAACTGCAAAAAGAGCACGACGAAACGGTGTAAGGTGAAGATATGGGGAAAATTATTGTAAGGCTCGACCGCGTGATGGCGGATCGGAAGATCGGTTTGAATGAACTCAGTGAGAAGGTCGGCATTTCTAATGTGAACCTCAGCAAGCTCAAAAACGGTCATATCAGCGCGATACGGTTTTCTACCTTGATCGCGATCTGTGAAACGTTGCACTGTCAACCCGGCGATCTGCTGGAATTTTCGGAAGAAAACTAATATAAAGCTATAAAGCGACATCCCGAGGGAAAGGCTCCCCCGGGATGTCGCTTTATATACCCAAAAGTCAGGAATATCCAATTAATACGTCATTGCGTATTCTACAATCCGAACTTCGCTTCAAACTCTCCCAGATCGTTCTTGCAATGTACAGGCTCGCCGACGGATTGGATCGCGGAATCGATGTCCTTTAATCCGTTGCCCGTGACGATGGATACGATGGTCGCGTCATGCGGTAATCTCCCCTCACGGCTGAGCTTTAACAGCCCCGCCGTAGCGGTCACGCCCGCGGGCTCGCCGAATACACCCGCGTTTTTGGCGAGGTACTTTTGCGCGAAACGAATCTCGTCATCGGTGACGTTGACGCAGATGCCGTCGCTGTTTTTGATGGCATTGATCGCTTTATCCGGATTGCGCGGCACGCCCACGGCGATCGAATCCGCATAGGTGTTCTCCTCCTGCGGCTGCCATTCTTCACCCGTCATCACGGCGGTGTTGATCGGACAGCAGCCCTGTGCCTGCACGCTGATGATACGCGGGATACGGTCGATCAGCCCGACCCTATACATGTCGTACAGCCCCTTGTACACGCCCGCTACGGTACAGCCGTCACCGACCGATACGGCGACAAAGTCCGGCGCGCGGAAATTAAGCTGTTCGCAGATCTCGTGCGCGACGGTCTTTTTGCCCTCGCTGAGATAGGGGTTGATCGCGGCGTTGCGGTTGTACCAGCCGTATTTATCGATGGCGGCTTTGCTCAGCTCAAAGGTCTCTTCATAGCTGCCGTCTACAGCGGTCAGGTTTGCACCGAACATCATCAGTTGGGCGATCTTGCCCTTCGGCGCGCGTGACGGCACAAAGATGTAGGTTTTGAGCCCTGCCTTTGCCGCGTTGCCCGCAAGCGATGATGCGGCGTTGCCGGTGGAGGAGCAGGCGATGGTGTCATAGCCCGCCTCGATCGCCTTGGTCACCGCCATGGCGGAGGCGCGATCCTTGAGAGAGGCGGTGGGGTTGACGCCGTCATCCTTGATGTACAGGCGCTTGATGCCGAGATCGCGCGCGATGTTATCCGCTTCATACATCGGCGACATCCCGACCCGCAGTCCCGCGGGCACGGTATCTTCTTCGATCGGCAGCAGCTCGCGGTAGCGCCACATGGTGGGCTCGTCACGGTGTGCCAGTACCTCTTTATTGAATTTGGTTTTGATAGATTCGTAGTCATAGATCACGTCGAGGATACCGCCGCACTCGCAGGTGGTGATATCCGCCGCGGGAGCATATGTCCTCCCGCATTTGACGCATTTGCAGTTGATAACATGTTTCATAGGATCATATGAGAATGAGGAACAAAAGCATACAGACTTTTAACTCCTCACTCCTAACTCCTCACTCCTCACTTACAAAAGTCCGACTTCCTTATTGAACGCGTCGATGTATTCGTCGAGCTGTTCTGCCTGCTTGTGCACGGCGTCCCAGGTGTTTTCGGTGTCATACCACAGGGCGTTGAGCTCCTCGGCAGTGCGGCCCTGCTGTTCGACCCATGTGTAGTATTTGAGGTTATGCACACGCTTGCGCTCTTTGTAGCTGAGCTCCAGCATGTTGTCGTCCTTGAGGTTGAGGATGTGCAGGTTGTGGTCGAGCTCTGCCTTGTGCACATCGTAGTCGCCGTACCTCTCTTCGAGCTCCTTGATACGGCTCTGATACATGGCAGCACTGTCGGTCAGCACGGTGCCCAGCACATCATGCTCGGTGAACTCATAGTACTTCGCCATCTTGATACAGCACAGGATGTTCGCGATGCCCGAGATACCGAGCAGGCTGAGCTGTTCGGCGAGCTCGCGTTCCACACCGACGGATACCAGATAATCGATACCCTCCGGTGTGTTGAACAGTCGGAGCAGTCGCTGGCTGTCCTCGTCGTCGATGTCCACGACCATGTCGGTGTTCTTGACGTTGTGGATCCACGGGATATGCTTGTCGCCGATGCCCTCGATGCGGTGACCGCCGAAGCCGTTGTCTAAGATCGTGGGGCACTGCAATGCTTCGCCGACGCCGAGCTTGAGGTTCGGGTACTGCTCCTTGAGGTAGTCGCCCGCGCTCATCGTGCCTGCCGAACCGGAGGTAAAGCACGCGCCCGCAAAGCGATCCTTCTCGCCCTTGATCGCTTCAAACGCGTCCGCTAACGCGTGACCGGTGACATTGTAGTGCCATAACGGATTGCCCATCTCTTCAAACTGGTTGAAGATCATGACCTCGGGGCGCTGCTTGAGCTCCCATGTCTTGTCGAAGATCTCTTTGACATTAGATTCACAGCCGGGGGTCGCGATGACCTCGCCCGCGATTTTACTGAGCCAATCAAAGCGCTCGCGGCTCATCTCGGCGGGCAGGATCGCGATACTGTCAACGGACAGCAGCTTTGAGTTGAAGGCGCCGCCGCGGCAGTAGTTGCCGGTGGACGGCCATACCGCCTTGTGACGGGTCGCGTCAAACTGACCAGTCACCAGTCGCGGCGCTAAGCATCCGAACGACGCGCCGACCTTATGACAGCCGGTGGGGAACCACTTGCCGACGATCGCGAAGATCCGCGCTTTCACGCCGGTGAGGGCAGAGGGCAGCTCGATGATGTTCGGCACCTCGCGGAACAGACCGCCGCTTTCCTTGGGCTCATTCTTCCAGGTGATGCGGAACAGGTTGACGGGGTCAACGTCCCACAGCCCTGTGTGGCTGAGCTTTTCTTTGATCTGTTCGGGGATCAGCTCTGGGTGCTGCATCTGCTTGATGGTCGGGATGATGATGCCGTTCTGTCGCGCTTTCTCGATATTGTGTTGTAATCCTTCTTTGTTAACGGTAAAGTCGATCATGATATCCTCCTAAACTATGGTGGGGTATATGTAGGGCGAAGTGCTCCCGCCGAAACATTTCCATTATTATCATTTTGTAATGCGAAGCAAATCAATCTTTTCGTAGGGTACGGCATTTATGACGTACCGTAGAATGACGGACGTTTTTGATATCGGGAGCATTGGATAGGAAATAAGCGTTCCTGCCATGCGGTACGTCGACGGGCGCCGTACCCTACCATTCGGTTAATCCGATTCCTCTTCATCCGTCAAGTACGAATAGAGCGTGAACTTTGAGATGCCGAAGTAGGTCGCGATCTTGTCGCCTGATTTGGTGATCAACAGCGCGCCCTTGCTGTTCAGATAGCGGATCGCGCGCTGTTTGTCATCCTTGTTCATCAGGGCGACGGGCTTGCCGATCAGCTCGGTGGATTTCCACAACAGCTCGTCGAGCAGCTCGCCGACATGCGGCGTGATCTTCTCGGGCTCGGACGCGGTCGCGGGAGCGGTCAGCTCCGTCAGTGACGCGGCGGCAACGCTCAGCGCGGTGATGTCGTGGTTGATCGAAAAGATCGCGATCGCCTTGCCCTTGTCGTCGCGGATGTAGACGGTGGTGGATTTGAGCACCTTGCCGTCGGTGGTCTTGGTGAAGTAGCCGATGCGATCCTCACGCGTCTGTTCCGCCTGACTGAGCTCCTCGAGCACCACAGCCGAGGCGCCGTCGCCCACCTTCCTGCCCGTCACCTCACCGTTTTCGATGTAGATGATGGAGCTGTCGGCGGCGTTCTTGACCGTCAGATCGTGGATGGCGACCTCACAGCTTTTGCCGTAGTGCAGGGCGATAGCGTGCGCGAGGGAGCACAGGGTGGTTTTGAGTTGTTCGTTGAGCAAGAGATCACCTCGTTTCAGGGTGCGGAAAATCCGAAGATCTTCCGTCATAGAGTGGTCTTTTCTTCTATTATACTACGACAAAACGCCGTGTCAAATAAAATTTGGATTTTTCTAAAAAATTTTTAGATTTTATTGAAAAATCCATTGAAACTCAGCCTTAGTTGTATTACAATAGAAGTGTACAAAATGAGTTGCGCCGCGGCGCATTTTAAACAGTCATTGCGAGGGCTCGACACGCGTGTCAGCCCGTGGCAATCTCAACCGATAAAAAGGGACAAACCCTTGAGCGGGTATATTTATACTAAGTATCTATTAAACGCTTTAACAAATTTGTTAGCGAGAAATTTCGCAGAGCAAGGCGGAGGACGCAGGCATACTGGCGTATGTCAAGGACGACAACACCGCTATGCGGAATTTATCGCAATAAATGTTAAAGTGTTTTAATGATACTTAGTATTAGTGCTTGCACCGGGGAAGTTTATTGGCTGAGCCATGAAAAGGAGGATTACCATGATTGATTATTCCGCGATCAAAAAAGCTGCCGAAAACTATGAAAAGGACATGACCGCTTTTCTGCGCGAGCTGATCGCCATCCCGAGCGAGTCTGCCGAGGAAGAGGGCGTCGCCAAGCGTATCGTTAGGGAAATGGAAAAGCTCGGCTTTGACGAGGCGTTCATCGACAAGATGGGCAACGTCCACGGCGTGATGGGCAAGGGCGAGAAGATCATCGCCTATGACGGCCACATCGACACCGTCGGACTGGGCGAGCTTTCTAACTGGAAGTTCGACCCCTACAAGGGTTATGAGAATGACACCGAGATCGGCGGCCGCGGCGGATCTGACCAGACAGGCGGCGTGGTATCCGCTGTCTACGGCGCCAAGATCATGAAGGATCTCGGGCTGATCCCCGAGGGCTACAAGGTGCTGGTCACCGGTACCGTGCAGGAAGAGGACTGCGACGGCTTATGCTGGCAGTTCATCCATAACGAGATGGATATTACCCCCGAGTTCGTCGTCATCACCGAGCCGACCGATCAGGGCATCTATCGCGGTCACCGCGGCCGCATGGAGATCCGCGTCGAGGTCAAGGGCGTTTCCTGCCACGGCTCCGCTCCCGAGCGCGGCGATAACGCGATCTATAAAATGGCTGAGATCGTGCTGGACGTCAAGGAGCTCAACGA
Source organism: uncultured Clostridia bacterium (assembly GCA_946407065.1). Classification (GTDB taxonomy): domain Bacteria; phylum Bacillota; class Clostridia; order Oscillospirales; family Acutalibacteraceae; genus Ruminococcoides. The sequence goes on along the minus strand of CAMJMQ010000001.1, from coordinate 117,056 downwards.
GCGCCTGCATTACGATCCCTTCCTCGGCAAGGGCACCGTCACCGTCACCCAGCAGTTCTACAATTCTCCGTCACGCTGTGCGGTAGCGGACTTCGCGGCGATCTCACTCGACCGCCGTCTGACCGACGGCGAGACATGGGAGAGCGCCTTGGAAGAAGTGCGCAGCCTGCCGTCCGTTAAGAAGTACGGCGCGGAAGTTTCGATGTATAAATACGAGCGTCCGTCATGGACGGGGCTGGTCTATCCGACCGAGTGCTTCTTCCCGACATGGGTCATCCCCGAGAGTCATCCCGCGTGCAAGGCGATGGTAGCCGCGCACAAGGGCATGTACGGCGAGCCCAGAGTCGACAAGTGGACGTTCTCGACCAACGGCGTGTCCATCATGGGTCGCTACGGTATTCCGTGCATCGGCTTCGGTCCCGGCGCAGAGGCACAGGCGCACGCTCCCAATGAGATCACATGGAAGGCGGATCTGGTGCGCTGCGCCGCCGTGTACGCCGCCGTTCCGATGAATTACAATGCCTCCCTTTCCTAAGGGAGGTGCCCCGGACACGCGTGTCAAGGGGCGGAGGGTTGTCGTTTGAGTAAAGATAAACCTATCCCAAGGGAATTACAGTCCAGAAAAAACGCACGTACCTTAAGAAAGAATCCGACCAAAGAAGAAAACCATCTTTGGTATGATTTTCTGCGGAGTTATCCGGTACGTTTTCATAGACAATACGTCATAGAATCCTATATTGTTGACTTCTTTTGTCCGAAAGCAAGATTGGTGATTGAACTGGACGGAAATCAACATTACGAAACCGATTCGGCTTTGGATTACGACGTTAACCGTACAAAAGCAATAGAAAAGTACGGTTTTTTGGTATTGCGATACACGAACCTTGAAATTCACCGACAATTCAAAAATGTATGTGAAGATATTGACCACCATGTGCAGGAGAGGTTGCAACCCTCCGGCACTTCGTGCCACCTCCCTTAGGAAAGGGAGGCTCAGAAAGGAATCTACTATGACCAAAACAGCTGAACTCGCCGCGAAGCTCCGCGGTTTGGATATTCAAAACATGTATGAAAACGACTTTTTCCTGACATGGGACAAGTCGGATGATGAGATCGCCGCCGTGTTCGCCGTGGCGGACGCACTGCGCGACCTTCGAGAGCGCAATATCTCCACCAAGATTTTTGACTCAGGGTTAGGAATCAGCAACTTCCGCGACAATTCCACCCGCACCCGTTTCTCCTTTGCCTCCGCGTGCAACCTGCTCGGCTTGGAGGTGCAGGATCTGGACGAGGGAAAGAGCCAGATCGCCCACGGCGAGACCGTCCGCGAGACCGCCAACATGATCTCGTTCATGGCGGACGTCGTCGGTATCCGCGACGATATGTACATCGGCAAGGGTCACACCTATCAAAAGGAGGTCGCCGACGCGCTCAAGGAGGGCTATGAGGACGGCGTGCTCGAGCAAAAGCCGACCCTCGTCAACCTGCAGTGCGACATCGATCACCCGACCCAGACCCTCGCCGACCTCGACCACGTGATCCATTATTTCGGCGGCGTCGAGAACCTCAAGGGCAAGAAGATCGCCATGACATGGGCGTATTCGCCGTCCTACGGCAAGCCCCTCTCCGTACCGCAGGGTGTGATCGGTCTGTTCACCCGCTTCGGCATGGATGTTGTCCTCGCTCATCCCGAGGGTTATGATGTGATGCCCGAGGTTGAGGAGGTCGCCAAGGCGAATGTCAAGAAGAACGGCGGCTCGTTCTCCAAAACCAACGATATGAAAGAAGCGTTCAAAGACGCCGACATCGTCTATCCCAAGAGCTGGGCGTCCTTTGCCGCGATGGAGAAGCGTACCGCGCTCTACGGCAAGGGCGATTTTGACGGCATCGACAAGCTCGAGCAGGAGCTGCTCGCCGAGAACGCGACCCATAAGGACTGGGAGTGCACCGAAGAGATGATGCAGCTCACCAGGGACGGCAAGGCGCTGTATCTGCACTGCCTGCCCGCCGACATCACCGACGTGAGCTGCAAAGAGGGCGAGGTAGCCGCGTCCGTATTCGACCGCTATCGCGCGCCGCTGTATAAGGAAGCGTCCTACAAGCCCTATGTCATCGCCGCCATGATCTTCCTCGCCAAGGTCAAAGACCCCGCAAAGGCGCTGGAGGAGCTCGAGGAGAAGGCACGTAGCAGAAAGGATTATTAGGCTCCCTTTCCTAAGGAGATTCCCCTGTTAGGGGAAATGTCCGCAAAGCGGACAAAAGGGTCTGCTGCCTCCGCTGAGGAGGGCTGTCGCGAAGCGACTGAGGGTTGCCATGAGTAAAGAAAAGCCTATCCCCAGAGAAATAAAGTCGCGGAAAAATGCGCGCGTATTAAGAAAGAATCCTACAAAAGAAGAAAACCATCTTTGGTATGATTTTTTAAGAAATTATCCTATACGATTTCATCGTCAATATGTGATTGAATCCTTTATCGTTGACTTCTTCTGTCCTAAAGCAAAACTGGTTATTGAATTAGATGGAAATCAGCATTATGAAACCGATTTGGCTTTAGACTATGACGCTAATCGTACAAAAGAAATAGAAAAATACGGCTTTTTGGTATTGCGATATACGAACCTTGATATTCATCGACAATTCAAAAACGTATGCGAAGATATTGACAACCATGTGCAGGAGAGGTTGCAACCCTCCGGCACTGCGTGCCACCTCCCTTAGGAAAGGGAGGCTGAGGTTATCGTTATGAAAAAAATTGTCGTCGCCCTGGGCGGGAACGCTCTGGGCAAAACCTTAACCGAACAATTACAGGCGGTGGAGCATACCGCCAAGGCGATCGCCGACCTGATCGAGGACGGCAACGAGGTCGTCATCACCCACGGCAACGGCCCGCAGGTGGGCAAGATCGACGCCGCGATGAACGCCCTTTTGCTCGAGGATCCGACCGAGGAAAAAACCTCGCTCTCCATGTGCGTCGCGATGAGCCAGGCGTACATCGGCTACGATATCCAGAACGCCCTGCGCAAGGAGCTGATGCTGCGCGGCAGGTACAAGCCCGTCGTCACCATCATCACACAGGTCGAGGTGAGCAACGATGACCCCGCGATGAAGCACCCGACCAAGCCGATCGGCAAGTTCATGACGCGTGAACAGGCGCAGCGCCTGAAAGAGCAGTACGGCTACCCGATCGCCGAGGATGCCGGCAGGGGCTGGCGGCGTGTGGTCGCGTCCCCTCAGCCGCAGTATATTATCGAGATCGACGCCATCCGCGCCTCTCTGCGCGAGGGCTCGGTCGTCGTCTGCTGCGGAGGCGGCGGCATCCCCGTGCGCCGCAAGGGGGCGTATCTCAAGGGCTGTGCCGCTGTCATCGACAAGGATACCTGTTCCGCGCTCTTGGCGGAGAACCTCAACGCCGATATCCTGATGATCCTTACCGCGGTCGACAAGGTGAAAATCCACTTCGGCAAGCCCGATGAACGCAGTCTTGACAGCATGAGTTTGGAGGATGCGCGCCGCTATATCGCCGACGGCGAGTTTGCCGCGGGCAGTATGCTGCCCAAGGTGGAAGCCTGCGCGCGGTTTGTCCAAGGCTCCCCCAAGAGACAGGCGATCATCGCCGCACTGGATCAGGCGGGCGACGCGATCAAAGGGAACGCGGGAACGGTCGTTTTGAGTGAGGAGTTAGGAGTGAGGAGTTAGGAGTTTCGGGAGGGCGTTGCCCTCACCCTTTTGTAGTGGAAAACTGAAAGTGTAAAGTGGAAAATTGATGGAGGGCTCCGCCCTCACCCGAATATAAATTGTCATTGCGAGGGCTCGACACGCGTGTCAGCCCGTGGCAATCTCAACCGATAATATAAACGCTTGCAACTCGTTTTAGAATTGCAAGCGTTTTCTGTATTTACTGTTAGATTTAGTTGCTATAAAACATGAATCAGGTGTGGACGGAGTCCACCATTAACTCCTAACTCCTAACTCCTCACTCCTAACTCCTCACTCCTCACTATCACTTTCCCTCTGCAATACTTTGCCTTCATCGCCTTGACGTCTCCGCCGAGGTAGATCGCTCTCTCCAAGCGCTCTTGCAGCGTCAGCTTTTGCGGATGGGGGAGGAGGCTGTCGTCGAGGATGACCGCGTCACATTCGTAGCCCTCTTCAAAGGAGCCGACCTTGCCGAAGAACGCGCCGCCGCCCTTGGTCGCCAGATAAAAGACCTCGGTGACATTCAGCGGCTTTTGGCTCTGATCGACCAGCCGCCAGTACAGCCGGCTGACCTGCAGCGCGTCCACCATCGCGGTGAACATACTCTCGCTGTGACCGCCCGCCACATCCGAGCCCAGTCCGAGGTTCATATCCAGATCAAGGTATTTGCGCATCGGCGCGATCCCCGAGGCGACGTTGGTGTTCGACGCGGGACAGTGCGCGATGAACACACCGTTCTCCTTCATGCGCTTGATCTCGTTGTCGTCGGAGTACACACAGTGCGCCATCACGGTTTTTTCGGGCTTGCCGAACAGCCCGAAGCGGTTGTACGCTTCGCCGTAGTTCTCCGCCCACGGGCACAGCTCTTTGACCCATGCCACCTCGCCGGGGTTCTCGCTCAGGTGCGACTGCACCCGCACGCCGTATTTTCGGCTCAGCTCGCCCAAGCCCCGCATCAGCTTATCACTGCACGAGGGCGTAAACCGCGGGGTGATGATGGGCGCGGTGTTTTTGTATTTGTGCAGTGTTTCTTTGATGAAGCGTTCGGTGTCGGCGAGCGATGCCTCTGCACTTGCTTCTCGCAGATCGTCGGGGGAATTGCGATCCATGTTCACCTTGCCCACAAAGCTCACTACGCCGCTTTGTTCGAGCTTGTCCATCAACAGCTCGGTCGCTTCCCGGTGCAGCGTGCCGAAGACCACCAGCCGCGTGGTGGCGCTCCTCTTGATCGCGTCGGTGAAGATGGTATACGCTTTGTCGGCATAGCTCAGATCGGAGTACTTGCTCTCTTCGGGAAAGGCGTAGGTGTTCAGCCAGTCGAGCAGTTCTCTGTCCATACCCAGCCCGCGATAGGCGTACTGCGGCGCGTGGATATGCAGATCGACCATGCCCGGCATGACCAGCATACCGCTGTAGTCGTGCACCTCGAGGTGTGAATACTCCTCGGGAATGGTATCGAAAATGCCTTTACAGATACCGTCCACACACACCAGATAGCCGCCCTCACGGGTGACCAGGGTATTCTTATCGCTGCTGTAGCAGATATCGCCGTGTATAATAGAGCTGTTCATATGATTCTTCCTTTGTCCTGTCGGGACGCTGTATTTGGATCGTCATTGCGAGGGGTGACATGCGTGTCAGCCCGTGGCATGCAACCGAAGCTGTTCTTCGATTCTATTATACCGCAGCCGCATGAACCTTTCAATACAAAGCCGAATTTTCCTCAACAGAAATTTAAGAAACGGTTAGCGGCGGCTCTTGTTCACAATTTGTTAAAAATGATAAAATAAGCCCTGTTAAGAGTTACAAATTTGACATAATGAGGGATTGTCAAGCAAAGCCATTTTATGTATAATTTACTTGTCAGACGTGTTTCCGAACGGGAACACATGTAAAAATCCTTAATAGAATTATTAGGAGGAAAAAATGAAGAAAATTATTGCTTTGCTCTTAGTCGCTCTGTTTGTATGCGGCGCGCTCGCTGCCTGCGGCGGTTCCAAGACTGCCGACAACAACAACACCGCGGCTACTGCGGACCAGAAGAAGTCTGACTTCAAGGCGGGTTTCATCTTCCTGCATGATGAGAACTCCACCTATGACCTCAACTTCATCAACGCTGCCAAGGCTGCTTGTGAGAACCTCGGCGTTGAGTGCATCCTCAAGACCAACATCGAAGAGTCCAACGCCTGCAAAGAGACCGCTCTTGACCTGGTTGACCAGGGCTGCGGCTTTGTATTCGCGGATTCCTTCGGTCACGAGTCCTACATGATCGAGGCTGCTAAGGCGAACCCCAAGGTTCAGTTCTCTCACGCGACCGGTACCATGGCTCACACCGAGAAGCTCGATAATTATCACAACGCTTTCGCTTCCATCTACGAAGGCCGTTACCTCGCAGGCGTTGCCGCGGGTATGAAGCTCAACGAGATGATCGAGAGCGGCAAGATCACTGCCGACAAGGCGAAGATCGGTTATGTCGGCGCTTACACCTACGCAGAGGTTAAGTCCGGTTACACCTCCTTCTTCCTCGGCGCTCGCTCCATCTGCCCGACCGCTACCATGGAAGTACAGTTCACCGGTTCCTGGTATGACGAGACCCTCGAGAAGGAAGCTGCTACCACCCTGATCAACAACGGCTGCGTTCTGATCTCTCAGCATGCTGACTCCATGGGCGCTCCGACCGCTTGTGAGGACGCGGGTGTTCCCGACGTTTCCTACAACGGTTCTACTCTCGCATCCTGCCCCAACACCTTTATCGTATCCTCCAGAATCGACTGGACGCCCTACCTCGAGTATGCCATCAAGGCTGCGATGAACGGCGACAAGATCGACGCTGACTGGACCGGTACCCTGGGCACCAAGTCCGTCGTCCTCACCGAGGTCAACGACAAGGCTGCCGCTAAGGATACGCAGGCTAAGATCGATGAGGTCAAGGCGAAGCTCGATAGCGGTGAGATCCATGTATTCGATACCAAGACCTTTACCGTTACCGTTGACGAAGCAAAGCAGCTCAACGTCGGCGCTAAGGTTGACGGCGAGGGCCATCTGACCAGCTACATGGCTGACGTCGATACCGACGAGGCTTTCGCAGGCGACACCGAGGTAATTGCTGACGGTTACTTCCACGAGTCCGAATACCGTTCTGCTCCTTACTTTGCTCTGGACATCGACGGCATCACCCTGTTGAACACCAAGTTCTAATTTAATGCTCTAATACCGTAAAGGGAAGCTGTTTTCACGGCTTCCCTTTACGTGGTTTATAGTTCAAGTGAATAGTGAATGGTGAATAGTGAATAGTGAAGGGCGGGATACCCGCACCCTTTTATAGTAATGTGATCACATAATACCAATCCAAAACGCCTCAAGCGTTTCCCACCATTATTCATTATTCATTTTTCATTATTCACTCAAAAGAAGAGGGGGAAGATTCTTTGGAAAATAATGCGGCAGTCAGCTTCCGCCATATCACCAAGGCGTTCGGCAGCAAGGTCGTTGCCAACAAGGACGTCTCGATGGATATCATGGGCGGAGAGATCCTCGCGCTGCTGGGCGAAAACGGTTCCGGTAAAACGACCCTGATGAACATGCTCTCGGGCATCTATCATCAGGATTCCGGTGAGATCTTCGTCAACGGTGAAGAGGTGCATATCAACTCGCCCAAGGACGCCTATGCCTTAGGCATCGGCATGATCCACCAGCACTTCAAGCTGGTCGACGTCTTTTCCGCCACCGAGAACGTGGCGCTGGGCATGGACAAAAAGACCACCGGCGGCGCAAAAGAGATCGCCAAGGCGATCACCGAGATCTGCGATCGCTACGGCTTTGACGTAGACCCCAAAAAGAAGGTCTACAACATGACCGTCTCCCAGAAGCAGACGCTCGAGATCGTCAAGGCGCTGTATCGCGGCGCGAATATCCTGATCCTCGACGAGCCCACCGCGGTGCTCACCCCGCAGGAAACGGACAAGCTCTTTGCCGTACTGCGCAACATGAAGGCGGACGGCAAATCCATCATCATCATCACCCATAAGCTCAACGAGGTCCTCGCGATCTCCGACCGCGTCGCTATCCTGCGCAAGGGTGAATATATCGACGCCGTCAAAACGAGCGAGGCGACCGTCCAGTCCCTGACCGATATGATGGTCGGTCAGAAGGTCGAGCTGGATATCGAACGCCCCGAGATCGAGGACAAGCAGCTGCGCCTGTCGGTCGAGCACCTGACCTGTCTCGACAAGTACGGCGTGACCGCGCTGGATGACGTCAGCTTCGAGGCGTACGGCGGCGAGATCCTCGGTATCGCGGGCATCTCCGGCTCCGGACAAAAACAGCTTTTGGAGGCGATCGCGGGCTTGCAGGCGGCACAGGACGGCGCGTCCATCACCTACATCAACCCCGACACCGGCAATAAGGAAGAGCTGATCGGCAAATCCGTTTCCGATATCAAAAAGATGGGCGTGGCGCTCTCCTTCGTGCCCGAAGACAGACTCGGCATGGGTCTGGTCGGCGCGATGGGCATGTCCGACAACATGATGCTGCGCTCCTATGAAAAGGGTCACAGCCCCTTTACCAACCGAAAAGCGCCGCGCGAGCTGGCGAACAAGGTCAAGGAGGAGCTCGAGGTCGTCACCCCCGGCATCTCCACTCCCGTCAGCAAGCTCTCCGGCGGTAACGTCCAGAAGGTGCTGGTCGGTCGCGAGATCGCGTCCGATCCTACGGTGCTGATGGCGGCGTACGCGGTGCGCGGACTCGACATCAACACATCCTATACCATCTACAGACTGTTGAATGAACAAAAGAAAAAGGGCGTTGCCGTCATCTATGTCGGCGAGGATCTTGACGTACTTTTGGCGCTGTGCGACCGTATCGCGGTACTGTGCGGCGGCAAGCTCAACGGCATCGTCGACGGCAGGACCGCCACCAAGGAAGAGGTCGGCCTGATGATGACCAATCTGAATACCGAAGAAAAGGAGGGTGAGAAGGATGACAACAACCAAAGCGATCAATAAGGAAGCGAGCTCCCGCGAGAAGCCGTTCCATATCGTCAAGCGTACGGATATGCCGACGTGGAAGTCGTGGCTGATCCGTATCCTGTCCGTTCTCGCCTCTCTCGTCGTCTGCGCGATCATCATCGTCGCGGTCACGGGCGATAATCCCCTTGAGGTCTACGGCACCATGATCAAGGGCGCTGTCGGCTCCGCACGCCGTGTGTGGGTGCTGCTGCAGGAGGTCGCGCTGCTGTTATGCGTATCTCTCGCCGTGACCCCCGCCTTCAAGATGCGATTTTGGAACATCGGCGCCGAGGGTCAGGTGCTGATGGGCGGCTTGGGCGCGACGGCGGTTATGCTGCTGCTCGGTCACAAGCTTCCCGCGCCCGTTGTACTGGTGCTGGTCATCGTCGTCAGCATCCTCTGCGGCGCGATCTGGGGCGTGATCCCCGCGGTGTTCAAGGCGTTCTGGAACACCAACGAGACCCTCTTTACCCTGATGATGAACTACATCGCGATCCAGATCGTCTCCTACTTCACCTACGTCTGGTCGTCCAACAAGGGTAACAACGTCATCAACACCATCAACGTTGATAACCACGCCGGCTGGCTGAATCTGCCCGAGTCGGTGGATCGATATGGTTATCTGCTCAATATCATCATCGTCGCCGTGCTGACCGTGCTGATGTACTTCTACCTCAACCGCTCCAAGCAGGGCTATGAGATCGCCGTCGTCGGCGAGAGCATCAATACCGCGCGCTATGCCGGTATCAACGTCAAAAAGGTCATCATCCGTACCATGCTGATCTCCGGCGCGTTATGCGGCGTCGCGGGCATGCTGCTGGTATCGGGTACCGACCATACCATCACCCCCAACACTGCCGCGGGCAGAGGCTTCACCGCCATTATGGTAAGTTGGCTTGCCAAGTTCAACCCGCTGTTCATGGTGCTGACCTCACTGCTGCTCGTGTTCATGGAGCGCGGCGCGATCGAGATCTCCACCGTATTCGGTCTTAACACCTCTTTCTCGGAGATCATCGCCGGTATCATCATCTTCTTCATCATCGGCTCCGAGTTTTTCATCAATTACAGTATCAAGAGAACACGCGCGAAGGAGGTTGAGACAAAATGATCGTATCCTTCATCCATCGTGCGGTGATGCAGGGCATCCCGCTGCTGTTCGGCGCTACCGGTGAGATCGTCACCGAGAAGAGCGGTAACCTCAACCTCGGTATCCCCGGCGTCATGTATGTCGGCGGTATCTCCGGCGTTATCGGCGCCTTTATGTATGAGAATTCCCTGCCCGACAAGAGCATGGCGAATCCCTTCTTAGCGATCATGATCCCGCTTTTGTGCAGTCTTTTGGGCTCGCTGATCATGGGTCTGATCTACTCCTTCCTGACCACCACCCTGCGCGCCAACCAGAACGTGACCGGTCTTGCCATCACCACCTTCGGTGTGGGTCTGGGCAACTTCTTCGGCGGCTCGCTGATCAAGATCGTCGGCGCTGACGTGCCGTCCATCACCCTGAGCACGACCTCAAAATTCTTCTCCGCGCACCTGCCCATTGCGGATAATCTGGGCTGGTTCGGTGAGATCTTCCTCAGCTACGGCTTCCTCGCGTATCTCGCGGTCATCATCGCGATCGTGACCTCGCTGTTTTTGAAAAAGACGCGTACCGGTCTGAACCTGCGTGCGGTCGGTGAGAACCCGGCTACCGCGGACGCGGCGGGCGTCAACGTCACTCGCTACAAGTATTTTGCCACCTGCATCGGCAGTATGATCGCGGGTCTGGGCGGATTGTACTACGTCATGGACTATGTCAGCGGCGTCTGGTCGAACGACGGCTTCGGCGACCGCGGATGGCTGGCGATCGCACTGGTTATCTTCACCGTCTGGAAGCCGAACTTCGCCATCATCGGCTCCATCCTGTTCGGCGGACTGTACATCGTCCACAACTACCTCAACCAGTTCTTCCCGTTCATCCCTGTGGATATGAGCACGCAGGAGCTGATCAAAATGGCGCCCTACCTCGTCACCGTACTGGTGCTGATCATCAACTCCATGCGCAACAAGCGTGAGAATCAGCCGCCCGAGGCGCTCGGCCTCTCCTACTTCCGAGAAGACCGCTAACACGAAGTGTTTTTGTTCCGCCTTTTGCAATCGCTTGATCGTGCGGATACCGCTCATCAACGGCGGGTCGGAATGACATTTTCCGATATCGTTTGGAATGTTTCTGCTACGGTGAGTCGGAAGTCAATAGGCTCCCTTTCCTAAGGGAGCAGTCACCTGATATTTGTATCAGGTGACTGAGGTTTTTATCCAATAGTATCGACAACTAAACAACAAGGGAGGGTGCAGCAACGCACCCTCCTTTCAGTTTGCATATAAGCCTTCCCCGCGAGGGGAAGGCATATAAAAATCAAAACACGCAGTGTTTCCCGAAATTATTCATTCTTCAGTTTTCATTTTTCAGTTTTCAGCTCTCGTTACCCCCCTCCGAGGAGAAGGCTTCTCATCATTTCTACACCCTGACCACTAATCACTAACCACTAACCACTACTCCCCCTCAGCTCTTGATTTTTCCTCAACTTTATATTATGATAGAAACAACATAGAAAGGAGAGTACGATTATGATGTTTCCCAAAGCCCGAAAAGGCGTGACAAAAATCTTTATCGCTGAGATCTGTACCCTGATCGCCGCGGTGGTATCAGGCATTGTTTCCGTCCTCGCCACAAAAGCAGGCGGGATCGAGAACTTCAGCTTTGAAGGCAATATGACCTCATCCTCACAGATCGTGCTGATCTGCTCGATTGCGGCGGCTGCGCTGCTGTTGCTCTCGGCGCTGTTTAAGATCATCGGCTATATCCAGGCGGCAGGTGACGAAGAATACTTCACCCGCGCCATCATCTACGCGGTCATCTCTGTCGTGCTCTATGTGATCGCAGGCTTTTTGCAGAACAAAACAGGCAACGTGATGGAATGGATCTACACCATCGTGATCGCTGTCGCCGAGCTGATGCAGCTGCTCGTGATGACCTCCACCGTCAACGGTCTCGCCGAGCTGTCCTACCGTTGCCGCAGAGATGACCTCGAGTCCCGCGGCAGCACCATCAACAAGATCGTCGGCACCGTGTTCAGCCTGAACATCGCGCTGGTCATCGCCGGCAGACTGCTCAGACTGTTCATGAGCGAGAACGTCGTCGATACGATCACCATGATCGTGACCGTCATCATCGTGATCCTGACCGTCATCGCCTACATCCTGTATCTGGGCTACCTCGGCAAGGTCAGCGCCATGCTCAGAAGAAACTGAATCATCGAAACGATCATGCCGCGGCTATGAACCCAATGGCATTAAGTTAAGGAAGGCTCCTTTTGGTAAAAGGAGCTGTCGCCTGTTGGCGACTGAGGAATTGTATCAAACGATCGAGCGTTAGCGAGATACCTTTTCCTTAGCTTAATGGCATTGCACTCTGCACCGCGGCATTTTTTCGTCTTCCCTCGGGGAAAAGGTACTCATGTTCCGTGAAAAGTCGGATTCAAAGATGGATTAGGATAATACATGACCGTGTCAACAAAATGAAATGAACTGATCTGAAAACAAAATTGCTTTTGTCAAATGTTGATATGTGGAAAACCGATGTTGAAATGTTGAAAAGTCACCCTGCTTATCTTTTTCTTTTCCTTTCTCATTTCATTATCATTCTCTTTTTCTTTCTTCTTTTTCTTTCTCTTTTTCTTAGTGGATTTTGTGCACAATTGTGGTTTTTGTGCACACTTGTGCTCATAGGGTGACAGGAATAATCCGAACCGTGGTTTTGACGGGCATATTTCCGCCTGCCCATTGTTAAAATCCTCGCGAACCCGTCAGGGTTCGCTGTGGTTTTGCCGCGGTCAGACAAAAATCTGCTCCGTCAAAACTCCGAAGGACTGAAAATGAGCAAGATTTCGAGCAAGTTTCGGTGCAGAAAGTTGATCGGGGTCCCCAAAAAGCCTGCTTTTTGGGGAAAGGACGAGCGGCGAAGTGATACGGTAACGGTCATACCTGACCGTTACCAATAAGCGCAGCCCGCGAGGACGCGCTGGCGCCTGCCAAGATCGATAAGCCGAAAATTGCCGAAATATTGCCATTTTCAGCAGGTTCGGATTATTCCTGTCACCCTAGGATAAAGGGAGTTGAACCCCAATTGGGTTGTTGCGGTAGATTTCCGCCTGCTCTTCGTCAAAATCCTCGCGAATATTGCATAAGAAAGCCCCTGCAAACGCTTTTGGCGAATGCAGGGGTGATATGCTTTAGATGCGAATATTCTTGTGTATGCGAACCCTTACTGAACGCTGAACAGCAGCTGACCGTAGCTCGGGTAGGGCCAGTACTTGCTGTCGGTGCACATCTCCATCTCGTCGGAGATCGCGCGCAGCTCGGTCATGGTCGAGAGCATCTCGTTACAGCAGTATTCGGCGTGGCTCTGGATGTTCTTGCGGTAGGCGATGGAGCCGCCGACCTTGGAATCCAGCTCGTCGATCTTGTCGCTGAACTGTGACAGCAGATCGCTGAGCTTCGAGAGCAGCTTGACCTCGGCGTCTACGCGGATGTCATCGGATACCGCGCGCTTGCGGCGGATGGTCTCGGCGAGCTCACCGGTGAAGGCGGATACAGCGGGGAAGATATCCTTCTTCGCCATATCGAGCATGGTCAGCGCCTCGAGGTCGATGATGTTGATGTAGTTCTCGAGCAGGATCTCCTGACGCGCCTTGACCTCGGTCTCGTTGAAGATGTTGTTGCGCTTGAAGAGCTCGAGATTCTTCTTGAGGGTATATTTCTTCAGCGCCTCGGGGGTGGATCTGAGGTTGAGCAGTCCGCGCTGTTCCGCTTCGGCGACCCACTCGTCGGTGTAGCCGTCGCCGTTGAAGATGATGCGGCGGTGCTTTTTGAGGTTCTTGCGGATCAGGCGGCGTACCGCGGCGTCAAAGTCCGCGGCGTTCTCCAGCTCGTCGGAGAAGCTCGACAGCACATCCGCGACCATGGTGTTGAGCATGATGTTGGGGCAGGAGATATTCAGCGCCGAGCCTAAGGAGCGGAATTCGAACTTGTTGCCCGTAAAGGCAAAGGGTGAGGTGCGGTTGCGGTCGGTGGTATCCTTGCGGATCTCGGGCAGCGCCTCGGCGCCCGTGTTCATGACGACCTTGCCCTGACTCTCGTATTCCTCACGGTTGATGATCGCCTCGACAATCGCCTCCAAGTCGTCGCCCAAAAACATCGAGATGATGAACGGCGGCGCTTCGTCACCGCCCATGCGGTGATCGTTGCCGGCGGTCGCGACGGACAGGCGCAGCAGATCCTGGTAGTCGTCCACCGCGGTGATGACGGCAGTCAAAAACAGCAGGAACTGGGTGTTCTCCTCGGGCTTTTTGCCGGGCTTTAAGAGGTTCTCACCCGTGTTGGTGGACAGCGACCAGTTGTTGTGCTTACCGGAGCCGTTCACACCCTTGAAGGGCTTTTCGTGCAGCAGGCACACCATGCCGTGCTTTCTGGCGATACGCTTCATCAGCTCCATGGTGAGCTGATTGTGGTCGGCGGCGATGTTGACGGTGGTGAAGATCGGCGCCAGCTCGTGCTGTGCGGGAGCGACCTCATTGTGCTCGGTCTTGGCGTAGATGCCGAGCTTCCACAGCTCCTCGTCCAGCTCCGCCATGAACGCCTTGACGCGCTGCTTGATCGCGCCGAAGTAGTGGTCGTCGAGCTGCTGACCCTTGGGCGAACGCGCGCCGAAGAGGGTGCGTCCGGTATATTTCAGATCCTTGCGGCGTTCGTAAACATCCTTGTCGATCAAAAAGTATTCCTGCTCGGGGCCGACGGTCGCGTCCACGCGGGTAACGTCGGTCTTGCCGAAGAGGTGCAGGATTCGTACCGATTCATGGTTGATGCGGTTCATCGAACGCAGCAGGGGCGTCTTTTTATCCAGTACGTCGCCGGTGTAGGACATGAACGCTGTCGGGATACACAGGGTATTGTCCTTGACGAACGCGGGCGAGGTGGGATCCCATGTGGTATAGCCGCGCGCCTCAAAGGTGGCGCGGATACCGCCCGAGGGGAAGGAGGACGCGTCGGGCTCGCCTTTGATCAGCTCCTTGCCCGAGAACTCCATGATGACATGACCGTCCGCGTGAGGAGAGATGAAGCTGTCGTGCTTTTCGGCGGTGATGCCGGTCATCGGCTGGAACCAGTGAGTGTAGTGGGTACAGCCCTTCTCGATCGCCCATTCCTTCATCGCGTCGGCAACCTCATTCGCGACCTTAAGGTCGAGCGGCGTACCGTTCTCGATGCTCTCACGGTAGGAGTCATATACATCCTGCGTCAGTCGCACGCGCATCTTCTCGTCGTTAAATACATTTGAGGCAAAAATGCCCGGTACATCAATCATAGTGTTCCTCCGAATCAAAGGTAGAAAAGCCTTCCCCTTGAGGGGAAGGTGCCTCGCGGCTGAGCGAGGCGGATGAGGTGGAAGCGTTTCATCCTCATCTCATGAACTGTTTAATCGGAAGGGTTTCCACCTCATCCGACCTTTTCGGCTTTAGAGCCGAAAAGCCCACCTTCCCCTCAAGGGGAAGGCTGAACTATACTAAAGTATATTATTTTCTTGTGGGGATGTCAATAAAAGAAAATACACTTTGTTAACTCTCACATAAATCTTATTGACCGATGAAGCGATTTATGCTTTGTTGACTTTATCACAAAATCTCTGTATAATTGACCCGAAAGGGTGATAAGGATGAAAAAACTGCGTTTTACGAAGATGCACGGCATCTCAAACGATTATGTTTATATCAGCACATTTGACCAACCCGAGGAGGATTGGGAGCAGCTCGCGATCCGCCTGAGTGACCGCCGCACCGGGATCGGCGGCGACGGCATCATCCTCGTATGTCCGTCCGAGGTCGCCGACGCGAAGATGCGTATCTTCAACGCCGACGGCAGTGAGGGCAGGATGTGCGGCAACGGCATCCGCTGTGTCGGCAAGTTCGTCTATGACAAGGGGCTGGTGCCCGCCGATAAAACCACCATCACCATCGACACGCTCAGCGGGATCAAGACGCTGGAGCTGACTGTCCGGGACGGCAAGGTGCAATCCGCCCGCGTCGATATGGAGGCGGCGATCCTGAATCCCGTCGACATCCCCGTACAATACGATGGAGATACGATGATCGACGTACCTCTGGAGGTAGACGGCAAAACATGGAACGTCACCGCCGTGTCGATGGGCAACCCGCATTGCGTGACCTTTGTGGACGATGTGGACAGCCTTGACCTCGAGAAGATCGGGCCGCATTTTGAGAATCATCCCGCCTTCCCCGAGCGGGTGAACACAGAGTTCGTCAAAGTCATCGACGACCATACCCTGCAGATGCGCGTCTGGGAACGCGGCTCGGGCGAGACCTGGGCGTGCGGTACCGGTGCCTGCGCGACTGCCGTAGCGGCATGTCTGAACGGCTATTGCCAAAAGGGCGACGATATCACCGTGCACCTGCGCGGCGGCGATCTGGTCATCCGTTATACCGACGACACCGTCATCATGACCGGCCCCGCGTCCACTGTGTTTGAAGGCGAAGTAGAAATATAATGATGTAGGGGAGGGGCTTTGAGGAGTTGTCCAAATCTGCGATTTGGTTTACAACTCCCATGCAAGGCTCTCCCAAGAAGCGGAGCATACTTGCGAACGCTGATTGGCTGAGAGCTACTGCGGAGGAGTTGTCCAAATCTGCGATTTGGTTTACAACTCCCATGCAACAGCGCTCCATCGTCGTCGCGCGCTTTACTCGGTAGGCATATCCGGTTGGTATGCCTTGACCTCGCATTGCGGCTCCTCCTCTCCCCATAACTCGGGGAGTTATGGGGACCCTGTGTTCGCGATTGGCTAAGCGCCACTGTGCTCCTCCCGAGACGATTATGATTTGAAGCAATACAATGACGGAAACGAAAAGGGCAGGTCATCTGCCCTTTTGTTATGGTATTATCCAAAAAGTTATGCACATAGCTTTTGCTATCCGTCAAGATGATGAAAGTAGTGTCGTGAACTTGACTTTATCATGATAAAGTGATAAACTGATTTTGAAAATGAGGAGTTAGGAGTGAGGAGTTAGGAGTGAATGGTGGGAGTTGCCCACACTCATTTGTAAATGTTTCAGCAACGCTTTCGAATCATCATTCAGGAATCCAAAGCACGTAGTGCTTCCTAAAACTCCTCACTCCTAACTCCTCACTCCTAACTAAAAAAAGAGGTATATTATGAACCATTCTCCGTCTGCCGACAGGCTCTTTGAGGCGATCTTAAGCCTGAAAGATACCGACGAATGTTACAACTTTTTTGAAGATCTCTGCACGATCACCGAGATCCGCGATATGTGTCAGCGGCTCGACACCGCCTTTTTGATCGATGAGGGCGTCAGCTACCAGAAGATCAGTGAGCAGATCGGCGTATCCACCGCCACTATCAGCCGCGTCAGCCGTTGTCTGAACTACGGCGCGGGTGGTTATCGCGCCGTGATCGACCGCATGAAGGAGGAACAGGAATGAACATCAACGACAGCGTACTCAGCTACGCCGAACGCCTGACCTTCTCGCTCAGAGAATTATACAGCAAAAACGGCTATCAGCCTTATCGCATGAGCAAATTCGAGGACTATGACCTCTACAGCCGCAACAAGGACTTTTTGGTTTCCGACCGCGTCATCACCTTCACCGACCTCAGCGGCAAGCTCAAAGCGCTCAAGCCCGATGTGACCCTCTCCATCATCAAGAACCATACCGACGGCACGACCCGTAAGCTCTATTATAATGAGAACGTGTACCGTGTCAGTAAGGGCGCGGACGGGTATAAGGAGATCATGCAGGCGGGCGTGGAGTGCATCGGCGAGGTGGATAACGCCCTCGTCGGCGAGAGCCTGATGCTCGCGGCACAGAGCCTTGAGCTGATCGGCAAGAACTTTGTGCTCGATGTATCCGACCTCGACATCCTTAACGCCGCGGTCGAAACAATCACCGACAGCAGGCATTTACAAGAAGAGCTCGTCAAGTGCGTGAGCGAGAAGAACGCCCATGGCATCCTCTCGATTTGCGAGGACAACGGCATCGATCCCAAAACCGCCGACAGCCTGATCGCATTATTGACGCTTTGCGGCGCTCCCGAAAAAGTGCTCCCGAAGCTCAGTGACCTGTGTGATGATCTCGGCTGTCGTGACGCGTATGAGGAATTGAGCGAGGCGCTGTCTGTGTTCCAAAACACGGCGTTGCTCCATAGAATACAGATCGACTTTTCGGTCGTGAGCGACCGCAGTTATTATAACGGCGTGATCTTCAAGGGCTTTTTGAGCGGCGTGCCCGACAGCGTGCTTTCGGGCGGCAGATACGATAAGCTCCTGCACCGCATGAAGCGCAGCAGTAAGGCGGTCGGCTTTGCCGTTTACCTCGATATGCTCGAGCGCGTCGAGGAGCTCACCCCGGCGGACATCCCCGAGGACACCATGCTGAATGTGGCGCTGCCCAAGGGCAGGCTCGGCGAAAAGGTCTACGCGATGTTTGAGGCGGCGGGATTCCCCTGTCCGTCCATCAAGGAGAATAACCGCAAGCTGATCTTTGAGAACCCCGAGGCAGGTGTGCGCTATTTCTGGGTCAAGCCCAGCGACGTGGCGATCTACGTCGAGCGCGGCGCCGCGGATATCGGCGTGGCGGGCAAGGATATTTTGCTCGAATATGAGCCGGAGGTCTATGAACTGCTCGACCTCGAGTTCGGCAAGTGCCGCATGGCAGTCGCCGCACCCAAGGGCTTTGAGGATGACAGGAGCCGCACCCTGCGCGTGGCGACCAAGTTCTCAAAGATCGCCGCGGATCATTACGCGCAGAAGGGCAGAGACATCGACATCGTCCACCTCAACGGCTCCATCGAGATCGCGCCCATCTTAGGGCTGACCGACGTCATCGTCGACATCGTCGAGACCGGCACCACTCTCAGGGAGAATAACCTCGAGGTGGTCGAAAGCATCGTCCCGATCTCCGCGCGACTGATCGCGAACAAGAGCAGTTATAAGTTCAAGGGCGATAATATCATGAAGATCGCGCATGAACTGAAAAGTCAGATAGAGGTAATGTAGGGACGAGCATTGCTCGTCCGCAGAATGACGGGCATTGCAGGTCGCTGATACGTCAGATAGAAGTACAACACGGCTGCACGCGGACGACCACTGGTCGTCCCTACGGCAAAACAGGAGAATAATCATGATCAAAATACTCAACTACAACGAACTGTCCTATGACGAGATCTTTGCTCGCTTTGAGCCGACCTCGTCGGTGGAGGACATCGTTTCCGATATTATCAAGACTGTCAGGGAGAACGGCGACAAGGCGCTCTTTGACTATACCGCACGCTTTGATAAGGCGCAGCTTGATGTCTTACAGGTCACCAAGGAAGAGATTGAAGAGGCGCGCTCTATCGTCGAACCCAAATTCATCGACATCCTCGAGCGTGCCGCCAAGAACATCCGCAAGTTCCACGAGGCGCAAAAGCGCCAGAGCTTCATCATCAACGATGAGGACGGCATTGTCATGGGACAGAAGGTCATCCCCGTCGATCGCGCGGGACTCTACGTTCCCGGCGGCACGGCGGCATATCCGTCCACCGTGCTGATGGACGCGATCCCCGCCAAGATCGCAGGAGTCAAAGAGGTCGTGATGGTCACACCTCCCTCAGCCGACGGCAAGGTGAACCCCGCTATCTTAGCGGCGGCGTCCGTTGCGGGCATCGATAAGATCTTCAAGGTAGGCGGTGCACAAGCGATCGCCGCGCTCGCGTACGGTACCGAGAGCGTTCCCAAGGTGGACAAGATCGTCGGCCCAGGCAATGCCTTTGTCGCAGAAGCGAAGAAGCAGGTATTCGGCACTGTTTCCATTGATATGATCGCGGGTCCGAGTGAGATTTTGGTTGTCGCGGATGAAAAGTCCAACCCCCGCTATGTCGCGGCTGACCTGCTCAGTCAGGCGGAGCATGACAAGAACGCTTCCGCGGTGCTGGTCACCGACAGCCCGGCGCTCGCTCAGGCGGTATCCGAGGAGCTCGAACAGCAGATCCCCCTGCTCGATCGAGCCGAGATCGCGCGCGCGTCCATCGACAATAACGGCAAGATCATTGTTGCCGATAACCTCAACGTCGTCGTCGATATCGCCAACGAGATCGCGCCCGAGCATCTGGAATTGTGCGTCGACAATCCCTTTGACTGGCTCGATAAGATCCGTCACGCGGGCTCCATCTTCATGGGGCGCAGCTGTCCCGAGGCGCTCGGCGATTACTTCGCGGGTCCCAACCACACCCTGCCCACCTCCGGCACGGCGAAGTTCAGTAGCCCCCTGTCCGTCGACGACTTTGTCAAAAAGACACAGTATACCTATTATACCGCCGACGCCTTGAAGCGTGTTGCCGAGGACGTCGCCTTCTTCGCGAGAAAAGAGGGGCTCACCGGTCACGCCAAGTCCGCGGTGATCCGCCTGGAGGATGAGGCATGAGCCGATTTTTCAGTCAGAAATACAATCACTTAGAGGCATATACCCCGGGCGAACAGCCCAAGGATATGCAGTATACCAAGCTCAATACCAATGAAAGCCCCTTTCCGCCGTCGGAGAAGGCGCTGGCGTACGCGGCTGATGCGGCACAGCGGTTACAGCTCTACTGTGACCCCGACTGCACCGTGCTGACGCAGGAGTTCACCAAGCTCTACGGGCTCGAGAAGGACGAGGTGCTCTTCACCAACGGCTCGGATGACGCGCTGAATTTTGCCTTTATGGCATTCTGCGATGACGCTCATCCCGCCGCTTTTCCCGATATCACCTACGGCTTTTATCCGGTGTTCGCGGCGCTTGATCACGTGCCATATACCGAGATCCCGCTGAAAGATGATTTCACCATCAACGTCGACGACTACTGCGGCATCAACAAGACCGTCTTTATCGCCAATCCCAACGCGCCCACGGGGATCCCGCTGAGCCTGTCGGAGATCGAAAGGATCCTCCGATCTAACCCTGACAATGTCGTGATCGTGGATGAAGCGTATGTCGATTTCGGCACAGACAGCGCTGTCGGGCTGATCCATCGGTATGACAATCTGCTCGTTACACAGACCTTTTCCAAGTCGCGGTCGCTCGCGGGCGGCCGACTGGGCATGGCGATGGGCAACCGCTCACTGATACAAGACCTGAACACCATCAAATATTCCACCAACCCCTACAACGTCAACAGCATGACCCAGGCGGCAGGCGTGGGTACGCTCCTCGACGATGATTACACAAAGAAGAATTGCATGACGATCATCGAGAACCGCGCGTATCTCACTGCTGAGCTCGAGAAGTTAGGCTTTGTCCATACACCGTCAACGGCGAATTTTGTCTTTGCCAAGCATCCGCAGGTTGACGGCGGCAGGCTGTATGCCGCGCTCAAGGAACGCGGCGTGCTGATCCGCCATTTCACCAAGGAGCGCATCAAAGACTATAACCGCATCACCGTCGGCACCAGGGAGCAGATCGATATCCTGCTCCAAAACATCAGAGAAATCATGGAGGAAACCGCATGAGAACCGCTCAGATCACACGCACCACCAAAGAAACGGACATCCGCCTGACCCTCAACCTCGACGGCACAGGTAAAAGCGAGATACACAGCGGCGTCGGCTTCCTCGACCATATGCTGACCCTGTTTGCAAAGCACGGCCGCTTTGATTTGGAGCTGACCTGCAACGGCGACACCGAGGTCGACGACCACCACAGTGTGGAGGATATCGGCATCGCGCTGGGTCAGGCGTTCGAACAGGCATTAGGCGACAAGCGCGGCATCGTCCGTTACGGCAGCTTCATCCTGCCGATGGATGAAACGCTCATCCTGTCCGCCGTGGATATCTCCGGCAGGAGCTATCTCAATTTTGACTTACAGATCCCCACCCAGAAGGTCGGGACATTCGATACCGAGCTTGCGGAAGAATTCTTCCTCGGCTTTGTCCGCAACGCGAACCTTACCCTGCACCTCAAACAGCTCGAGGGCAAGAACAGTCATCACATCATCGAGGGCACGTTCAAATCGTTCGGCAGAACCATGAAGCAGGCTGTCGCGATCGACGAAAATTTCCGCGATGAGATCCCGTCCACCAAGGGGGTGCTGTGATGATCGCGATCATCGACTACGGCGTAGGCAACCTCTTCTCTCTGCAATCGTCCTTTGCGGCGATCGGCGAAGAAGCGGTCGTCACCTCGGATGAAGCTGTTATCTCTCAGGCGGATCGCCTGATCCTGCCGGGCGTCGGCGCGTTTGAGGACGCGGCGGATAAGCTGCGTTCCTCGGGCATGGCGGAGGTCATCAAGCGTGAAGTTGCCGCGGGCAAGCCCTTGATGGGTATTTGCCTTGGCATGCAGTTACTCTTTGACAAGAGCTATGAGTACGGCGAGCATGACGGTCTCGGGCTGATCGGCGGCAATGTGCGCCCGATCGCCGAGGTGATCGATAAGGATCTCAAGATCCCGCATATCGGCTGGAACCGCCTGATCGTCAAAAAGCCCAGTCCTTTGTTCAAATATCTGAACGACGGTGACTGCGTGTATTTTGTCCATTCCTACTACGCGACCGATTGCGCCGACAGCGTGACCGCGGTCGCTGAGTACAGCGCCGAGCTGACCGCCTCGGTGGAGAAGGGCAACGTCTTCGGCTGCCAGTTCCACCCTGAAAAAAGCGGCGACGTAGGCTTGAAGATACTCAAAGCATTTTGTGAGATATAAGTCAGTTAGGAGTGAGGAGTTAGGAGTGAGGAGTTTCGGGAAACGCTAACGCGTTTTGAATTGATATTACGAATTTACAAATTATAAATGGGTGTGGGCAACGCCCACCATCAACTCCTAACTCCTCACTCCTAACTCCTCACTCAATGTGCTTATCCAAAGAGAAATAGCGTGATCGCTATTTCTTTCTAAGGAGGTTATGTACTTATGATATTATTCCCCGCAATCGACATTGTCGGCGGCAAGGCGGTGCGCCTGTATAAGGGCGATTATGACCAAATGACGGTTTACAGCGACCATCCCGAAGAGATCGCGTTGGATTTCAAAAACTGCGGCGCGACCCATATCCACATCGTGGATCTCGAGGGCGCTCGTGACGGAGGAACGCCGAATTTAGATACTGTGTTGAAGATCAAAGAGCAGTCGGGACTATATTGTGAGGTCGGCGGCGGCATCCGCAATATGGAGGTCGTTGACCGCTATCTCAGTGCGGGCATCGACCGTGTGATCCTCGGCACTGCCGCGATTGAGGATGAAGCGTTCTTGCGTGAAGCCGTCAAACAATACGGCGAGCGTATCGCTGTGGGCGCGGACATCCGCGAGGGCTTCATCGCCGTCAAGGGATGGCTGGAGCGCTCTCAGGTGACCGTCGACGAGTTCTTTGAGAGAATGCAGGACATCGGCGTCAAGACCATCATCTGCACCGATATCAACCGCGACGGCGCGATGCGCGGCACCAATCTGTCGCTCTATCGCACCATGGGCCGCCGTTACAACGTGGATATCACCGCGTCGGGCGGCGTCAGCTCGATGGACGATATCACCGCGCTCAAAGAGATGGATCTGTACGGCGCGATCATCGGCAAGGCATACTACACCGGCGCGATCGACCTGAAAAAGGCAGTGGAGGCAGTACAATGATCACAAAACGCATCATCCCCTGTCTGGACGTCAGAAACGGCAGGGTCGTCAAGGGCGTGAACTTCGAGGGGCTCAGCGACGTCGCGTCCCCCGTGGAGCTCGCGCAATATTACAGCTCCTGCGGCGCGGATGAACTGGTGTTCTACGATATCACCGCGTCCGCCGAGGGCAGGGCGCTGTTCACCGATATCCTCACCGAAACGGCGCGCAAGGTCTTTATCCCGCTCACTGTCGGCGGCGGCATCAATACCGTCGATGACTTTGACCGTGTGCTTAAATGCGGCGCGGATAAGGTCAGCGTCAATTCGGGCGCGATCCGCAATCCCGACCTGATCTATCAGGCGGCGAAGCTCTACGGTGACCAGTGCGTGGTCATCTCGGCGGACGTCAAGCGGCAGGACGGTGAATTCCGGGTTTATGCCAAGGGCGGCAGAGAGGACACAGGCATGGAGGCGATCAGCTGGATCAAACGCTGTGTCGATAACGGCGCGGGCGAGGTCGTGCTCAATTCCATCGACACCGACGGCGTCAAGCAGGGCTTTGACCTCGAAATGCTCGAGGCGGTGAGCAACGCCGTGAACGTCCCCGTGATCGCATCGGGCGGCGCGGGCAAGATCGAGGACTTCATCACCCTGTTCAAGCGTTTGCCCAAGGTCGACGCGGGTCTGGCGGCGTCCATCTTCCACTTCGGCGAGGTCAAGATCGCCGACCTGAAAGCGGAGATGGCAAAGGCAGGTATCCCGACGAGGGTATAATATGGCCCCCTTTTCTAAGGGGGCTGTCGCCAAAGGCGACTGGGGGTTGCAAATAACTGACAATGGAAACGCAGCAACCCTCCGACCAAATCGGCAAGCCGATTTGCCCACCTCCCTTAGGAAAGGGAGGCTATAAGGAGGAAAACATTATGATCAACATCAACGAACTCAAATTTGATGAAAAGGGTCTGATCCCTGCGGTGGTGGTGGACAGCATCACCAAGCAGGTGCTCACCGTAGCATATATGAATGAGGAGAGCCTCAAGATCTCGATGGAGAAGGGCTTGACGTGCTTTTGGAGCCGTTCGCGTCAGGAGCTGTGGCTCAAGGGTGAGACCTCGGGCAACTATCAGCATATCGTCAGCATCACCGCCGATTGCGACAAGGACGCGCTGGTCGTGATGGTCGAGCCCGACGGCCCGGCGTGCCATATGGGCACCACCTCATGCTTTACCAATCCCGTATGGGAGAGCGACGAGCGCAAGGAATTCTCGTATGAGGGCTTGATCGAGCTAATCAAGGGTCGCAAGACCGATCCGCAGGAGGGCTCCTACACCACTTATCTCTTCGACAAGGGTCTGGATAAGATCCTCAAAAAGGTCGGCGAGGAATGTACCGAGGTCATCATCGCCGCCAAGGCAGAGGATAAGAAGGAAACGATCTATGAGATCGCCGACCTCGCCTACCATGTCATGGTGCTGATGATCGAGCAGGGCATCTCGCTCGAGGATATCCACCGTGAGCTGGCCTCCCGCCATGTGATCGACAAAAAAGTCAAGCAGGAGAAGATGACCGGTGATAACTAAGGATCTGCATATGCACACCTGCTATTGCGACGGGACAGGCTCGCCTGAGGAGATGGTGAAATCAGCCATTGATAAAGGCTTGACTACCGTCGGCATCAGCGGTCACAGCTACACCTTTTTTGATGAAAGCTACTGTATGCAAAAGGCGGCGGTGCCGCGTTATCTTGCCGAGTGTCGTTATCTGCGCGCAAAATACTTTGACCGCATCCATGTGCTCTGCGGTGTGGAGCAGGATTATTACTCCGACTATCCGACCGACGAATTTGACTATGTCATCGGCTCGGTGCATTATGTGAAGGTCGATGATGAATATATCCCCATTGACGAGAGTATTGAGATATTGAAGGACGCGGTCGAGAAGCACTTCGGCGGCGATATCTACGCGTTATGTGAGTTGTATTTCGCGACCGTTGCGGACGTCGTCAACAAGACCGACTGCGACATCATCGGGCATTTTGACCTGATCTCGAAATTCATCGAACGTGAACCGCTCTTTGACACCCACCATCCGCGCTACGTCGCGGCATGGCAAAAGGCAGTCGATCAGCTCGTGCAATACGATGTACCCTTTGAAATCAACACCGGCGCGATCTCCCGCGGCTATCGCACCTCACCCTATCCGAATGAGGAGATGATCGCGCACATCAAGGCGCAAGGCGGACGTTTTGTATTGTCCTCCGACGCGCACAGCACTGATAGCATTGCATATGGATTTGATCGCTATAGTGAGGAGTTAGGAGTTAGGAGTTAGGAGTTATATTAGCGATAGACAAAAATCACCCCGGCAGGTTATCCTGTCGGGGTGTAGTTTTTTTATTCGGAGAAAAATCAGAAGTTGATCTTTTCTGCAATATACGCTTCGAGGTCAGCGATGGCGACGCGTTCCTGCTGCATGGTGTCGCGGTCGCGGACGGTCACGCAGTTGTCCTCGAGAGAGTCAAAGTCATAGGTGATGCAGAACGGGGTGCCGATCTCATCCTGACGGCGATAGCGCTTGCCGATGGAGCCTGCGTCATCGTAGTCGACCATGAACTTTTTAGAGAGCTCATCATGGAGCGCGCCCGCCTGCTCGCTCAGCTTCTTGGAGAGCGGCAGCACGGCAGCCTTGAAGGGGGCGAGGAACGGATGCAGGCGCAGTACCACGCGGGTATCGTTCTTCGCTTCATCCACGAGCTCCTCGTCATACGCCTCGGTCATGATGGTCAGGAACAGACGCTCCACGCCCAGCGACGGCTCGATGACATAGGGGACATAACGGCTGTTGTCGGTCGGATCGAAGTAGCTCAGATCCTTGCCCGAAACATTCTGGTGCTGGGTCAGGTCATAGTCGGTACGGTCGGCGATGCCCCACAGCTCGCCCCAGCCGAAGGGGAAGAGGTACTCAAAGTCGGTGGTCGCCTTTGAGTAGAAGCTCAGTTCCTCCTTAGAGTGGTCGCGCAGTCTGAGGTTCTCTTCCTTGATGCCGAGGCTGTAGAGGAAGTCGCGGCAGTAAGAGCGCCAGTAGTCGAACCACTCAAGGTCAGTGTCGGGCTTGCAGAAGAACTCGAGCTCCATCTGCTCGAACTCGCGCACACGGAAGATGAAGTTGCCCGGGGTGATCTCGTTACGGAAGGATTTACCGATCTGCGCTACGCCGAACGGCACCTTCTTGCGGGTGGTGCGCTGGATGTTCGCAAAGTTGACAAAGATACCCTGCGCGGTCTCGGGGCGCAGATACAGCTCCGCTTTCGTGTCCTCGGTAACGCCCTGGAAGGTCTTGAACATCAGGTTGAACTGACGGATATCGGTGAAATTGGATTTGCCGCAGTTGGGGCAGGTGATGCCCTTGTCACGGATGTAGTCCATCATCTGCTCGTTCGACCAGCCCGCGACGTTGGTGCCGTCAAAGTCCTCGATCAGGTTGTCGGCACGATGGCGGGTCTTACATTCCTTACAGTCCATCAGCGGGTCGGAGAAGCCGCCTAAGTGACCCGAGGCGATCCATGTCTGCGGGTTCATCAGGATTGCGGAATCCAAGCCGACGTTATACTTGTTCTCCTGCACGAACTTTTTCAGCCATGCCTTTTTGATATTGTTCTTGAGCTCCGCTCCAAGGGGACCGTAATCCCATGTGTTCGCGAGACCGCCGTAGATCTCCGAGCCGGGATAGACAAAGCCTCTGCCCTTGCACAGAGCGACTAATTTTTCCATTGTTTTTTCAGTATTCTTCATGGTTACCTCCTTGTCGCCACTGGCTATGGCGAACAATAATATTTGCTGTATTTGACAGCTACCTTATAGTGTACATTTTTCGGGAGATAAAGTCAAGCAGTTTAGTGAGTTAGGAGTGAGGAGTGAGGAGTTTTGGGAAAGCCTGACGGCTTTTGAATTGAATAAAGATATCAATAGTTAACGCTTGCAACTCTATAAAAGGGTCGCAAGCGTTATTGCTTCATGCGTATTATACAAATCGGGTGCGGGCAAAGCCCGCCATTAACTCCTAACTCCTTAAAGACTCCTCATTAATACACGATGACCGGTGTGCCGACCTCGATGACGGCGTACATCTCTTTGGCGATCTTGGGGGGCAGGTTGACGCAGCCATGCGAGCCGTTGCCCTTGTAGATGTTGCCGCCGAAGGATGAGCGCCAGTCGGCGTCATGCAGTCCCCAGCCGCCGCCGATGAACGGCATCCAGTAGGTGACGTAGGAGGTGTAGTCATCGCCCTTGAGCGTGCAGGGAGAGGCTTTGGCGTTGACCTCAAAGTAGCCCTTGGGGGTATCGGCGGAGCCGTAGTTGCCGGTGACGCAGTCGCTGTCGAGATAGACGTCGCCGTCGACGATGTACCACATGTGCTGATCGTCAAGGCTGACCTCCACATAGGTGTCGCCGACCTCTTTGTCATAGATCTCTTTGTTTGCGACAAAGCTCAGCTCGGTATAGGTGCCGGTGACGTCGTGACCGTCGACCGTCATATACGGGAAGATGCGGAAGTAGTAGGTCTTGCCGTTTTCAAGGCGCGAGGTGCTGTAGTGGGTGCTTTCGGTGTCGCCGAGGTGCTCCCAGTTCGCTTGATCCGTGCTGTAGTAGATTTGATAGCCGTCGGCGTATTTGCTCTCTTCAAAGTCGAGCGATACTCTGCCCAGCTTAGAGGCGGAATCATCATCCTTGGGGCCTAAAAGCCCCGCCACCGTGCGGATCGCGGATTTCGCGCCGGGCATGATGCCGGTGCTGTCCTCACGATAGGCACAGATGCGGTAGTAGTATGCTCTGCCTGCCTCCAGATCGGTGTCGGTGAACTCAGTGGTGTTTTGATCAAAGGTCTGATAATCGCTCCACTTGCCCTTGTAGCAGCGTTCGAGCAGGTAGCCGTCGGCGCGGTCGTTCTTATCCCAACTCAGCGAGATCGTGGACTTGGTCTCGTCGGTCATCCTGAAGTTTTCCACATCCGTGGGAGCGGTGCCGAAGGTCACCTCGGTGCCCTTGCCCTCGATGACGGAGCCGTTGTTTTTGATGTACGGTGTGATCTTAAAGCTGTATTTGCTGCCGGTGCCGAGGTTGCGAATGTCCAGCCCGGCGGTCTTGGCGATCGAGAACAGCGCAAAGTCCGCGCCGGATGCATTGTCGTCGCGGCGATAGATGCGGTAGCCGTCGACGCCCTCGATCTCATCCCATCCGATGCAGATGCTGTCGGGCTTCTCGCTCAGGCGCTGAAGCCCCGTGACCTGCGGGATGGAGTCGGCAGTGTATGTCGTTTTGTGATCCTGATCGGATTTGCCTGCGGTTGTTTTGACTGCTTCATCGGCGGTCGACGCCCCAAAGGCGCGTTCACCGGTGACGGTGTGCAGCAGGGGCGTTTCGATCACGGACTTAGCCGCCGCGGCGCCCTGCAGATCACGCGGCGCAAAGGTGATGTTCTTCGTCATCAGCAATACGCCCGCTGTGAATGCAACGGCAGCGGCGACGACCGCCGTGCCGATGATGATCCATTTGTTTTTCGTAAATACTCCTCCTCTCCCCACCGCGCGGGGCGCGTCGGGGACCCTGTTGGCTCCCTGTATCAAAGGGAGCTGTCACGCAGTGACTGAGGGATTGCATAATTGTTCGAGGAAAGCGAGTGTCCAATGTATCCGGTTGGTCGCTTTGCTCCATTGATACAATCCCTTAGAGTCGGAACAAGTTCCGACCCACCTCCCTTTACCAAAGGGAGGCTCATTTTCATTAGTGTATGAATTCGATAACGTTATTATCCATGCTCTTGATGCGGGCGAGGGATTCGACCCTCACGCCCATATCGCGGATCATTTCGCCGCCCTGCTGATAAGCTTTTTCGATGATGATGCCCGCGCCCACGATGGTGGCGCCCGCGTCGCGGATCAGGCTGATCAGCCCCTTCAAGGCGGAGCCCATCGCGAGGAAGTCGTCGATGATCAGCACCTTGTCCTCGGGCTTTAGGAAGTCCTTGGAGACGATGATGTCATAGGTGCGTTTATGGGTGAACGATTCCACCTTGGAGGTGTATACGTCGTTCGCGATATTGATAGTCTTGTTCTTCTTGGCGAACACCACGGGGACATGGAACTCCTGCGCGACGATACAGGCGATGCCGATACCGCTCGCTTCGATGGTGAGGATCTTGGTGATCTCTTCTCCCTCATACAGGCGTTTGAATTCCTTGGCAAGCTCAGCGATAAAGTCGACGTCGATCTGATGGTTGACAAAGCTGTCTACCTTCAATACGTTCCCCTCGCGTACAATACCGTCTTTTAAGATTCTGTCTTCCAATAATTTCATGTGATATCCCCCAAAAGTAATTGTTATCGCGAGCCGTTTGATGTGGTGATCGAAGCGGCACGGCAATCGCAATCAAAACCTATATATAGATTTTTTCAATATAGATATTACTACATTTTGTGACAGGTTGCAAGGGCTTTTGACAGGAAAGGAAAAATTTATCCGTTTTGTTGACCAAACCGCATAAATAAGCTATAATTTACTGTGGAATAATACCAAATCAGGCATGTGGATCAGGCGTTTGATGATCCCCGGAGGGGCAACATGACCGTTGCCCTTTCAAGCAAATACCTTTGGAGATGATAATATGACTGATATTGAGATCGCACAGAGCTGTGAAATGAAACCGATTTGGGAGATCGCCGAGACGGCGGGTATCCCCGAAGAGTACATTGATTATTACGGCAAGTATAAGGCAAAGCTCGGCTTGGATATTTTGAAGCGCGAGGACAGGGAGAACAAGCTCATCCTCGTGACCGCGATGACCCCTACCCCCGCGGGCGAGGGCAAGACCACCACCACCATCGGGCTTGCCGACGGCCTCAGACGACTGGGCAAGAACGCTAACGTCGCCCTGCGTGAGCCGTCTCTCGGACCCGTATTCGGCATCAAGGGCGGCGCCGCGGGAGGCGGCTGGGCACAGGTGGTGCCGATGGAGGACATCAACCTGCATTTCACGGGCGATATGCACGCCATCGGCGCGGCAAACAACCTGCTCGCCGCGATGCTCGATAACCACATCTATCAGGGCAACAGCCTGAACATTGACCCCCGCCGCATCACATGGAAGCGCTGTGTGGATATGAACGACCGCCAGCTGCGTTTTGTGACCGACGGTCTGGGCGGCAGGGTCAACGGCGTGCCGCGTGAGGACGGCTACGACATCACCGTCGCATCCGAGATCATGGCGATCCTCTGCCTTGCCGAATCCATCAGCGATCTCAAAGCGCGCCTGTCGCGCATCGTCGTCGGCTATACCTTTGACGAAAAGCCCGTCACCGCGGGCGACCTCAAGGCGCAGGGCGCGATGACCGCACTGCTCAAGGACGCGATCAAGCCGAATTTGGTGCAGACGCTGGAGGGTACCCCCGCCTTTGTTCACGGCGGTCCCTTCGCCAATATCGCCCACGGCTGTAACTCCGTTCTCGCGACCAAGGTGGCGCGTAAGCTGAGCGATTACACCGTGACGGAAGCGGGCTTCGGCGCCGATCTGGGCGCGGAAAAATTCCTCGATATCAAGTGCCGTTACGCGGACATGAAGCCCGACGCGGTTGTGATCGTCGCGACCATCCGCGCGCTGAAAATGCACGGCGGCGTAGATAAAAAGCACCTTGATCCCGAAAATTTGGAGGCACTCGAGAAGGGGCTGCCGAATCTGCTGCGCCATGTCGATAATATCAAGAACGTCTACAAGCTGCCGAGCGTGGTGGCGATCAACCGCTTCCCGACCGATACCGACGCGGAGATCGATATGGTCATCCGCCGCTGTAAGGAGCTGGGCGTGAACACCGTGCTCTCCACCGTATGGGCTGACGGCGGCGTCGGCGGCGTTGATCTCGCTGATGAAGTCATCCGTCTGTGCGACGAGGAATCGAACGAGGATTTCTCCTACGCTTACGAGCTTGACGAGCCTATTGAAAGAAAGATCCGCGCCATCTGTAAGCGCGTATACCGCGCGAGCCACGTGGCGTTCACCAAGAATGCCGAGAAGGAGATCCAGCGCATCACCGCGATGGGCTACGGCAACCTGCCGATCTGTATCGCAAAAACGCAGTACAGCTTTTCGGATGAGGCTCAGCTGATCGGCGCGCCCGAGGGCTTTGTCATCCATGTGCAGAATGTCCGCATTTCCGCGGGCGCGGGCTTCATTGTCGTGCTGACCGGTGCGATCATGACGATGCCGGGGCTGCCGAAGGCGCCTGCCGCCGAGCGGATCGACGTCAGCGATGACGGCGTCATCAGCGGATTATTCTAATTAGGAATCAGGAATGAGGAATGAGGAATGAGGAATTAGTAAAACATGCCAAGTTGAGGGACAGAACGAGCCGCTCGTTTTGTTTCGGGATAAATCGATTCTTGTTGCCTGTAAGCCTTATGGGGTGCTCAGTGAGGATGACGACCGCAAGCCGAATATGCCGTCGCTGTTGCAGGATGCGTTGGGGTGCGACACGATCTACCCCGTTCACCGACTCGACCGCACCACGCAGGGCGTGATGGTCTATGCGCTGACTGAGAACGCGGCACGGCGGTTGAGCGCCATGATACAGCAGGGCAGGGTCGAAAAAACCTACCTTGCCGTCGTCGAGGGCGTGCCCGAAGAAGCGCGGGGAGAATATACCGACTTGCTCTACTTCGACCGACGGAAGAACAAAAGCTACGTCGTCAAGCGGGAGCGCAAGGGTGTCAAACAGGCGCGCCTGCGATACGAGGTTTTGCAAACGATCGAGCATGAGGGAGAGCGGCTTTCTCTGTTGCAGATCCGTCTGTTGACCGGCAGAACGCACCAGATCCGCGTGCAGTTCGCATCGCGAAAAATGCCCCTTGTCGGCGACCGTCGCTACGGCAGTCATATCCCCGCCAACCACATCCAACTCTGTGCGGCAAGGCTGAGTTTTATTCATCCCCTCACGGATGAGGCGCTGTGCTTCTCCCACGATCCGACGGATGAATACTTCTCATTATTCAATCGATAACATAACAAAGAACGCAGTTGCCATCCCAACTGCGTTCTTTTTTGTTTGTCATTACGTAATGTGTAGGTTTTGCAGTAGCTCTCAGCCAATCAGCGTTCGCCTCAGGGGGTTCCCCGTAACTCCCCGAGTTATGGGGAGAGGAGGAGCCGCCACACGAGGTCAAAGCGTATCAAACGGATACGCTTACCGAATACGGCGAGTGACGACGAGGGAGAGCCTTGCATGGGTGCTGTTAGCCAAATCAAAGATTTGGACAGCACCTCATCATTTGATCTTTCTTGCCTCGATATAATATCTCTTGTCCGCGGCGTGACCCATCGAGAAGGTCTTGCGGGGGAGGGAGCCGTCCGCGGTGATCGCGGGGAACAGCTCATCCTTGCCCATGCCCTCAAAGATGAAGCCGAGGGTGTTCTCCTGCTTGCACAGGTTCTCGACAACGTCCTCACCGTGGATGTAGTCGATCTTGACCTCGGGGTGCTCCTGCATGTAGCCGTCGAGGAAGGTCTGCAATGTGCCGACAGGCAGCTTGGCGGTCGCCTTGACCTCGATCTCTTTGTCGGAGTCGGGGGTGATGCAGCGGAAGGTCTGCTTCTCGCCGTTGCCGTTCGCCTGAGTATGCGCGATGAACTTGTCGAGCAGATCCTTGGCGTCAACGTTGAACAGCACGCGGTAGATCGGCTCAAACTCGATGCTCTTGTCATGGATGTTGACCACCTCGACCAGCGCGTAGCGCGCGAGGGGATTCTTGCTTTGGTTGTAGCACTCCTTCGCGGTGGCGAGGCTGTGGTTGCCGTCGCCTACAGCAAAGAGCAGCTTGTCGTCTTTGTCGGCGATCAGCGCTTCCAGCGCGTCCTGCACCTGCGCGATGACCTCGTCGGGCAGGAAGTAGCCGTCGATATGGCCGCCGTTCTTCATCAGCTCAAAGCCGTATGCCTGCTTGAAGCCGTCCTTCTTCTCAGCCAGCGGCTCAATAACGGAGAGCTGCGGGTCGTCGATCAGCAGCAGGATATGCGGCATCTCGAGGGGAGCGTCCTTGCGGATCTGTACACGCGGAGGGATGCGCTCGAGCACGGTCGCCTCGGTCGCGCGGATCGCGGAGGTCGCGCCCTTGCGGTAGTCGTAATCCTCCAGATCGATGATGCCGACGATGCCGCGGCGAAGGGTGTTATTGGACTCGCGCTCGACATAGATCATGCTGTTCTCGTAGGTGTCGAACACATCGCCGTCCAGATACTGCTGCATGTTGGCGTTGATATCGTTGATGCGGGCGCTGTTGTCGTCGCTCAGATAGATCTCGGGCAGGATGATGTGCAGTGCCGAGGGCTCGTCGCCGACGATCTTCTCCACATCGTTCCAGTACTCCGGCTCGCTGGTGTACTGGTCACAGGCGACGACCGCCCATTTGTCAAAATTCCTCTTGGGTAACAGGATATTCGCGGGATTAAAATGCTTCATTATAAATCATCTCCATTATCGGTTGTGGAATCAAAAAGACGCGCGCGTCCGATCTCGACCGATTTTTTTAAAGAATAGCATGAATCCGCCCGTTTGACAATAAGTATTGCGAAATTTCGTGAATCATGCTAAACTATGGAATGGTGATAGAATTGAAAAAGTACAAATTGATTATGAGCGACCTCGATAACACCCTGCTCCCGATCTATACGCAGGAGCGGTTCGTCGAGATCTGGTTTCGCGATATATCGGAAAAATTCTCAGCATACGGGCTTGATCCCGTCCGTGCCGCCGGCGCGGTGAACCAGGGCGTGCGCGCCATGCTCTATAACGAAAGCGGCAGAAAGAATATCGAGGTATTCTATGAAGAAGTGGAGAAGATCAGCGGCTATACGCGCGAGCAGATCGAGCCGCCGACGATGGATTACTATACCACGACCTTCGGGAATGTGTATGACATCACCCTGCCTAACCCCTACGCGGTGCGGATCGCCGAGCTGATGAGGGAAAAGGCGGATTATGCCGTGGTTGCTACCATGCCTGTTTTTATGAAAGAGGCGGTGTATATGCGGATGGGCTGGGTCGGTCTCAAGCCCGGGATGTTCGACTACATCACCACCGCCGACACCAGCAGCTATTGCAAGCCCAATCCCCTGTATTTTCAGGAGATCTTGGATCGTTTCGGCGTCAAGCCGGAGGAAGCGCTGATGATCGGCAACGATGTGCGCGAGGATATGCAGCCGTGTAAAGCGCTCGGGGTCGATGTGTTCCTCGTCACCGACCACATGATCACCCATGACCTGCCGTATGACGAATTCCGTCAGGGCAAATATGAGGATCTGGTAAAGTTTTTAGAAGCATTATAATTGGTAGGGCAAACCCATTCCCATCAAAAGAAAAACGACCTGACGCAAGTCGGGTCGTTTTGTTATGTCAGTAGTATTCATCCTCCGCCCAGTGAGCTGGATTGTTGTCGATGTAGCGGTATGCGTTTTCGTATTCTCGGTAACTCCGAATCACGTGGTCATAGTACCGTCTTTGCCAGATATTATATCCAATCTCGTGATTGCAGTATCTTTTGAATAATGAGATGAATTTTGGGATGATTTCATTTGCTCTGTCACCGTTACCGCACAGCGTGATTTTGAGATCGTTATTCTCCGTAGGGTACGGCGCTTGCGACGTACCGAAATAGGATACCCTTGCGGTTTTATCACGTTCTGTTTCAGGTGGCGGGCTGACTGCGATCAACATATGTACATGGTTTGGCATAATAACATAATGATCGATGAAAACATTATTGTATTTGTTATCCATCAAATGTATGGTTTTCTCGATTGTGTTCCCATATGCGGAGAGCGCTACCTTCGGTACGTCGCAAGCGCCGTACCCTACAACTCTGCCAAACGTTTGCTTTTTGTCTTTTGAACAGATAGTGATGAAATAAATCCGATTCTCTGAATAACTGAATTCCGGCATGCGGATCTGTTTCCTGACGGGGCGTTCTTTTGTTGTCATTTCAGCTTGCGCAGTTCTTCGACGTCGACCTCCTGCTCGACATAATGCTCGATGTAATCGATCGCCTGCTCGGGGGTATTGACGACTGCGATCAAATCGAAGGTCTGTGCGGATATGAAATTGCTCTCGACCGTGCGGCGCATCATGTTGAGCATATCGTCATAATAGCCCGCGGTGTTGAGGATGACCAGCGGCTTTTTGGTTCTGCCGAGCTGTTTGAGGGTCAAAATCTCAAAGAACTCCTCAAACGTGCCGATGCCGCCGGGCGATACGATGAACGCGCCGCTCAGATCCTCCATCCTTTGCTTGCGCTCGCGCATGGTCTCGGTGTAGATCAGCTCGTCACAGTGCGGATACAGAACGCCGTCGACGTTAAAGAAGCGTGGTGCGATGCCGATGATCCTGCCGCCGCCGTCATGGGTACCGCGCGCGACAGCGCCCATCATGCCGTTATCGCCGCCGCCGAATACCAGTCCGTATCCGTGCTTGGCAAGCAGATAGCCGAGTGCGTGACCCGCGTCGGTGAATTGCGCGTCAATGGTCTTGCTCGACGCGCCGTATACACAAATATTCATACAATGGAACCTCTTTACTATTTATCAATGGGTGCGGGCAAAGCCCGCCGATTACGTGCCGTAAGGCAAACTTCACTCGCCGCAACGCGGCGAACATCACAACGCAGTCCCTTCACTTCGCAAAGCGAAACATCGTTGCAAAGCGCTTACGCGCTTTGCTCAAACTGGCTGTTGTACAGGTCGGCGTAGAAGTCTCCCTCGGCGAGCAGTTCTTCGTGGGTGCCCGCGCCGATGATGTCGCCGTCCTTGAGGACGAGGATCAGATCGGAATTCTTGATCGTGGACAGGCGGTGAGCGATGACAAAGCTCGTTCTGCCCTCGGTCAAGCCGTCCATCGCCTTTTGGATGATGCGTTCGGTACGGGTGTCGACGGACGAGGTCGCCTCGTCGAGGATCAGCAGGGGCGCGTTCTCGATCATCGCGCGCGCGATAGTCAGCTGCTGCTTTTGTCCTGCCGACAGGCTCGCCTTATCATCCAGTACGGTGTCATAGCCGTGGGGGAGAGTGTGGATAAAGTGGTGGATGCCGACCGCCTTACACGCGCGCTCGAGCTGTTCATCCGTCACGCCCTCTTTGCTGTAGGCGAGGTTCTCGCGTACCGTGCCCTCAAATAGCCATGTGTCCTGCAATACCATGCAGAACAGCTCGTGCACGTTCTCTCTCGTGAGCTCGTCGATGGGGACGTCGTCGATGTAGATACGTCCGGAGTTGAGCTCATAGAAGCGCATCAGCAGGTTGACGATGGTAGTTTTGCCCGCGCCGGTCGGGCCGACGATCGCCACCTTTTGCCCCGCCTTGATGTCGACGGAAAAGTCGTTGATGATGATTTTGTCGGGGTTGTAGCCGAAGCGCACATGCTCAAAGCGCACATTACCCTTGACGCTGTCGAGGCGGCGGGTCTTCTTGCTCTCGTCGGGGAGCTCTTCCTCGCCGAGGTATTCGAACACGCGGTCAGCCGCCGCGGCGGTACTCTGCATGCTCGAGAAGCTCTGTGCCAGCTGCTGGAGCGGCTGGGTGAACAGGCGGACATAGATGGTGAATTCGATGATGACGCCGAAGGTGATGACCTCGTTCTTCGCGAGCAGGGTGCCCACGACGAATACCGCGACAAAGCCGAGGTTACCGATGAAGGTCATCAGCGGCTGCATCACGCCGGAGAGCGCCGTGGACTTGAACACGCTGTCGCGCAGATGGCGGTTGATGCGGCTGAATTCCTCTTTGCTGTCCTTCTCATAGTTATACGCCTTGACGATGTTGTGACCCGCGTAGATCTCTTCAACATGACCGTTGATCGCGCCGAGGTGGCGCTGCTGGCGGTTGAAGTGGAGCTGGGACTTCTTCATGATGGCGGACATCATAAAGAAGCCGAGGAAGGACGCGAAGATCGCGGTCAGCGCCATGATCCAGTTGGTGAGGAACATCATCAGTGCCGAGCCGAAGAACAGCGCGATCGAGGTGATGAACTGCGCGATACTGAGGTTCAGCGTGCGCTCGATGGTGTCAATATCGTTGGTGATACGGCTGAGGATGTCGCCGAACGGGGTGGAGTCGAAGTATCGCAGCGGCAGACGGTTGGTCTTGTTGGTGATGTCCGTGCGCATGCGGCTGCTCACGGTCGGCGCGACGGTCGCCATGATGAAGTGCTGGACGAAGTTCATCAGCCAGCTGATCCCGTACAGGATCATCAGGAAGACGCTGGTGGAGGTCACCGCGTCGAGGTCGATGGTGCCGGTGATGCCCTGTGTGATCAGGTCGGTGATTTTCTGGATCTGCTTGGGGCCGATCAGCGAGATGATGGTGCCGATGACGGCGCAGGTCATCGCGACGATGATCGCGGGCATCTGGGGCTTGGCATAGTCGAGCAGCTTCTTCCAGGATGCGCCGAAGTTATCCGATTTTTCGGTGACGACGCCGCGGGGGCCGCCCATGCCCTTTCTCGCCTGCGGACGCTTGCTGTCGATACCGATCAGCGCCTCGCGCTGCTTTTTGATGTATACCTTTTCGGTGGAGGGAGTCTTGTTCTCAGACATTGTTCAGCTCCTCCTCTCCGAGCTGTGACAGTCCGATCTCGTGATAGATCTGACAGGTCTTGAGCAGCTCCTTGTGCTTGCCGATCGCGGCGATCCTGCCCTCGTCGAGGACGATGATCTTGTCGGCGTCCTTGATGGTGCCGATACGCTGAGCGACAATGATGTTGGTCGTGCCCGCGGTCTCCTTTTTCAAGGATTCACGCAGCTCACGGTCGGTTTTGTAGTCGAGCGCCGAGAAGCTGTCGTCAAAGATCAGGATCTCGGGCTTGCGGCACACAGCGCGCGCGATACAGACGCGCTGCTTCTGTCCGCCGCTGAGGTTGGAGCCGCCCTGCGCGACAGGGTGCTCATAGCCGTCGGAGTAATTTTCGATATAGTCCTTTGCTTGCGCGATCTCGGCGGCGCGCATGACGTCCTCCTGCGTATAGCCCTCGGTGCCGTTGTCGCCCATCGCGATATTGGTGTTGATCGTACCGGCTAAGAGTACCGCTCTCTGGGGCACATAGCCGATCTTGTTGTGGAGCTGTTCGAGTGTGTATTCTTTGACGTTCACGCCGTCCACCAGCACCTCGCCCACGGTCGCGTCATAAAAGCGCGGGATCAGGTTGATCATCGTGGATTTGCCGCAGCCGGTCGAGCCGATGATCGCGACGGTCTCGCCCTTTTTGGCGGTGAAGCTGATGTTTTTCAGCACATCATCCGCCGCGTCGGGATAGCGGAAGCAGACGTTCCTGAATTCGATCTCGCCGACTTTTTCGGTATGATCCACGCCTTTGCCGTCGGTGACGGAGCTTTCGGTGTCGATGACCTCGTTGATACGCTTGGCGGCGACGAGGGAGCGCGGTCCCATGATAAAGATCATGTTCAGCATCATGAACGCCATGATGACCATCAGCGCGTATTGCGAGAACACGGTCATGTCGAGGAAGAGCTGCCCCTTTTCCATCAGCGGCGCGCCGTCGATCAGATAGGCGCCGATCCAGTAGACGACCAGGCTCATCCCGTTCATGATCAGCATCATCGACGGCATCATGATCGACATGATGCGGTGCGCCTTCATGTTGTTGTTCGTCAGGTCTTTGTTCGCCTGCTCAAATTTGTTCTTCTGGTAATCCTCGGCGTTGTAGGCGCGTACCACGCGCAGACCGGTCAGGTTCTCGCGGGTGATGCGGTTGATGTTGTCGGTCAGGGTCTGGATGCGCTTGAACAGCGGATGCGCGAAGATGAAGCAGATCGCCAGAATGATGATGACCAGCACGACGGCAACGCCCGCCGAGATCGTCCACTCGGAGCTGTGGTCGGCGATCTTCGAGATCGCCAGCACCGCCATCAGCGGCGCGCGCACGATGACGAACAGACCGAATACGATGATGGTCTGTACCTGCGTGATGTCGTTGGTGGAGCGGGTGATCAGCGAGGCGGTGGAGAAGCGGTTGATCTCCGCCATGGAGAAGCCCTCGACCGCGTCATAGAGCTTGGCGCGCACATTGAACGAGTAGTTCGCGGCAAGATAGCCCGAGATCACCGTGACCAGCACGCTGACCACCAGACTTGCCAAGGCGCACAGCAGCATCTTGCCCCCTGCCCACAGGATGTCGGGGACGGTGGAGCCCGGCGTGATCAACAGCTCGGTGATGTTCTTCATGTAGTCGGGCATCAAGAGCTCCAGCCATACGGAAAGCGCGATCAGTACCACCGCGCCGGCGGTGGCGACCCAGTCACGCGCCGTGAAATGTCGCATGATAGATTTCATAAGCATACCTTCCTTAACTCGATTATAACTCGATAAATCGATATTCAAATATTATATCACATTCGGTTTTTTCAGGCAATACAAAAACAGCTTATTTTGTACTGTTATTGATAAATAATGATGTCGAGCCGCGCGCTGTATTCCTGATTGTCCTGTCTCCCGTTTTACACAACCGATCGGCTTTTTCATCCGTATCGATCCGCATTATCATTCGAATACGGCGCTAAAATGGTGACACGCCACAAATTTTTATGACGAATCCGCCGAAAATTGAGGTGTTTTGGCAACGGGAATCGGCGGTTTTATTCTTGACTATTCCGCTTTATTATAGTAAAATAATGGTTACGTAAAATCGTTGCTTGCAGGATTGCGGGTCTGTTCCTGCAAAAATGCGGCACGAAACGTACCAAACGGCGGCGAAAATGCGTGACACTCATTCTTTTTTGTCAAAGTGCGGTATCAGAAAGGAGACGTAGAACAAATGGAATTGTATCTTGTAATTGCGATCTTCGTCGGTTCGCTCCTCGCGCTTGTCTTTGCTGTGATCATGGCAAAGCGCGTCATGAGCTTCGATGAAGGTACAGACAGGATGAAGAAAATTTCCGCTTCCATCCGTTCGGGCGCGAACGCATATCTGAAAAGACAGTACACCATCGTACTGATCTTCTTTGCTGTGATGTTCCTGATCCTGGGCGCGATGGCGATCTTCGGACTGCTGACCCCCTATGTACCCTTCGCCTTTGTCACGGGCGGCTTCTTCTCGGGTCTGTCGGGCTTTATCGGCATGAAGATCGCGACGGCGGCGAACGCGCGTACCGCGAACGCCTGCCGTACCGGATTGAACAAGGGCCTGAGAGTCGCTTTCTCGGCGGGCTCCGTTATGGGCTTCACCGTCGTCGGTCTGGGACTGCTCGACATTTCGATCTGGTTCACCCTGTTGAAGTTTGTATTTAAGCTCGATGCGGCGGGCATCACCTCCGCGATGCTGACCTTCGGTATGGGCGCGTCCAGTATGGCGCTGTTTGCCCGTGTCGGCGGCGGTATCTTCACCAAGGCTGCCGACGTCGGCGCCGACCTGGTCGGTAAGGTCGAAGCCGGTATCCCCGAGGATGACCCCCGTAACCCCGCCGTTATCGCCGATAACGTAGGCGACAACGTCGGTGACGTAGCCGGTATGGGCGCTGACCTGTACGAGAGCTATGTCGGCTCCGTTATCTCCTGCGCGGCACTAGGCGTCGCTGCCTTTTCCGGTAACAGCGACATGCAGTTCAAGGCGATGGCGATCCCGATGATCATGGCGGCACTCGGTATTTTGTGCTCTATCATCGGTACCTTCTTTGTCCGCACCGGTGAGAAGACCGAGCAAAAGCTGCTCTTGAAGGCGCTCTCACGCGGTACCAACCTCGCGGCGATCCTGATCGCTGTCGCGGCGTTCCCGCTGATCTATTATATCCTCGGCGCTGAGAACTGGAAGATGTACTTTGCGGTTCTCGCCGGTTTGATCGCGGGTGTACTGATCGGTAAATCCACGGAGTATTTCACCTCCGATACGTATAAGCCCACCAAGAATCTGGCGTCGAAATCCGAGACCGGCTCCGCCACCATCATCATCGGCGGCTTGGGTCTGGGTATGCTGTCCACCGCTCTGCCGATCATCATCGTCGGCGTTGCGGTACTGGTAGCGTTCTTTGTATCCGGCGGCGCGATCGGCGTTGACGGCGGTATCAACAGAGGTCTGTACGGTATCGCGCTGGCGGCGGTCGGTATGCTGTCCACGCTGGGTATCACCCTCGCGACCGACGCTTACGGCCCCGTAGCGGATAACGCCGGCGGTATCGCTGAGATGAGCGGTCTGGAGCCTGAGGTTCGTGAGCGTACCGACGCCCTCGATTCTCTGGGCAACACCACTGCCGCTACCGGTAAGGGCTTCGCGATCGGCTCCGCGGCGCTGACCGCTTTGGCGCTGATCGCTTCCTATATCGAAAAGGTCAAGGAAGTCGGCGGCTTTGATAAGCTCGCTGAGAATGTCGATCCCATGCAGCAGTTCAGCGTCATGAACCCGCTGGTTCTGATCGGTCTGTTCATCGGCGCGTGCCTGCCCTTTGTTTTTGCGGCGCTCACCATGGACGCTGTCGGCAGAGCAGCACAGAGCGTTGTTATCGAGGTGCGCCGCCAGTTCAAGAACATCAAGGGCTTGATGGAAGGCAAGGCGGATCCCGACTACGCGAAGTGCGTTGACATGTGCTCGCGTTCTTCTCTGAAAGAGATGATCCTGCCCACTATTATCGCGATCGTTGTTCCGGTCGTTGTCGGTCTGGTACTGGGCTTCTACGGCGTTGTCGGTATGCTCGCGGGCGCGACTGCTTCGGGCTTTTTGATGGCGATCTTTATGAGTAACTCCGGCGGCGCGTGGGATAACGCCAAGAAGTATATCGAGGCGGGCAACCACGGCGGCAAGGGTAGCGATCAGCACAAGGCGGCTGTTGTCGGCGACACTGTAGGCGATCCTTTCAAGGATACCTCGGGTCCCTCCATCAACATCCTCATCAAGCTGCTCTCGATGGTCTCCATCGTATTCGCGGCGCTGGTCGTTCAGTTCCATATCCTCGGCTGATCGTAGTCACTGCAAATTCTAATATGATAAGAAAGCAGGCGTATCATACGCCTGCTTTTTTGTTACTTCCATCAGCTGAGCCGAAAACGCTTTACTTCATCGGACGATAGTGGTACAATCAAGGTGAAATCAACAGGGGAGAGTGAAACCATGACCCAGACAGAACGTCGATTGTATCTGATCAAGACACTCGGGCAGAAGGACAGACGATTTGATGAATACGCGGCGGAGCAGATGACCTCTGCGGAGCAAAAGCGCCTCTTGCGCGCGATGATGAACGTATGGGAGCCCGCGCCGATCGACGAGGAATACCGAAGGATCGAGGGCGAGTATTTAAAGCAGGATATCGCCGACAGGGGGATCACGTACCTCGAGGATCTGTCGCCTGTTGACGGCGATCTCTATCTGTGGCAGGGTGACATCACCACCCTCTCTTGCGACGCGATCGTCAACGCCGCGAACAGCCAAATGCTCGGGTGCTTTGTCCCTCTGCACAATTGCATCGATAACTGCATCCACAGTGCCGCGGGACTGTCCCTGCGCTACAAGTGCTATGAGTTCATGCGCGAGCAGGGGCACGAGGAGCCGACGGGTCAGGCGAAGATCACGCCCGGCTATAACCTGCCGTGCAAATATGTGCTGCATACGGTCGGCCCGATCGTCAGCGGCAGGCTCACCGAGGAACACTGTGAGCTGCTGAAAAACTGCTACCTCTCTTGCTTGCGGCTCGCGGAAGAAAACAGCTGTGAGAGCATCGCGTTCTGCTGTATCTCCACAGGTGTGTTCGGATTCCCGCAACGCGAGGCGGCACAGATCGCCGTCTCAACGGTCAAAGAGTATAAAAAAACAACAGGC
Organism: uncultured Clostridia bacterium; assembly: GCA_946407065.1. Lineage (GTDB taxonomy): Bacteria > Bacillota > Clostridia > Oscillospirales > Acutalibacteraceae > Ruminococcoides. Next base: position 73,824 of record CAMJMQ010000001.1, on the reverse strand, counting down.
AGCGATAGTAAGGTCATCTTCAATGTGTTCAAGGATGACGACCTCAATATCTATCGCAACCTGTTGAAGAACTGATCGGTCGGTTTATCCGACTCCTGTTTGCGTGAGATGAGTGAAAGAAAAGCGTGAGGATGATACCTCACGCTTTTGTTATAGGGGATGTCCCCGTTTGTGCTTTCAATCGATCCAAAACCGCGCCGATATCCGCGCTGACGCAGATCGACTGCACGGCGATCTCCTCGGGACAGTCGGCTTCGCTGTAATTCAGACAGGCATAGGTCGCCTTGTCATTCGCGAGCGTCATCTGCCAGAACGGATACTTGATGATGACCGGGGTATTGCCGCCGACGCCGAGCTCCAGATAGAGCACGCGATCGTTTTCGTGCTTTTTGAGAAAATCGTAGTACGCCGCCGACGCTCTGTGCCAGCCCTCGTCCTCGACAAAGCTGTCGTCACTGCGCAGGTTCATCACCACGCTACTGCCGTCATCGGGACACTTCGGGATCAGCTCGGTCGGGATCCGCATGGTGATTTGTCGATCCTCGGGCACTTGGAACACGCCGTTCTCATCCCTGACAAAGCCCTGTGCCGCCATCGCCCGCATGACCCAGTCCTCGTTGTCATAGGTCTTTTGCAGGCTGCGGTTCACGGATTGGAACAGCCCGTAATCGCCCTGTGTATAGAACAGGCGGCTTTTGTCAAAGCCCGCGCGTTGGAATTGATGATCCACGTTCGTCGTGATGACAAAGTAGTTTTTGCCCTTGACCAGCTCCAGCAGCTCGCGATAAACGGGTTTGGGCGCGTCGATGTAACGGTTGAAATAGATGTGTCGTGCCCACCACGCCCAGCGGGTCTCGTCATCGGGGAAGGGGTAGAAGCCGCCCGAGTACATGTCCTTGATCCCGAAGCGGCGCTTGAAATCGAAGAAATAGTGCTCAAAGCGCTCGCCGCTGTAGGTCAGTCCCGCCGAGGTGCTCAGTCCCGCGCCTGCGCCGATCACGATCGCGTCCGCGGCATCTATCTCCTTTTTCAGCCGCTCGAGCTGTTCTTCCTGTGTACCGACGCCGTTGGAAGCGCGGCTGAATACGCGCAGGGCGTTCAAGCCGTTTTTGATGGTCTCCTGATAACCGTTCGGCAGGTAAGAGTATTTTTCCTTCATTATGTGTTCAGCTCCTTTGTGTCAAATGCCTTTTCGCTGACTTCCACGATCTCGTTTTTGACGAGCTCCTCAAAGCTGTCGCACCCTGAGAATACCCATGAATAGATCTTCTTAAGCCCCTTGCCGCAGACGACCTTTTTCAGGTTCTTGCAGTCCTTGAACGCGAACGGGGGCAGGGTGACCAGTTGATCGGGCAGGGTGATTGCCTCGATCCCGCACCGCACAAAGGTATAGCCCCATAAGCATTCGAGGTTTTCGGGCAGGTCAATTTGGCGAAGATTCACACATCCGTCAAAGACGAACTCGCCCATATCGGTCACGGTGTCGGGGATCGAGACGGATTCGATCTCCTTGTGACCGCTGAACAGCTTGTCGCCGATCACGGAGATCACACCGCCGCCGTAGCTGTCGGGGATCTTCACATTCGTTTCATCGCCCTGATAGCCCACCACGGCGTAGGTGCCGTTGTCGGTCGGTTTATAGATAAAGTCCTGCATCTCAATTCCCCTCTTTGATGTTCATCTGTACGTCGCTCACCACGTCGCTGAGCTTGATCTGTTTCATCTCGTTCTCCATCGTGGTCTGGATCTGCGTCAGGCGGCTGTCCGTAGCGGCATGGATGTTGCGCCCGACGGGGCAGTCGGGATTCGGGTGCTCGTGAAAGTGGAACAGTCCCTCGTCCTTGACGCTGTCGACCGCCTTGTAGATGTCATAAAAGGTGATCTGATCAAGCGGTCTTGCCAGCGTGATGCCGCTGGCGCCCTGCCGCGAGTGGATGATGCCCGCTTCCTTGAGCTGTGAGAGCACGCCGCGCACGATCACGGGATTGACGTTGGTGCTCCCCGCGATGATATTGCTCGTGACTTTCATATCCTTGTTACATTCGATCAGCGCGATACTGTGTATGGCGATCGTAAATCTGCTGGTGATCTGCATTTTCATTCCTCTTTTGTCAGTTGATACTTATAATATATCATATGACAAGTGGTTCATCAAGAAGAATATGGGCGGAACGGCAATTTCCCGCTCCGCCCATATCGATTCGCAGAACTGCGAAAGAACCGATGTGTGATCAAAAAACGGTTATTGCGAAGCTCTTTCAAGGCTGTGGCAATGTCAACCGAATAATAACGGATGAAGCACCTCTCGGCTTGTCAGGAAAACCAAAGGGGGATGAGTTTATTCACTGACAACGGAAATACGCTGCTTGATGTGGTTGCCGCTCTCGATCTCGTCAACCATCGCGATCGCGTAGTCGGCATAGCTGATGACGCTTTCGCCCTTAGCGTTGAGCTTGAGCTCCTCGCCGGCGAGGATGTATTTGCCGGTGCGTTCGCCGTCAGCCTGAAAATCACCCGCGGGGCTGACATATGTCCAGTTGACGTCATCGTATTTTCTGAGCGCGTCGAGGGCGATCTGATGCGACTTGACGACGGGCACCGCCGCCTCGGGGAAGGGGGTCACATCAAACACGGTCTTGGTATGCGCCGCGTCCACAAACAGACTGCCTGCGCCGCCTACGACCACCAGACGGGTGTCTTTGCCTTTCAGCAGATCGGCGAGGTGCTTTGCCGCGTCGGGGATGATGTGGACGGTCTCGGGCGTCCATGCGCCTGCCGCGTCTACTACCGCGTCAAAGCCGTTCAGATCCTCGGCGGTGATCGCAAAAATATCCTTGGTGACGGCATGCTGCGCCGCGCTCTTGTTTTCTTCTCTGACAAAGGCGGTCACGTCCATACCGCGCTCGACGGCTTCCTTGACGATGAGTTTGCCTGCTTTTCCGTTTGCTGCTACTACTGCGATTTTCATGATGATATCCTCCTGATTCGGTTGTTTGATTTTCTCAAGAGTTTGTTCTCTTGATCTTGCACTTGTAATATAACACATGACAAGTGACTTGTCAATAGTTTTATTACAACTTTTTGAAAAATATTCTAAACCGCGCGATTTTAAGCCTTTGAACTCGTTCGGATTTATTGACTTTTATTGCTCGACCGATTATAATGAAACTAAATAGATATGAGCTGTTCGGATTACCGCTTTGGCGGCTGTCTGCCGCGCTTGATGTGCAGATCGCTCATACTGTTATTTAGGATTTCTTATGAAAGAGGAGGGATTGTTTTGAAAATCTCAAAAAAACTACTCGCAATCATTCTGGCAGTTTTGATGATGATCTCGATGATTTCCGTCGCGGTCGTCAACGTGTCGGCGCTGGCGGGCGATAAGATCTATTGCCGCGCGAGCTTCACCCCGACCTGCTACATGTGGAAGAAGAACACCGAGGAAAACAACAAGGCATGGCCCGGCGTTGCCATGACCAAGGTCAGCGGTGAGAGCGACGTGTATGAGTACACCGTTCCCGCGGACAAGTTCGATATGGTCATCTTCAGCAACAACGGTACCGGTCAGACCACGGATATGCCTTACCCCGGCGCCAACAAGCTCTATGATGTTGACAAACAGACCTGGAGCGATTACAGCACGGATCCTGTTCCCGTGATCACCGTCTCTAACGAGGGCGGCGGCTTCAAGGGCTCCGTTGACGTGACCATCACCGTCAAGGACGCTGACTCCGCCTACTACACCATTGACGGCGGTACGCAGTACGCCATCAACGGCTCTGTCAGTATGACCCTCGGCGCGGATATCGCGGAGGGCTCATCTGTCAAGCTCGATATCAGCGCGACCAACAGCTACGGTACCGTGACCAAGAGCTGTACCTATAAGAAGAGATCCACCACCGGTCCTGCCACCGACGGCAGCACCTCTGCCGCGATCGGCGGCAACTATGCCACCAACCCTGATGGCGGCTACGGCAAGCGCAAGACCATCACTGTTGACGGCGACAAGTCCGACTGGGAGAGCTCCATGCTGATCGCGCAGGGCGTCGCGAACGACGACCCCCGCGTCTACGCGCACTGGTCGATGCATGAAAAAGGCATTGACGACTATGCGATGTACGCCGCGTGGGACGACACCAACCTCTACATCATGTACGAGATGGCAAACGTGCAGGATATCGTCGCTCCCGGCGAGGATTTCCCCATGACGCAGGGCAACCTCTGGATCGACAATCTGCCTGTCTTTATGTATATTTACACCGGTAACGAGAACATCACTCACGGCGAGACTGCCGACGGTACGCTCTGGGCGACCGGTACGACGCTTGACGCGCACGCCGATCATGTTATCGCTTATTCCACCAACGCATCCAACGGCCCGTTCATCTACACCGCGAACGATGACGGTGAGCTCATGCCCGATGACCTTGTGATCGCAGGCGCGCAGACCGGTATCAACATCAAGTGGGGCAACGGCAAGACCCTGTCCGGTAAGCTGATGGGTATTCCCAAGGCGGGTACCGATAACAAGCGTGTCGCCGGCGACTCCGTTGACGCGACCCTGACCGACTTCTACACCAAAGGTCACAAGGCTTCGATGGATATGTTCTATGAGATCTCCATCCCGCTCAAGAATCTGGATATCACCGCCGCCGATATCGAAGCGAACGGTATCGGCATCATGAAGGTCTCCACCTTCGGTACTTCGGGTATGGACTGCCTGCCCTATGACCTCTCTATGGCGGATAACGCCGCAAAGCCCTATTCCGCCGATTCCTCCACCTCCATGGAGAAAGAGGACGAGGATCACATCACCGTCCCGATGGCGCGTATCGGCAAGGCGTTCACTCCCGGCGCGGTAACCCCCACTACTCCCAAGCCTACCACACCTGTTGTACAGCCCACCGATCCGCCCAAGCCCACTGATCCGCCCAAGCCCACCGAGGCTCCGACTCAGGCACCTACCGAGCCCGAGATCCTTTTAGGCGACGCGGATGAGGACGGTTTCGTATCTATCTTCGACGTAACATGGATCCAGCGCTATCTGAGCGGTGTCTCGCTTTCCAAGTTCAATGAAAAAGCCGCCGACGTGGATGGCGACGGCGACGTCAACATCCTTGATGCGACATTCGTTCAGCGTGCGCTGGCAGGTATTCCGACAGACTACGATATCAAGGTTGGCTGATTCTATCACCAAGTAAAACCGAATCAATGACATGCCCGCCGCGGAGTTTTCCGCGGCGGGCTTTTGATGTATCGGACGAAGAGCATTGAAACCCGAAAGCCTCCCTTTCCTAAGGAAGGTGGGTCGAATCCATGCGTCAGCATGTGTTTCGACTCGGAGGGTTGTATAGATGATTCGAGCGGACATACGTGTCAAGCGAGTATCAAATTGGTATGAGCGGTCAGTTTCTGATGACTTCTCGTCAAGGCCTACATGAATACAGTTGAATGTGGTGCGAGGATCACAAAGAAAAAACCGAGGTCACAGCGACCTCGGTTTTGGCATTATTTCTTCGGTTTTGTCAGCAGACCCGCGATAGAATCCGCTCGGGAAGCAAGCACCTTTACGATCGCAAAGGCGATACCGGTGATCACAAATTGGATGGCAAGTCTTCTTGTCAGCTTCTCCATTCTCTTTTTGAATTGCTCCTGAACGGCCTTTTTGATCATGATCTGCAGTCTGTTTTTCGCAAAATTTACGATCGGTTGCGTGATTTTTTTCAGCATGATTCTGTCCCCCTGTATCTTCGTCAAATCTCTCAGCGCTCTTTGGCAGTGTCGTTTGCAAAAAGCTATGCTCTGTACGATTTCATTCTATCACGCGGATAAGGTGTTGTCAACAAAAAGCAATCATAATCGACCGCTTTTTCATGCGGGTATTTATACTAATATTCATTAAAACACTTTAACATTTATTGCGTTAAATTCCGTATAACTTCGTTGTCCTCCTTGACAGGCGACAGCCTGTCTGCGTCGTCCGCCTCGTTCTACGAAATTTCCCGTTAATAAATTAGTTAAAGCGTTTAATGGAATATTAGTATTACATGGTTTTTGTTGCCTTCTTATTGGCTCTCTGCTCCTTTTGCGCCGCCTTCATCGCCTTGATATGCTGGGCGAGAGAGGTATCGGAGCGAAACGGCAGGAAGAAATTGTATTTGATCCTGCGTTCATCATGCGATTTACGGATGCGCGCCTTGAGCTCCTCGACATGTACCACGATCTTGTTCTCCTCCGATAGCTTTTTGAGGGTGTTGAGCAGGTGAGTGGAGTACACGAGATCGATGACGAAAACGCCGTAGAACACGCCGATGAAGAACGACATCGCCAGATTGTGCGAGAGCCAATCGAGCGCGTCGAGAATGTTGGGATGCACCAGATAGTAGTACGCCACACCCAGCATTCCCCAGAACAGCGAGAACTTCGGGCAGATGATCCCTTGGATGTTGCCCCACTCGTTGGAGTAATCCCACAGTCGAACACGGAAGCCCTTATAGGAGATAACGCCGGCGATATATTCGATGATCGTCATCGCCAGCGCCATCGCGAGCAGCAGGGCGACGGTATCCGATATGGGATTGCCCAGATTGATGTACGGACGGATCCCCGCGATCAGGTACAGCACGCACAGTCCCGAGCCGTACAAGGGCAGATACGGGCCAACGCAAAAGCCGGGGTTGATCCATTTTCTCTCGGGATTGTTCTTGGAGAAGAAGCGGCGGAAGAACAGCTCCAGCACCCATCCGAAAACCGATCCCACAAAAAACAGAAACGCGAATACCAGCAGTATATTCATATATTTCTTTCCTTTCTCAGCCTTAATTAATCTCGCTTGAACCGAGAATCGTTTTCAGCCTGTCGGCTTTTGTGCTCATGTGATCAGCCTTATATTAGTGAAATCGAATGTATTCTATCATAATTTACCGTTTTCGACAAGATGAAAGAAAGAAATAATAATGACAATTCGCTTTTTCTGTGTTAAAATAGGAACGAATCTGTGATTCTTAAACTGATATCAAGAGGAGGTTCTTATGCTTTTTGAATCATTAGACAAGATCAAACGAAATTCGATCATGTCGGCGATCCTGCTGGTAGCGCTCGGCGTTATCATCATCGTCTGTCCCGAGTCGTTTATTCCGTCGTTGATGCTGGGCTTTGGCTACACGCTGGTCATTCTCGCGATCGTGATGATGCTCAATTTCTTCTCGGGCAAGAAGTCGCTGATGGAATATCTGAAATTTTCCGGCGCATTGGTGCTCGGCATCGTCGGCATCTGCGTGTTGGTGTTCCGCAGTGACATCATGCGCGTGCTCGCGTGGCTTGCCGGCTTTATGCTGATCGTAGACGGCGGACGCACGATGATCCATTCGTTCACCTACGCGCGCCGCTCGAAGCGCAAGAGCTGGTGGGTACTGACGATCCTGTCCGTCATGCTCATGGCGGCAGGTGTGATCTTATTCGCCAATCACTGGTGGGATACGCCTAACATGCTGATGAAGGCGATCGGATGCGCTGTATTCTTCGCGGCGATCGTCAGCGCGATCCGTTTGGTTTGGACTTGGCCGCTGAGAGATCCGAAGGGAGATGACGATGATGACGAATAACGAGAAGAACAATATCGAGAATGAGCAGGTTGTCGAAACCGCAAAGGCAGTCGAGAACGAGCAGCCTGTCGAAACCGCAAAGGCAGTTGAGAATGAGCAGGTTGTCGAGACCGCAAAGGCTGTCGAAAATGAAAAGCCTGCTCAGACTGAGAAGCCTGCCGAAAAAGAAAAGAAAAAGATCGATAAAGAGAATCTCAAGCAAGAGATCGATAAGATCAAGGCTGAAAATAAGGGCGATCGCAAGGAAATGAGCTCTCAGATGAAGGAGCTGCTCAAAAACGAGATCAAGGATTATCGCAAGCAGGAGAGGACCCGCGGCGCTGAGATGCTGAGCATCTTTGCGGCGCATAACTACTACGCCAACGGCTTCACTCCCGAGGAGCTGCGCTCGACGCTCGAGGATCTCGGCCCGACTTACGTCAAGATCGGACAGATCATGTCCAGCCGTGTCGATCTGCTCCCCGAGGCATATTGCACCGAGCTCGAAAAGCTCAGACAGAATGTCAAGCCCCTCGACCCCGAAGTCGCCAAGGCGGTCATCGAGCAGGAGACCGGCAAGAAGATCGACGAACTGTATCAGGAGTTCCGTGACGAACCGCTCGGCTCCGCCTCGATGGGTCAGGTGCATTACGCCGTGCTCAAGGACGGCACCCCTGTCGTCACCAAGGTACAGCGTCCCCTGATCGCGGATATGATGCGCGAGGATTATAAGATCCTCAAAAAGCTCGCAGGGCTGGTCAACGTTGTCACCGACACCGATGATGAAGATCAGATGATCGATCTGGTCTCCGTGATCGAAGAGCTCGAAAAGGTAACGGAGGAAGAGCTCGACTTCCGTATTGAGGCAAAGAACACCAAGTTCTTTAAAGAGAATTGCATCGAAGACGAAAACAAGATCTCTTGCCCCACTGTCTATGACGAGCTGACGACGGAGCGCATCTTCACCATGTCCTATGTGGAGGGATATACCGTATCCCACAAGGATAAGATCATTGAGGACGGCTATGATCCGCTCAAGATCGGTCAGGCTGTCGCCGAGAACTTTGTCCATCAGGTGCTCGACGTCGGCTACTTCCATGCCGACCCCCACCAGGGCAACATCATGCTCTCCAAGGGCAAGCCCTATTGGATCGACTTCGGTATGATCGGTCATGTCAGCGATAAGGACATCAACACGATCCAGAATATGATCATGGCGATGCTTTCCGGCGACGCGCAGGAGCTGGTCAACGGTATCACCTCCCTCGGCGCGACCTCCACAAAGACCAACCGCGATAAGCTGATCGAGGACGCGCAGGTGTTCCTCGATAAGTATTCCGGCACCAAGGGGATCAGCGATATCAATATGTCCGACCTGATCGACGAGATCACCGAGCTTGCCGCGGCGCATCACATCACCCTGCCCGGCCAGTTCACCATGCTCGGCAGATCACTGCTCGCCATCGAGGGCGTGCTCGAACAGCTCTGTCCCGAGCTTGATCTGTTCAAGCTGCTGTCCGACAAGCTCGTGGAGCGCAACAAGGAACAGTTCGATATCAAGGAAGTGCTCCTGAACGTCGGCAAGGATATCCTCAGCACCGGCAAGAAGATCGGTAAGCTCCCCGGCTATCTCGCCGATACGCTGCAGGGGCTCTCCAAGGGCAAGATGAAGATCAATATGGAGATCACGGGCTATGAGGAGCCGCTTGATCGGATCGGGGTTTATATCAAGTACGTGGTCTTATCCCTGATCGCCTGCGTCCTGTTCATCGGATCCTGTCTGCTCGCAAGCGTTGATATCGAGCCGAAGACGTCGAACGGCATGCCGCTGCTCGCGGTCATTGGCATCGTGTTCTCAATCGCGCTGGCGATCTACAGCATCGGCAAGCTATCTAAAAAGAAGAAATAAGCTTCAATGACAGGGGCTGTTGCATCACAACGTGACAGCCCCTTGAGCGTCGGAACTGTCTGCTGCGCCGATGGTGGGGCAAAGCTTCTGCCGGAGGAAGCGGATATCGAGAGCATCACCGAAAAATGGGTGAGGACAGAAACGGCCTATCGTTTTCACGATCGATCATCAATCGAGGGATGGCGTATACCGGATCCGAAAAATGATAAGCAACGCAAATGGGGAGGTTTGAAAGTTGAAGCAAGAAGACAATCAGCGGTCGTTATTACACCATATGATGAAAGAGGAATGGGAGCGCTATCTTAAAAATTCGCTCGATCCGTTTGCCGGTCTGTATGGAGAGAAGGAAGAGGACGGCATTGTCCGCCTGACGGAAACACGGATCTATATCGGGCTCAACGACGCGACCGAAAAAAAGCAGTTGTTTGAGACGGAAAAGTATATGGACGTATTGAAGACGGTCTGCCGCAACTATCATGTTCCTTTTTCCGTCAACAAGGAACAGGGCGGTTACTTTCATGAGGACGGCACCTATACGGAGGAGAACTCCTTTGTCCTGCTGCTGATCGGGACGGAGCGTGAGGTCGTCAAGAATATCGCCAAGGATCTCTGCACGTTCTTTGGGCAGGAATCCGTGATGGTGACAGAGAACCGTATCGGCGGCTATTTCATCAACAGGGACGCAAAGGAATGATTCACACATCCTCTCGCGGGCGATACCGGCTCCCGGTATCGCCCATATCATAAAAAAGAACGGACGTCATCACGGCGTCCGTTTCAATTTGCAGAAAAACCTATTCATCCCCGCTGATGGATACACGTGTCACGGGGCAAGCGCGACTTTTTCAGCCCCCTCTGACGAGGGGGCATGCGGGCTGAATCTCAAAAAGAGAATACAATGATGTTCGCGGGGGAGAGATAACGCAACTGTATCACAGCAAGAAAGCGTTTGACTCAATACGGTGAGTAATGATACTTATTATGCGGCTTGAGTCGGCAGGCAGTTTGTTGCTGTGGTGTTGCGTTATCTCTCCCTCCGCCTCGCTTGATTGCTCGGCACCTCCCTCGTCAGAGGGAGGCTTAAAAACGCTCTGCCCCTGTTCGATGTGCTTTTTTGATAAAACAAAACGGACGTCATCACGGCGTCCGTTTTTTTATACTAAGTATCTTTTCTTCTTCTTTTTCTTTTTGGATTTTTTCCTGCTTTCTTCGATCGCCGCCTGTTTATTGCCCTCCATCTGTCGGATCTCTTCCTCGGTTGCGGGCTGGATCTTCAGACCCTCCACGACCATCGCCGCGGCCTTGTTTTTGGCGCCGACCTTCTCATAGATGAAGCCGAAGATACAGAACACGACGGCGCCGATGAAGTTGACGAACATATCCTTCATCGTATCCAGCAGTCCGATATCCAGATAGCCGCCCTCGATCGCGGTCACCTCGCCCGATCGGGTCGTGACGGTCGTGTTGACGATATCCTTTATCTCGATGACCTTCTGGCTGTTGGTGGGGTCGAGCTTGGTGGAGCGGATGGTGTCGATGATAAAATCCTTTTGCATATCCTTGCCGAAGAACAGATCCATGCCGCATTCAAAGAATTCCCATAATACGCCGATGGTCATGGAAACACAGAACGCGACGAGCGTCAGATACAGGGGAGAGAGCTTGATCTTCTTACTGTTGTGGTTGAGCAGATTGACTGTGGAGAAGCCGACCGCGGCAAACAAAAAGCCGTTGAGCGTATGCAGCAGGGTGTCCCAGATCGGGATGTGTGAGTAAAAATGCGCCAGCTCGCCCAAGATGTTCGCCGAAAAAATGAACAGGTAGATGATCGATTCAAACAGCGGCGGGATGCTGATCCGCAGCGCACCCTTCAAGAACGACGGGATGAGCAGCAACAGCAGCGTCAGAACACAGGTGAACACACCCTCATAGTTGCCGATGAAGATGGCTCTGATCATGATCACGACGATCAGGACGCGGAGCACGGTATAAATAATGAATGTCGCTTTGCTTTCCTTGGTTCTCTCGATCAGACTGCGCTGATAATTATTGATAAGCCCCATGGCTAAAACTTCTCCTTTTTCAAAATTCCACAAGCATTATATCAAATCAGTGACAGGAGTGTCAATACGGCGCCATACAGGGAGATCAAATCAAATAAAATACAGCATACCACTTGACTATACCTGCTTTTTGATCGTATATCAGCGTTGCGCGTACCCCGAATAAATATTCTTTCGGAGGATAACTATGAAAATCACCAGTTTTAGCCCCCTGATCATGACCAATGACGCTGAGAACGCCGGTAAGGTGTTTGGGGCGCTCGGCTTCACAAAGAAGCATGAAAAGAAAGACGCTTCGGAAAACCACGATTCCGGCTTCCGTATGAAGGACGCCGACGGCCACGGTATCTCGATCGCTATACGCGCTGTCTGCCGAAGATCGAGCTGCCCGAGTAAGGCACTGATGGGGGAGGGCCGCTCCCTTATCCTCGACATGGGCGGCACTCGCCGTAGACCCTACAGCGGGAACGCGACCGCGTCCCGATACAATTTTTTGAGAATGTTGATGAACGATGCAAGGCTTTGCCTTGCATCTGTTTTATGTGTGCAAAGAACGCACTTGAAATGTTCCTCACAGTCAAAGGGGATCCACGCGAACTGACCGCTGTGGTCGTTGAGGAATCCGGGCGCTAAGCAGATGCCGCGACCGGCGGCGATGTTGACATAGGTCGTATCGTGATCCGCGCTGTTGAAGTAGTCGATCTGACCGGTCGCGATCAGCCGATGCTGTACCGCTTTCAACGCCGCCGGAGAGCCGCCGCCGACCATCAGCGTCCTGCCGTACAGGTCGCTTTCGGTGATCAGGTTCTTCTCAGCGAGCGGATCATCCCGCTGCGCGATCAAATAGATGTGGCTGTCAAACAGGTCGTGCACGATGACGTTCGATAGCTGGCGCGTGTGTTCTTTGAGCGAGAACAAAACGTCGGCGTCACCCTTGAGGAAGCTGTCCATACCGTTTTCGTATTGGAATTTCGGTACGATCTGAACATCCGGCGCCGCTTGCTCAAAGAGCCGCATCGCCTCCGGCAAAAAGTAGATCGCCTGACGCACCATCAGGCTGACGGTGATACTGTCCTTGTACTTCGCGCTGAAATTCTGTCCCTGCTCGACGGCACGCTTCAGATCCTCCCGCATTCCGGAGAGGAAGCTCACGAACTGCGCGCCCGCGGGCGTCAGCGACGCGCCCTTCCCGCTGCGCTCAAAGAGGGAAAAGCCGATCTCTTCCTCGAGCAGTCTGATCTGGTAGGAGAAGGTCGGCTGACTGACAAATTGGTTTTCTGCCGCGCGACTGAAATTGAGCGTCCGCGCTAATTCAATACAATAGTCGATCTGTTTTGTGGTCATAGCGATACCTCTGCTATTTAATTTTTAAATCAATTATAGCATATCTCAATTGGACTTTGCAATAGGTTTCGGGTATAATAGAGACAGAAAAACAAACAGGAGGTCATGACAATGGCTAACACTTTGATCGCGTATTTCTCACGAGCGGATGAAAATTACTTTGCGGGCGCAATGCGCTACGTAAAGGTCGGCAACACCGAGATCGTTTGCGATATCATCAGCGAGCTGATCCCGGCTGATACCTTCAAGATCGAGATGGAGCACCCCTACTCGCCGGTCTACATGACCTGCATCGACGAGGCAAAGAAGGATCTGCGCGCAAAGGCGCGTCCGGCGCTCGTATCCATGCCGGATTCGATCGACGACTACGATACCATCGTGCTCGCCTACCCCAACTATTGGGGCACGATGCCGATGGCGGTGTTCACCTTCCTCGAGGCGTTCGACTTTTCCGGCAAGACTATCCTGCCCCTGTGCACCAACGAGGGCAGCGGGATGGGCGGCAGTGAGCGCGACATCAAGCGCGCTTGCCCCGACGCAATCGTGAAAAGCGGTCTGCCCATTACCGGCAGTAATGCCGCAAATGCCAGGAACAGCGTACAGCGCTGGCTGAGCGCCAACGGGTTACTGTAAGGGGTGAACGAGATGGAAGATAAAAAGGGATTGGTATATGAGCTGATGGATCAGGGCGGTCCCACCGATAACCGTGAACCGTATTTCAAGGAAGCTGTCGATGAGATGATGCGCGCTCGCGTTCTTTGCGCCAAAGCGAACGCCGCGATGCCCGACGATCCGAACTATGTCACCTATTTAGAGGAGCTCTTTGGCAGAAAGCTCGACGACGTCCGTATCCTCACGCCGTTTATCTGTGATTTCGGCAACCGCGTCACCTTCGGCAAGGGTGTTTTTATCAATCACTCCGCGATCCTATCCGCTTCGGGCGGGATCGAATTCGAGGACGGTGTGATGACCGCGCCGGGTCTGCGGATCGCCACGATCAATCATGATATGAACCGCCGCCATACGATCTATACCTACGGCAAGGTGAAGATCAAAAAGAACGCGTGGATCGGCATGAACGTCACGATCTGCCCCGGCGTGACGATCGGTGAATACGCCGTGGTCGCCGCAGGCGCTGTTGTGACAAAGGATGTGCCCGATCACGCGATAGTCGGCGGTGTGCCCGCCAAGGTCATCCGTTATCTCGATCCGAGTGAGCAGAGGGAATGAGCATGGATAACAGAGAAATGATCCGCGCGCTGTACCGCCGATACTGGCAGGATATGATCGACAAAAATACAGACGGACTGTGCCGCATGATGACGGACGATTATGTCCTCATGCACATGACCGGCGTCAGACAGTCAAGAGAGACCTTTCTTGCCGGGTTGGCGGACGGTACGTTCCGCTATTACAGTGCCGAGCATGACAGCATCGAAGCGACCGTCAGCGGCGATACCGCGACAATGGTCGGCAAGAGCCGCGTCACCGCTGCCGTATACGGCGGCAGAAAAAGCAGCTGGCGGCTGCGCGGCGATTTTACGTTGCGAAAAGAGAACGGTGTATGGAAGTTTACCTCTTCCCGCGCATCGACATATTAAAGGAGGATAACATGGAAACTATCACATTGAACAACGGAATCAAGTGCCCTGTGGTCGGCATCGGCACCTTTACGCTTGCGCCCGCAGACGCGCAAAACAGCGTGCGTGAGGCATTGAAAATGGGTTACACTCTGATCGACACAGCGAACGCTTATGTCAACGAGCGCGCCGTCGGACGCGGTATCCGCGAGAGCGGCGTGAGCAGAGAGGATATCTTCCTCTCCACCAAGCTCTGGCCCAGTGAGTATGAGAATGAGAACGCGGTCGATGAAACGCTCGAACGCCTCGGCGTCGACTACGTCGATCTGCTCTATATCCACCAACCCGCGGGCAACTGGCTCGCCGGATACCGTCAGCTCGAAAAAGCCTACAAGGAGGGCAAAGCCAAGAGCATCGGTATCTCGAATTTTGAGGGCAAGTATATCGAAGAATTACAGCAAAAATGGGAGGTCGTCCCGCAGTTCATCCAGGTGGAGGCGCACCCGTATTTTACGCAAAAGGAGCTGCGCGCGACACTCGACAAATACGATATCCGTTTGATGAGCTGGTATCCGCTCGGTCACGGCGACAAGAGCCTGATGGAGGAGCCCGTCTTTGTTCAGCTCGGCAAACAATACGGCAAATCCCCCGCGCAGGTCATCCTCAGATGGCACACACAGATGGGCTTTGTCGTTATCCCCGGCAGCAAAAATGTCGACCACATCAAGGACAATCTGGACATCCTCGACTTTTCTCTGACCGAGGACGAGATGGCGCAGATCGCGCAGCTTGATAAGGGTGAACGCTACTATCACCGCACCGATGAACAGTTAGTGCAGTTTGCCGCGTGGCGTCCCGAATTTGAAAAAGCGTAAAGGAGAAAAAATATGAAAAGGATCATTGCTATCATAGCGGCGCTGGCGCTTTTGCTCGCTCTCGCCGGATGTTCCGCGAATAACAGCACGAAAGAAACCACCGCTCCCGCTTCGGCAACGACCGCTCAGGCGGACGGAACAAAAACAGATACCCCTGAGAAAGCCTCAGGCAGTAAGGCGCTGGTCGTCTACTTCTCCCGAACGGGCGAGCAGTACGGCGTCGGCGTGATCGAAAAGGGCAACACCGCGATCGTAGCGGATATGATCGTCGAGCAGACCGGCGCGGACAGCTTTGAGATCCTGCCGAAAACAGACAGCTATCCGACAACCTACAAGGAGCTGACCGACGTCGCAAAGGAGGAACAGAATCAAAACGCGCGTCCCGCAATCAAGGACACGGTTCAGAATTTTGACCAATATGATACCATCTACCTCGGCTATCCGATCTGGTGGGGCGATCTGCCGATGATCTGTTACACCTTCCTCGAGAGCTACGACTTTTCTTCAAAGACCATCGTGCCCTTCTGTACCCATGCGGGCTCCGGCAATGCGGGCACACAGAGCAAGATCCAAGCCGCCGCAAAGAACGCTCAGGTCAAAGAGGTGTTGGCGATAGCGGGAACGGATACACAAAAGGATCCCGACAGCGTCAAGACGACGGTAACCGATTGGCTCAAGGGGATGAAGTGATACGGAGCATGCTCAAACAGCCTTAGCGCAGCTATCTCAAACAGAACCGACAACAGCGGGGATGACAGCGATGTCATCCCCGCTTTATACTACATGGGTTCGTCTGAATCAGCTCTTCGATTATGTATGAGGTGTTTCGTTTTAGAGCGCAAAGGAACGCACTGCCTCAGATGGATTCGGCATGCGGCAAAAGAAATACCGGCAGACATACGGTCTGCCGGTATCATGTTTTGTTTGATTATTTGACAGCCAGTGCGCACGCGTTGCCGCCGATGGAATAGCCCCATTCCGAAAAATTCCAGGAGTTGTAGCCGCAGTCAAGGATCTGAATGTCTGTTTGGTCTGCGCCCTTCGCGTCAATGTTCACGCCCTTGTAATAGGTTTTCTGGTAATTGTAGCCCACAGCACAGGTGGCTTTAGAGATGGAACCATCCCACGCTTTTGCGGTCACAAGGTTCGTGCCTTTGGGGAGATTGGCAGTGTTGATGCCGTTGTTTTCGAGCAGCTTGCGAATGGAGATATCCTTTGCCTTTGCGTAATCCGCCAGCGCTTTAGCTTTGTCGCAGGTCAACGTGGCTTTTGTTAAATCGTTATTGAACTCGTTCGCAACGTCTTTTGCCTTGTAATTACGGTATTTTCCGTCCGCGTAAGCTGATTTGTGGTTGCGCATCTTGAGCTGTGCGGCAAGCTGAGTGTTGTCGTGTCCTTTGTTGACAAAGATATTTCTGGGGGTGTTCATCAGCTTATCATACATGCCCTTGATGGTGTCTTCGTTTTTACCGTTTTCCTCACCGGTCAAGAAGACGGATACGGTCTTGATCTCTTTCTCGATATCGTTTGCGTCCTTGCAGATGTGAGCGGCAAATTCGGGGTTCACGGTTGCCTTCGCTTCATCGGACAGGTTGTTGTAGCATACCTGAGCGGCAAGGCTTTCCATCAGGGTCGCACATCCCGCGGCGTAAACCTGCAGCACATGATTGCATACGGGCTTTGCCTTGTCGAGTGCTTCGCCGCTGAACATCACCGAGTTGGTGTGGTAGTTGTAAGCAAGCTCAAAGATATTGCCGTCCTTTGTCATGGAGGGCTTCTCGCAGAAGCTGTTCAGCTCGCCCAGTACATCCTCAAACTTGGATCTCCACTCGTTATAATTACCGGTCAGGCTGGCGATCTTAGCGATCTTGTCCGCGTTGGAAAGATTGCTCGCATAGATATCGTTGATTTTCTTATTCATGTTCTCGGTAGCGGTCTTGAACTTGATGAATACATTGTAAAAGCTCTGTACGCCGAGATCGTTGGAGATCTTTGTCTTAATCGAAGCCTCGGAAGCATCCAGCTTGTCAAAAATCTTGTCGACCTTGTCGCTGAGCTCGGTGAGCTTCTTTTCGATTCTTTCCTCGGGCTTTTCAATGAAGGCGTCCAGCATACCGCTGATGAAGGGACACGCGTATTTGCCGTGCTTTGTGACGCCTTCCAGCACCTTCAAAAGTGTGGAGGAGGAGATGTTTTTGACCTGGAGCAGATCTCTGTCAAAGCTCAGCTTGTTATCGTTAGTGATCGTGGTACCGGCTGAGACGCGGGTCTCTGCAGCAAAGGCTGAGGTTGTCGCCATGGTTCCTACTGAAAATACGGTGATTGCCGAAAGTACCGCCGCGATTACTCTTCTTTTGATGATGTTGTTCTTTTTCATGATGTTTCCTCCTTTTTGAATACGAAAGAATGATCTCTCGTCGTCGTTTGTGTTTCCCTCTGTTGTGACTACAGTATATCAGTCCCACTATGACAAAATAGTGACAAAAACTGTCAGTCTTTAAAATTTTTTAGAAATTTATTTTAGTTTTGCTTTATTTTGGATCAAGTCAGCCAATTGCACAGGGATATTTCATAGTATGATTCATGTATAGGAGGATGAAAAAAGCCGGTATTCAGCATGAAGAAAACAAAAGATTTCGCTATCATGAGCAATCATCATTTCAAGAAAACAATGAAAGTTTTGATTCAAAAAAAAAGAAAACTCCCAAAAGTGAGATATCATCTACACTTTTGAGAGCCTTAGGGTGGTCCGAGTGAAAGGAGTCGAAGCAAAACATTGGTGTTTCACGACGTTGCATGAAGTGTCAGAAAGTCAGGCTTTAAGCCATTCTTGCTTTCACGACGTTTCACTTTATTGCATAAGATTTCACTAAAACAATGAACTAATAATGAACCAAAATGAGTTGAAGCACAGGTAGCAAACGAATTATGTAAAACTCGATATATAAATAATCATTTATTCTCTGATGATAAGTCAGGGATTTTTTTATCGTCGAAAAGTCACTGTTTATGCGGGTTCGTGAGCGATGAGCCGAGAAAAGCGTGAAAAGAAGCCAAAGCGCGATTTTATTGAAAAATCGGAAAAGTGTTAGAAAAAGTGTTAGATAAGTGTCGAAAATGCACGCTGTTGCCAATACGAAATGCGCCTGAAATCAGGCGGATTTTTTCGTGGTTTATTACGGGGAATTTTATGAATATAGTCGCTGTATTGCGTAAGCTGTATGCAGACTAAGCTGTACAGAGGGAATCATGATGATACCTATTTTGGATCAGTACAGCTATCCGTTTAACCGAACGGCTGAAGGGTGCGGATCAAGGCAATACATCTTTGATGTATGCTTTAACAGCTTGGCATACTTCGTCAAATGATGGTTTAATCTTCATAGCGCTCTCCTATTCATCGTAGTAGGCGACGGCGTTCTCGGCGAGCTTTTCAAACCGCTCCTGATACTCAGGCGCGACGAAAAGTCCGTTGAAGCTCTCACCGTTCTTGTAATAATATCTGCTGACCGCTATGAATATGTATTTATTTCCCGAATCCACCTATGCGAAACAACTAAATATAGTTAGAAATTTTGACATATGCGACAATAGAAGCGAACGCGGAATATTCCATATTGTAAATATAGAACAAATTTTGTATGATATAATAAAAAAGATTTATTATGTGAAAAGACTTTGTACGTTATTGAGAGACCGGTACGCTCTCCCGACTGTCCGGGCGCGTGCCCCTATTCCGTTAACTTTTGTTTTCCTTTGTTCGGTTGTTCACGGCGCTCTTCCCCGCGCCTTCCCTGCAAACGGCTGTGACCCGCCGATGTCCGGTATACTTTTGTATACGGTCAGCGGACAGACCCAAAGAAAACAGTTAAATCAAACTAAAAAATTCCTAAAGGAGGAAAGCAAAAAAATGATGAAAAAAATTAGAAAACCCGTCAGTATTCTGCTGGTCTTTATGATGATCGTCAGCTTGTTCACCGTGGTTCCGATCTCGGCGAGTGCGGCGGATTATGTCGATGGTAGTGGCATATCGCTCGATGAGCTTGCCGCAGGGGACACACTCTCTGCTACGTACGGCAACTATTTTAATTTAAGCGGTTATGGTTATTCCGTTATCATTAAAGGCGATACTTACAGAGAGAGATTAGGTTTTGAACCTCAAGCAGATGATCTTGAGTTCCAAAAAGGACAAGTTCTAATGATAAGTATAACTCGAGATGCTTCCGGTCCAAAAATGATTGTAATGACTGCTGATGAAAATCAGCATGAGTATTATCCTCTTGATGCAGAAGGTAATATATCAGACAAATGGTATGTCCTTTCCAATGACACTGAAAACCGCACAGTCACCCTCGGCGGTCATGCTCCTGCGAGCGCGGAGGGCGGCACGATCTACAACAGCGGCGAACACGATGTTTCGGAACTCAATACCGGCGACTATATTGTCAGTGGTATCGAAAGTCTTACAGATGGATATTGTGAATACACAATTACTCTGAAAGCCGGAACATTCGCCGACTATTCGGATGGCACTTCAGCTTACGATGCGGATTCCACCGCTGAGAGCGGTATGTTCATGGTCGTTACTAATGATGGCATTTTGTGTTTCCAGGAATGGATGGAGGGATATGATTTTGTGCCTTTCGTCGACGACGCAATAGGAAACGCTTTCTACGTTGAATCGGCAGACCATGATGCAAAGACCATCACCCTCGCAGGCGCGAACGCTCCTGCCGCTCCCACCTACACCCTGACCTGCACCGACGCGTTGATCGACGCATTCGATGTAAATGTCACGCCCCAGTTCTTTGATGTGGAAAAGGATAACTGGGATGTATATGCCGAAAAGGGCGTTGCATATAACATTTTAAATGAACCTGATGATAATGACTGGGCTGTAGCGTTTAGTGTTATCGTACCCAACGGAACTGCCTTCAACGCGTCGGATATTGCCATTACAATGGGTGACACCGCGCTGACGATCGGTGAAAGGGGTAATTGGGATACCGATAAAGATGTTGTTCTAACTGTAAGCGGTTATTCAAATTCTAGTGCGTATAACTATTTTATCAGAAAAGGCGAGCTGACCGGCAATCTTGTAGTCGACTACGCTCCCACCGAGGCTCCCACCGAGGCTCCGACCTTCACCGTCACATGGAAGAACGGCGAGACCGTTCTCGAGACCGACGAGAATGTAGCTCAGGGTACAATGCCCGAGTACAACGGCACTACTCCCGTAAAGGACGAGGACGACGACTATATCTACACCTTCAAGGGCTGGTCTCCCGAGGTTAGCGCTGTCACAGGCGACGTGACCTATACCGCCGTATTTGATAGCTTTAAGAAGTACGTCGTTATCATCAAAACACCCAAAGGTAGTTCTTACAACCTGACGGTAACCAATAATACAACAATCGCACAGATCAAGGCGGACTTAGCCGACGAATTAGGAATTCCTGCCGCACAGCAAAGATTGATTTATGCCGGTCAGGAGCTTGAAGATACTAAAACACTTGTAGATTACAATATTCAGAAGGAAGACACTATCCATGATGTTCCTAAGAGCTATACTGTCACTTGGCTGAACGACGATGGTGCCACAATTGACACAACTACAGTTTACTACGGCGATATGCCCGAGTACAACGGCGTTACTCCCGAAAAGGACGAGGACGGCGACTATATCTACACCTTCAAGGGCTGGTCTCCCGAGGTTAGCGCTGTCACAGGCGACGTGACCTATACCGCCGTATTTGATAGCTTTAAGAAGTACGTCGTTATCATCAAAACACCCAAAGGTAGTTCTTACAACCTGACGGTAACCAATAATACAACAATCGCACAGATCAAGGCGGACTTAGCCGACGAATTAGGAATTCCTGCCGCACAGCAAAGATTGATTTATGCCGGTCAGGAGCTTGAAGATACTAAAACACTTGTAGATTACAATATTCAGAAGGAAGACACTATCCATGATGTTCCTAAGAGCTATACTGTCACTTGGCTGAACGACGATGGTGCCACAATTGACACAACTACAGTTTACTACGGCGATATGCCCGAGTACAACGGCACTACTCCCGAGAAGGACGAGGACGACGACTTCACCTATACCTTCGCGGGCTGGACTCCTGAAGTTGTTGCTGTCACAGGCGACGTTGAGTACACCGCGACCTTTGACGCTGTCGCGAAGTATGAGGCGGGCTACTATGTCGTGGGCACCATGAACAACTGGGCGATCGACCCCGCTTACAAGCTCGCCGCGAACCCCGCGGTCGAGGGCGAGTATATGCTCAACGACCTTGCGCTGACCGCGTCCGACGAGATCAAGATCGTCTACGCAGAGCCGGGCAAGGGCAAGAAATGGTTCCCCGACGGCATGGGCAATAACATGAGCTTCCCGACAGACGGCTCCTACAATATCTACTTCCGTCCCGACGGACAGGGCGGCGACGACTGGTATAACGGCTTGATCTTTGCCAAGCGCAATCCTCCCGCCGAGAGCACCGCCGTGATCGACCTGATCAACGCCCTGCCGACCGACGTGACCCTCGCCGACTCGGAGCAGATCGAAGCGGCGAGAAACGCTTATGACGCGCTGACCGACGATCAACAGAGCTTTATCGACGCGGAGACGCTGAGCAAGCTCACCGACGCCGAGGCTGCCCTCACCGAGGCCATTGATCAGGACGCTGCCGACGCTGTTGATGACAAGATCGACTCCCTGCCCGATGTGGTCACTCTCGACGATAAGGCAGACGTGGAGGCGGCAAGAGCCGCATTCGACGCGCTGACCGACGATCAGAAGGCGCTCATAGATAACGATTCCATCGCTAAGCTCGAAGCCGCCGAGAAGGTCATCGCCGACCGCGAGGCTGCCAAGGCTGTTACCGACCAGATCAACGCGCTGCCCGCCGCAAGTGAGATCACTCTCGCGGACAAGCCGCTTGTTGACGCCGCTGTCGAAGCTCTTGATAACCTGACCTTCGAGCAGGTGGAATATATTACTCTCGACACCCATGGTAAGCTCGGAGAAGCGATAAAAGCGATCATGAATCTTGAGGCTGCAAAGGCTGTGACCGATCAGATCAACGCGCTGGGCGAGGTCACCCTGGACGACAAGCCGACCGTAGAAGAAGCAAGACGGGCTTATGACGCACTGACCGACGATCAGAAGGCTCTTGTTACACCTGAGACCCTCGAAAAGTTGGCTGCCGCTGAGAAAGCCATCGCCGACCTCGAAGCCGTAAAGGTTGTTGAGGACATGATCAAAGCTCTGCCCGCAGTTGAGGACATCACCCTCAACGACAAGGACGCTGTTAACGCGACATACGACGCTTTTGGTGCACTCACCGACGATCAGGTATTTTTGCTTGACGGCGACCTGTTTGACGATCTCCTGGACGCACTGGATAAAATCCAAGACCTCGAAGCCGCAAAGGTTGTTGAGGACAAAATCAAAGCTCTGCCCGATGTCATTCTTCTCGAGGATAAGGCTGACGTAGAAGACGCTCGCGCCGCTTACGACGCACTCGAACCCGAGCAGAAAGACCTGATTGACCTTAGCGTTGTTGAAAAGCTCGAAGACGCCGAGGAAGTAATCGCTGACCGTGAGGCCGCAAAGGCTGTAGAGGATCAGATCAACGCTCTGCCGACCGAGATCACCCTTGCCGATAAGGCGGCTGTTGACGCGGCAAACGAGGCGCGTTTGAACCTCACTCCCGCACAGGCGGATTATCTCACGTTCAGCGCTATCGACAAGCTGTTCAAGGCTCAGGATATGATCAGAGACCTCGAGGCTGCAAAGGCTGTTGAGGACAAAATTAACGCTCTGCCCGATGTCATTCTTCTCGAGGATAAGGCTGACGTAGAAGACGCTCGCGCCGCTTACGACGCACTCGAACCCGAGCAGAAAGACCTGATTGACCTTAGCGTTGTTGAAAAGCTCGAAGACGCCGAGGAAGTAATCGCTGACCGTGAGGCCGCAAAGGCTGTAGAGGATCAGATCAACGCTCTGCCGACCGAGATCACCCTTGCCGATAAGGCGGCTGTTGACGCGGCAAACGAGGCGCGTTTGAACCTCACTCCCGCACAGGCGGATTATCTCACGTTCAGCGCTATCGACAAGCTGTTCAAGGCTCAGGATATGATCAGAGACCTCGAGGCTGCAAAGGCTGTTGAGGATATGATCAACGCCCTGCCGACCGACGTGACCGTCGATGACGAGGAGCAGATCGAGGCGGCAAGACAGGCTTATGAAGCGCTGACCGACGACCAGAAGGCTCTTGTTACACCTGAGACCCTCGAAAAGCTCACCGACGCGGAGACCACTGTGGACAATATCGTCCTGCTGGGCGACGTCGACGGCGACGGTGTGGTCACGATTACAGACGCGACCGTGATCCAGCGCTATCTGCTTTCGATGGGCAATCTGTCCGATAAGCAGATCAAGGCGGCGGATGTTGACAGCGATGGAGAAGTAACTATCATTGACGTGACATTGATCCAGCGCTACTTAGCCGGTGTCAAGGTCAAATTCCCGATCAATGAGTATGTCTGATAGCTAAATAAGTTCTTTAGATTTCATCATTTAGACGATGCGTTTATTTGCATCATGTAAACGTATCGTTGAAATTCCTCTGGAGGATGGGGCGTGAGCTCCATCCTCTTTTTTCTGCTTCTGATTCCAATCATTCATGTAGCATTTCACTTGACTTAACTAATTTGATTCATAGCAACGTTGACATCACGACGATTTCAAACATCGTTGGTCATATCAATGGAAATGTAACCTTATCTGTTTATGCTCACGAATTCAAAGAAGCGACGGCTTTCGGATGTAATGTGATGAGCGATCTGCTGAATCAGCAAAGAAATAAATGTGATAAGCCGGCTTGAAAAATGAAAAATCGTGAAAAACGGTCTGAAACAATGAAAAAATAATGAAAAAGTTTTGATTCACAAAAAAGAAAAACTCCCAAAAGTGAGATAAAATCTACACTTTTGAGAGTTTTAGGGTGGTCCGAGTGAAAGTACAAATCCCAGTCCCCATGCGGTCTCGCGGGCTCGGAACGTAAAAAATGCTCAAACTAATGTTCAAACGGTACAGGATAAAGGACTTTGTTTGGTCACCCTGACAGGAGTCATTTAAGGTCTCCGATGGCGATTTTTTGCACTGAAAAAATATTTTGAAATCGGCGATAAAAGAAAAAATCGGTGATAAAAATCGGCGATAAAACAGCGAATCCGTCAACTGACTTATTCTATCCCATAGCCTACAAAATGTAATGACAATGTATTGACATTCCCCGCTGGATTGGTTATATTAATATCAGATTAACAGAAAGGGGCGATACCATGAGTATCAATGTTGCAAACGCACCGAAAACATCAACCTTTCAAGCACGGATAAATCCCGAAGTTAAAAAGGAAGTTGAAGGGATTTTAGCTGATTGCGGATTGACCTTAACAGAAGCGTTCAATGCCTTTTTACAACAGACACTTAACGTGGGCGGTCTGCCGTTCTTGATGACAAAAGACGGCGACAAGGTGCTCAGAGAACAGGCGATTGCGCTGTTGATGGCTGAGTTGAAAGCCGGTGAGGATTCTGCAAAATCTGAAAGTGATTGGATTTCGGAAGAAGATATGCTCGCTGAATTCGGTGTGAGCGAATGAAGCTGATTTATTCGCCACAGGCGAGGGCTGATCTGAGAGAGATAAAAGCGTATATCCGCGATGACTTACAAAATCCATCGGCTGCTGAAAACATTTCACAGAAGATTTTGAAAAGCTGTGCTCTGTTAAAGGAAAATCCAAAGCTCGGCGCAGAGTTGAGCGGTAAAGTTGACCGAGATACAGATATACGGTATTTGATTATCCATCAGCATATCGCGTTTTATAAAATCGACAATGATATTATCCGTGTTATCCGTATCAGGGATGCAAGAACGAACTATATACACATTATTCTTCAGTAATATGAAACGAAAAAGGGGAGCTACGCTTGATGACGCGTAACTCCCTTTTGTGAAGTGATATAGATTAATTATGGTTATTGTCTCCGCTTCAATTCATTATTGAAAGATTCTTGTCCTTCATATAGCAGTCGGCTTTGATGATATGCTCATCCGCGTAGGGGTCGAAGGTATCGCAGTAGGTGTTCATCGTCACCGTGATATCCGTATGACCGAGGATCCGCTTCAGCACCTGCGGCGGCATACCGCCCTCGATACAGCGCGTCGCGTAGGTATGCCTGAGACTGTGGAGGTCGACCTTTCCGTCGACATACGGATCGATCACATCATATCCTTTTATCAGCCGTGAAAAACTGCAATTCACCTTATTGGTGCTGACGATCCCGCCCTGCTTGGTCGAGAACACGCGTCCCTCTGTCCGATCTCCGATCACCTTCCGAAGAAAGGCGAGCACCTCATCGTTTACTCTCAGTCGGCGCATACCGGCAGCAGTCTTTGTCCGTTTTCGGATGTATTCCACCTTGAAGGTGTTGAGCGAAACGGTTTTGTTCACGGTGATCACGCCGTGCTTGAAGTCGACGTCCCTGATATCCAGCGCGTTGACCTCGCCCATCCGCATACCGGTGAACATCGACAGCAGCATCTGATCGCCGTATAGGACCTTCTTCGTTTTCAGGATGTCGAGCAGTTCGTTCTGCTCAGCGAGCGTCAATGCGCGAACCTTAACTTTCTCCTGCTTGGTCTTGGGTTTCTTGATGCTGATCATCGGATGCTCGGTGATATACTTCTTTCGGACAGCCTCGTCAAGCGTTCCTTTCAGCATCTGATAAACCTTGTTGATGATGGACTGTGAGTAGCCCATCTGGGTGATCAGGAACTTTTTGACCGTATCCTCGGTGATATCCTTGATCCTTATGTTGCCGATGGGCGCGAGTTTTTTCAGCGTTTCGCATTTGCGGTCGTAGGTCGAATCGGAGATCTCATTCAGATCATGCTGATCCTCAATGATTTTCTCTGCCAACTCATGCAGGGTGATCGTCTCTGACGGATCCTCCTCTTCGACGACCTTGAACTCGCCCGCTTTCAGGCGGCGCTTGAAGTCACTGATTTTCTCGTTGACTTCACCCTTGGTCCTGCCGTAAAAGCTTTTGCGCTTCTCCTCGCCGAAAATCTCACATTTCAGCTGTCCGACGTACCTGTTGCGCTGTTTGTTGAAGTACAGCGAGTAGCCTCTTTTTCTCTTTGCCATAAGTCTCATCCTTTCTGTATCTTCTGCTTTTGACTATGTTATACAGAAAAACGGATGGCTTGTGAAGTTTGCGATTTCACCGATCGCAGAATAACATAAAGAGAGGCTGTCGCACTAAGAAATGAACCGCAGCCCTAAGTCGTGTCATTCTGAACTTTTGCGAAGAATCTTATCGTGCAAACTCGCCAATTTGATAATACCTATTTGGTGTTATATAACAAATAAGTCAGCACTCTAAGATCTTTTTCACTCCTGATTCATTATTTGGTCTGCTTTCGGACAGTCGTATTATAGCATACAAAGTGTTCAAAAATCGTTAGTTTAATTCCGAATAGGAAAAATAAAGATGATTTCATTTGGTATTTTCGCTTTGTTTTCAACAAAAAAACTGCCGCGCTAATACACGACAGTTTTAATTGATCCGTTACATCCAGTGATACTGATTTTCGATCTCTTTCAGATTGCCGATACAGCGCAGAGCTTTCATATCCAGTCCGATCTTTCCATATTTTTTGAGGACGATATGCCCGGCGCCGATCTATTCATCATCCTGAATATCGCCGTCATCAATCCCGATATCCTTTGATGAGCGCTTTCTGTTTCGGCTTGACTTACCGACTCTCGGCAGATTCCACCTAAATCGCGCGGCAAGTATCCTTAGCAGAACTATCGCCGCAAAGCCGCAAATTACGCTTATCTGTTCATCTATTCCGTAGATAGTCATTATGCCTGTGATCAGCGCGCCTATAATCGAAGCAAGAGCGTAAACATGCTTTTGAAGCACTTCGGGCACACGGCTGGCAAGGATATCGCGGATCATACCTCCGCCAACTCCTGTGATAACTCCTAAAAATACCAAAAGGAACCAGTTGCCGCCAAAGCTGCTGCTTTTTCCCACCGCTACACCGTCAACGGTAAACGCCGCTACACCGAGGGTATCGAAGATAAACATCATCATATCGTAAGCGGTAGTCAGCTTTTCCGGCATACGGGGATGAAAGTACATCACCAAAAAACATAACAATCCCACTCCGGCAGCTATAGCAACATAACGCGGGTATAAAAGAGCGTCCGGCGGAAGGCGGCCGATCAATACATCACGCAGGATTCCTCCGCCCGTAGCGGTAACGATAGCAAGGACCACTACACCGAAAATATCCATTCTTCGCTTTATCGCAACAAGAGCGCCCGATATCGCAAAGGCTACTGTTCCGAGAATATCGAAGATCATAAGCATTGTTTGCAAATCCAAGCCCTCCTTTTTCTGTAGTTTTCGACATCTATAGATTTATTATACATGAGTAGTATTAACTTTTCAACCGCAACTATTGCATTTTATCACAGTAATTATGCAAAATGAAAGGGGTGCGGTTCACTATGCGACAGCCCCTTTTATATATAATCCACTCTCATAAAAATGTTACTTGTGTATTACCTACTCTTTAGCACACACTATTTGAGTAGTTGGAAATACAAAACCTGAAGAAAGGAGGAAAAAACGTATGCCATATTGTAAAACCATTGCCATCTGCAATCAGAAAGGCGGCGTCGGCAAGACGATCAGCGCCGTCAATCTCGGTGTAGCGCTCGCAGCACAAGGGAAAAAGGTTCTTCTTGTTGATGCCGATCCGCAGGGGGATTTGACCACCTGCCTCGGCTATCATGCGGATGATTTCAACATTACCCTTGCCAATAAGCTCATGGACATCGTCCGGGAAGAACGCAACAGCCCCCCAAAAAAGAGATCAATGTTGATACAAACGACATCGGCGTTTTTATTCTGCGTTTTCCTCTGTCGGTCGAAAATCGGACATAAACCGTTTAAGCAGAAATGTACAGAAATACGGAAATGTATAAATGCTGTTTTCATGCCCGATATTGTTCATGGACAACTTGAATCCAAATCGAATATCGGGATACTTATCCGATTCGATCAACCTGTTCATCGACTTAACTCGTCCTCTTTTGGCTTTTACCTCGATCGGAATCAATGATGATATAGAACGGATAAAGAAATCCGTTTCCATCGTTGAATCATCGCTTCTGTAATAAAACAGCTTGTATCCCTGCTTGATCAGCGCTTCACTGACCATATTCTCATACAGCGCACCCTTATATACACCCAGGTTCTTGTTGGCGCGCAGATCCTCCTGAGATTCATCATCCAATAAGGACACAAGAAGTCCCGTATCGGCAAAATAGAGCTTGAATACATCCGGATCAAAATTGCCTCCCAACGGCAGCTCCGGAAACTCCATGCAGTAACAGATATTGACCATACCTGCATCGGCAAGCCACTCGGCACATCCCCGGTAGTCGCGAAATCTGGCACCGGAAGCAACTTTTGATATCTGGAATTTCTTATTCTCTCTGGCAAGCTGTGGGGCTACACGATTGAATACATTGATGATTCTGGTCTGATCGACGCCTGTGGCATATTTGCGAATGTCTTCCTTATAGTCCGCAACAAGCTGCTTCTGTGTATCAAGAGAACCTTCAAAAGTGTTTTTCTGAATATACTCCCTCACAACAGCAGGCATGCCGCCCAAGATGTTATAATCCAGAAACAATGAGCGGAACACCGACATCTCCAGCTCGCTGAAAGGTTTCAGCTCTTTCATGTGAGTGAGCATATCAATGACCGTATCATCAGAATAACCTTTCGCCCAGAGGAATTCCTCAAAGTCCAGCGAATACATATTATAGTCTTTTTTATAGCCCACGCTGTTGCTTTCAATCTTTTTGTAATTCACTCCCAGCATAGATCCGCTACATATAACATCAAAACTCCTGTCAATACAAAAGAATTTCAAGCAGGTAGCGATCTCAGGAAATTCGGTTATCTCATCAAAAAAGATCAGCGTTTTACCGGGGATAAATTTCTTTGACGGATCGATTAGTGAAATATTCTTGATAATTGACGATACGTCATATCCGTCGGAAATGATCCCTTTGTATTTTTCATCTCTGACAAAGTTGATTTCGATAACGCTTTCATAATGCTCCTTGGCGAAATGATTGATGGATTCTGTTTTACCGACCTGTCGACTTCCCTTGATGATAAGAGGTTTTCTGTCAGGATCAGCTTTCCACTCTTTCAAAAAAATGTCAACTTTTCTTTTCAGATACATGTGTCATTCCTCCGATGTATTGACTAATCCTATTTTACACATTTTTTGTAAAAATATCAACCCTTATTTCACAAATTTGTAAACTAATTTCGAATGAATTTCACATTTTTTGTATTGAACATCTCTTTTAGCTTATCCGGCCAGCGACAGGTCATTATTCTTCATATAGAAGTCTGCTTTTGCGACGTGCTCCTCGGCGTAGCTGTCAAAGGTGTCGCAGTAAGTATTGAGCGTGGTGCTGATGTCGGTATGCCCGAGAATATGTTGGAGCACCTGCGGCGGCATACCTCCCTCGATACATCGCGTCGCGTAGGTATGTCTGAGGCTGTGTAGATCCACCTTTCCGTCGACGCTGTGATCGATGATATCATACCGTTTGAGGAGGCGCGAGTACGCACCGCTCACCTTGTTGGTGCTGACGATATCGCCGTCCTTGGTTGAAAAGATCCTGCCCTCCCGCCTCTTCCCGATGATACTTCTCAAGAACACCAAAACATCATCACCTACCGGCAGTCGGCGCATACCGGCTGCTGTTTTCGTATGCTTTCGGATGCAGTCTGCCTTGTTTTCGTTGAGCGAGACGGTTTTGTTTACGCTGATGATGCCGTTCTTGAAATCAATATCCTTGACCTCCAGCGCGTTGACTTCACCCATGCGCATACCGGTGAACATCGACAGCAGCATCTGATCGCCGTAGAGGACATCTTCGGTTTTCAGCAGATTCAGCAGACGCGTCTGCTCTTTTAATGTCAGCGCGCGCACCTTCACCTTTTCCTGCTTCGACTTCGGCTTCTTGATGCAGAGCATCGGACTCTCGGTGATGATCTTCCTGCGCACCGCCTCATCGAATGTTGCCTTCAACATCTGGTAGATCTTGTTGATGATCGACTGCGAATAATGGATGTGCTGTACCAGAAATCGCTTAATCATATCCTCGGTGATATCCTGTATGCGTCTGTCACCAATGGGGGCGAGCTTCTTGAGCGTCTCGCGTTTGCGGGTGTAGGTGGATTCGGTGATCTCGTTGAGATCGTGCTGATCCTCGAGGATGCGCTCCGCCAATTCGTTCAGCGTGATGAAATTGGCTTCGATGAACTCGCCTGCCATCTCCTGACTTTTAAAGTTCTTAATTTTGCGCAGGACTTCCTTTTCGGTCGCGCCGTAAAAGGATCTGCGTTTGACCTCGCCGTAGACGAGACCTTTTGTCTGTCCGACGTAACATCCGCGTTCCGTCGAATAATAAATGCTGTAGCCCTTCGGCTTTTTCTTTGCCATACTTTTGAACTCCTTTCTTTTTGAAATACTTAATATGACTGATATATGCGATTTCTCACATAATATGGACAAAGTGTAGTTTTTAGAGTGGTTTTTATATTGAAAAATGTAGTAAATCAATCTGAAATACTATTGAAAATTGTTACGGCGGGGTGTTGAAACAGCACTCCGCCTGTTATGCAGGAGAATGTCCCGCAAAATCAAGACGATCATCAATCCGCAGGCAAACAAAGAGAAGACGGTATGCAGGATTATTTCTCGTCACCGGACGCAAACAACCTTTCTCCGGCTGACAGTAATCAGGAAATGTCGGACACAAGATAAATTCACCTGTTTTTCACATAGTAACCATATTAAAAACACAATCATCTTTTATGATAGAATCACGGTTAATCAAGCATACCGAAAATGTCACAGATTCTGATAGGGAGTGAGACCAATGTTAAAAAAACTAATGGCAATTATGATAACCTTATGTTTATTCGGAGTGATGATGACAGGCTGCAGCACAGGCGGCAGTACAGAATCAACCGAAGCCGCTACAACCGATTCCTCTGCCGCGAAAACTACCACGGCAACGACAAACCTCTCCAAGCTGGATATGACCAAGTGGCAGTATAATGCCGATGACAATGTGTATTACCAAATCGGTATCGTATACTGTGAGAATCCGGCAAATGAAGATTATGAAAAACTCGCAGTATTCGTCCCCGGCGCCTATATGACAGCGACCGAGAACGGCGACGGTACCTACACCTGCGAATTGAACACATCGGCAGAGCTGAATGGTTACACTGCGACCACCGCTCCCGTCGTAATGCCGATCAATACGCCCGGCTATTCGGCACAAAGCGCGCTGACCGAGTATAAGAGTGTGACGGATTACACCTCTCAGGGCTTCGTCTATGTTCATGCGGGCTGCCGCGGCAGAGATGACGGCGCCCCCGCTGGTGTGACAGACCTGAAAGCGGCGATCCGTTATATCCGCTATTGTGATGCAGAGATAGCAGGCGACAGCGAAAGCATCTTCGTGTTCGGCATGAGCGGCGGCGGAGCGCAGTCGGCGATCGTAGGCGCGACCGGTGACAGTGAACTGTATGATCCTTATCTGAAAGCGATCGGCGCGGTGCAGGGCGTATCCGACGCGGTGCTCGGCTCGATGGATTGGTGTCCGATCACCAACCTCGATACAGCAGATGCGGCATACGAATGGATGATGGGCGCTACACGCTCCAATCTCTCCAGTGATGAGCAGGCGATATCCGACAGCCTCGCCAAAGCATATGCCTCGTATATCAACAGCGCAGGCTTTACCGATGAAAACGGCAACGCTCTGACACTCACGGAATCCTCCGACGGTATTTATCAGTCGGGAACATATTACGATTACATGAAGAGCGTGATTGAAGAATCACTCAACAACTTCCTCTCTGATACAACGTTCCCATATACCGCGTCAAGTTCTAAAGGCGGTATGGGCGGTGGCCCTTCCGGCGGCGGAATGCCGAGTGGCGAAAAGCCCGACGGTGCGCCCTCAGGCGATCCCCCTTCGGGATCCAAGCCTGACGGCGGTAATAGCGCAGAAGATGCAACATCTATTGAGGACGCCGATCAGATCACGCGCAACGATATTTCGTCAAGCGGAGTCAGCACCTCCGGCACCTATGAGACCGCGCAGGATTATATCGACGCGCTCAACGCGGACGGTGAATGGATCACCTACGACGCGAGCACCAATAAAGCGACGATTACAAGCGTAGAAGCATTTGTCAAGGCTTGTAAGAACGCATCCAAAAACCTCGGAGCATTTGACCAGCTTGACGCGGGTCAGGGTGAAAATACACTCTTTGGCTACGGTGACGGCAACGGCGCACATTTTGACAGCACACTTTCGACTATCCTGAGCGAGCTTAAAAGCGAGTATGCTTCCTCCTACAGCGAAGATCTCAGCAAGACGGATTCTGTCGGTTATACCGCCGAGCAGCGTGTGAATATGTACACACCGCTCTATTATCTGCTAAAGAGTCAGGGCGGCTACGGTACATCCAACGTGGCAAAATACTGGCGCATCCGCACCGGCATCAATCAAGGCGATACGGCATTATCGACGGAAGTTAACCTTGCATTAGCGCTCGAGAGCTATGAGGGCGTCAAAGATGTAGACTTTGAGACCGTATGGGGTCAGGGTCATACCGAAGCCGAGCGTACCGGCGACAGCACATCCAACTTTATCGAGTGGGTCAACAGCTGTATGAAATAGCATAAAAAAGAGATATAAAAATCAAGGCGCGGAGACTGAGTTTCCGCGCCTATTCTATATTGCGCAGGGGCTCTTTCAAAATGCTTTCACTGAGTCATCATGCTGTTATATTGACGGGTTAAATATGGACATCGTCTTTATGTGTGCCTTTTCATTGACCATTCTTCCAGCGCCTTCGAGCTGACCTTCATATTCTTGCCGACTCGGATAAGCGGAAAGTCATATCGCATCATTACGTCTCTGGCGGTCGGTAAAGAACATCCCAGGATTCTTGCGACGTCCTTTGTCCCGTAGAATTTCAACTCTTCGTGCTCTTCCTGACATTCGATGATCTTCGTTCCTTTGGTTTCCATGGTTTACCTCCTTATGAAATTATTATTATTGGCATCCTGCCGCTCTGAGAAGAGCTTGTCTTCCCACAGCGCCGGGATGTCTTAATCTGTACATAACCTTCGGCTGTGCATCAGCCCATCGGTCTGTCGACCGCCGCGAGGATCGCCCGCAGCCGCCCTCATTGCCTGCGACGGGTTGGTTACCGCTCGGACTGTGACTGGACGGAAGTATCATTATCCTGCTGCGGCTGTCGTCGCCTTCGGTACGGCTGCATCCGTACCGTCTGAGTCCTGAAGGCTCCTTTCGGAGCGTTCGCTCATGTGGCTTATGTGGTTCTCGTGTTACACACACCGCAGAGAACGTGAAGGTTATGTTGTTATTCTGTTTTCAAGGTGCTCTTTTATCAACAGCCCTGACCGTAGAAAACGGATTGATTGGGCGGTTTAGCAATCATTAAAAATACCCTTCTATTAAATAGCCGGTGAGAATGGCTTTAAATTCGAACATTTCAATTCTTTTTTTCAAGCCCTTCACTATATGCAGAAAAAATCGGGTTTTGTGGGGGCGTTTTTTGAAAGGTTTGTGCACCTTTTCCTCACTTTTGTAACTATGCACAAAACGAACTTCGAGCTTTTGTGCAAGAATTCTTTTGCCCTTTCACTACTATATTCCACACTTTTTTGAGAATTGAGTCTAATTTTTTTAAATTTTGTTCTTTTGCACAAATGAATGATCCGCCTTTTGTTGTTATTGCCAAAGGATTTGTCGAAGGTGTTATCAGCGATTAGCTTTCCCTTCTATTACATAGCCGGTGAGAAAGCGATTTTTAGAACCGTTCTCTAACTTTTTTTATGCCCTTCACTATATGCAGATAAAATCAGGTTTTGTACATCCATTTTTTGAAAGGTTTGTGCACCTTTTCCACACTTTTTGAGGAACTGCCGAAATCTTTTTCAAATTTTTTTGTTGAAACTATAGCTCTCTATATGTTTCCTCACAAAAGATCAGAATGTCAGGGTTTGAATCAATGCTTCTGAAAGATTCCTTCACTATACGGACAAAAATTCGGGTTTTGTGGGGGTAGTTTAAAGAAATAATAAGACTCTCTATAATACGGTCACGGGAGACCCCGAAAATTAGGGTAGTGGAAGAAAACTTTTTTGATTTTGTAACCCTGCACAAAAGTTGCGTCATGTTTTTGTGCAAGATGAATCGATCAAGTCAGTCCTCTATAATACGGTCACGGCAGAACTCGAAACGGTACCCACCGAGATAAAATTCTTTCACTATATGCAGAAAAATCCGGATTTTGTAGGGGTGGTTTTGAAGAGATATCTAAAAAAGCCTCTCTAATATACGGACACGGGAAAGGCCAAAATAAAAGGGTGAATTTTGAATTCTTTCAAATTTATTTACCCTGCACAAATCAAAGTGCCGATTTTTATAGAATATGATGATCTATCCCCACCGATTCTTTCTTTGCCTTCATCTATCAGTTTTATTCAATAATTTGATAGATGAATTAATTTTTGATAGATGAAGTGGCATAATATCATGCTTGTTCGTTTCCGCAGCGGGAGAACATGGGCATACCGAAAAAGGTGATCTTGATAGAATAACCGCCGCTTTCTCTGTGAGAAGGCGGCGGTATTTCAATGTGGTCAAGAGGTCAATATGTTGACTGTCTCGTCGGGATAACAACTCATGATGCTCACCTTCCATGGCTTCTGAAAGCATGCCTCTGCTTCTGCTGTAAGCCATATGCTTCGTTCCGCATCTGTGTTTCGATGCGGATGTTTTGTTTGACGGTCGGATTGTCCTCGAGGATCGTGAGGGCGATCTTTTTCTCCTTGCGCAGATTGGTCAGAGCTGCCGTGCAGTCGTCGCGCCGGTGCAACAGCTCCGAGCGCCGATCATCGTTATGACAGCGGCGCAGTTTGTTGTATATCTTCTGTCGATCAGCAGAAATATCCTGAATCGATTGATCGGTCTCGGAGATGAAGCTATGGACATCTTCGATCGTGGTCAGGCCCTTGTGCGATACCAGCCGCACTTGATCCGACAGCCGATCCAGATGCCGCCACGCCTCCTTCATTTCGGGCGAGAGCGGTTGGTACCGACGGTTCTTCGGATAATATCCGAGCAGATAGCAGTAGTGCATGTACAGGGCGACCAGACCCGTGCGCTTCTTTGTCTGCTTGAAGCTGCCGAGAAATCGCCGCCTCGGCGGACGATAGTCGCGCAGCGTAACGCGGCTGTGTGTATAGTCGGCGTTGCGCTGCCAAGTGTCAAAGCCCTGTTCATAGATCCGCCGCTTGATAGAATCGTTGGAGTAGCTCTCGCCGAGACGATACATCCTGACCGCCTTTTTGCTGTTCTCCGATCGGATCGTCCAGTATTTGCGGTTTGGATTCAGGTCGATGAAATACCCTTGAGCGCACATGATGCGCTTGAAGTCATCGAAGCCGCGTGAACGGGTGATCGCATAGTCGATTGCCTCACGCATGAGGTTGAAGGTTGTCGGATCGCCGCGCTTCTCGGCAAAGTAAATACTGCGCGGCGTTTTGCCCTGCGGGTTCTTGATGATCGTCAGTCGATGTTCGGCGCACAGCTCATCCGACAGCGCTCGGAACTTCCAATACGCGCCCTCGTTGCAGTTGAACTTTTTGCCGTCCCACATATTCACGGCGTTTACGACAAAGTGATTGTGATAGGTGCCCGTATTGAAGTGGGTGGCGACGAGTACCTGATACCCGTCGCCCCACATTTTTCTTGCCAGCTCCACGCCGATCTGATGACACAGCTCGGGCGTAACCTCATCGGTCTTGAAGCTCTGGTAAGCATGGTAGGCGACATTGCCTGTTGTCTTGCCGAACCGCTCCTGCACGGAACGCATTTCGTCAAACGCGGTAACGGCAGAGCAGTTGACGCCGGTGACAAAGCACGCTTTTTCCGCGCCGCCGGTTTTTTCTTCATCACCTGCATAATGCAAGACGTTTCGCAGATCGGAATAGATGGTCTTATGCGGATTGGCGGCATAGTCCAGTACGCGCGACAGGCTGTCCTTAATCGCCCAGATTTTTGTTGTTCCCATCTTCTGCCTCCTCGTGATACGCATCGAGCAATCTATCCTGTAAATCCGCGAGCGCCCGATCCATTGACGCGGCGCTTGCCCAACGAAAGTTTTGCCTCAGCTCACCGACCATTCGGAAACAGTCTTTGAGAGCCTTGCACGGTTTCTTTTTGATCGGCTGACTGCAACCGACCTGACGCAGATACGCCGATAAAGAAAGCCCTGCGCGCTTCGCCGAGTGCAACAGGACCTTCATCTCATCCTCGCTGACGCGAAGATTGATTCTCAGTTTTCTTTGCATGGTAATTCCTCCTTGATTTGAAATAGGGGTGACAGGGGATTTTCCCCTTTCGGGATACACCCGCCGGCTTTGTATGTACAAAGCCTATGCTCGCTACAGTGTAAGACGCTCCTGCACCGCTTGTGAGCGGCACAGGAACCCCGCGCCTTACACGCTGATTATGTCCCTGAAAAACAGAATCCTTCATGGCTCTTTCACTCAAACGGCAGATCGTCATCGGCAGTGAAGATCGGTTGATCGGACACGTTTTCCTCAAGAATCCAGTACCAAGTGAAGCCCTCTTTGACAGATGAAACGCCCGCGTTTCGCTTTGCCTTTTTAATCGTCGATTTCTTGAATCCCGCCGCTTTTAACTGCTGTTCGCATTCTGTCGCAGGCTGCTTTCCGCCGCGAAGCAGGCTCAGAATAAAGTCTGTCGCGGCGTCGGATTTCTCACTCGGACGCCCCATTTTCGGAGCGATTGCAGAGAACGCTTCGTCCGCTGTCATCTCCACTTCGTCGATGAAATCCACACCCTGTTCGGCAACCTCAAACAGGATCGCCGAGCCGGTCGGCGCAAGATTCGACTTCACCTGAACCATGACTCTCTCCTGCGGATTTGCCTTGTTCGGCGTGCGTGTCACCGCCAGAATACTGCGTGCAGCGCCTGCGATATCGACACTGCCGTTCGTGCGGTTCAGCGGCGTCGTCGCGTTCTTGTTCATGTGATGCACCACTACGACGGCGCAGTGTTCCTCACGCGCGGTCTCGATCAGGTGATTGAATTCCGTTCGCATTTCGTTGGCAGCATTGAGCGAACAATCCTCGCCGATGTACGAGCTGAGGGGATCGAGAATCAAGAGCTTCGCGCCCGTCTGCTTGATCGCCTGCGCCAGTCGGCTGTCGCCGAAGGTCAGATGCTTCTTGTCCTCGCTGATGAAAATGAGGTTGTTTCTGTCGCCGTTCGACGCGATGAAGCGTGGGACAACGGTATCGTCTGCGGCGTCCTCCGTCGTCTGATAGATGACCGTCATCGGCTCGTGAACCTCCTCTTCGCCGACAAAGGGGAGCGGCGCTCCCTTCGTGAGGATGGCGCTGAGCGCCAAGAGCAGCTTGCTCTTTCCGTCGCCGGGATCACCTTCGAGGATGGTTACTTTTCCGAAAGGAATGTACGGATACCATAGCCACTCCACCTCTGTGGGCGTGATCTCGCTTGCCTTGATGAGCTCGAGTTCGGGCTCAGGCTGTGTGTAGTTTGTGTTCGGTTTCATGATTTTTTCCTCCTTTTGGATAGATAGTCCGGGCATTGGATGATTGTGGCGCGAAAGCTCTGCTTGCAGTTGTGCTCGCATCTGCGGCACAGCTTGTTGTAGGCTCTGCGGCCTCTGTCGTCAAGAAAGATTGCCCAGTCATTCTTGAGATACTTTGGCATACGCGGCATATTTGCCACCTCCTTCATGTTGCTCGACCTTGCGGTCGGCAGGGCATCCGATACAATATCCGAACACGCTGCAAATGGCAATATTTCGGCAAAATTCGGCTTATCAATTTTGGCAGGCGCCAGCCTGCCTGCTCTTTCTGCACCGAATTTTTCTCGAAATCTTGCTCATTTCCAGTCCTTCGGAGTTTTGACGGAACAGATTTTTGTCTGACCGAGGCAAAACCACAGCAAACCCTTGACGGGTTTGCGCGGATTTTAACAAAGGGCAGGCGGAAATCAGCCCGTCAAAACCGTGTTTGGATATCGCATCGGATGCCTAACCCTGAAACGCAGAAACGCCCGAGACCTCCCTGAACTGTGCGTTCTCGGGTAGATTTCGGGCGTTTTTCTTCGCTCTAAGGCACCGCTCAAGGGCAGGGCGATACTTCCCCTGCCTTGCCTCAATCTTCAATTTTGTCGTTTCCGGGTAACAAAAAAGGACCTGTTTTCATCATGAAAACAGATCCTTTTCTCTTGCTCGGATTTTACTGTATGCGCAACATAATAAAATAGCACATTATTCTCCAAATACAGATGTTCGAGTATTGAAACTCCGGCTAAAATACGATGCTATCGCATATCAGTCGGAGTTATTTACGCAAATATTGCGTGTTATCTATCACTTGTTCAGTGAGCAAGTCCTTATGTATTGCCTGACGTCGGCTCCCTCGTCTAAATAGTGCAACAGGATCTCGGCGCAGGCATGGCTGTCGCTGTCAGCCTGATGGTGGCAGAGAGAGATGCCGTAATGGTCACACATATCGTTGAGCTTGTGACTCATGCCGGGGAGCAGCCGTCTGCCCATCTGCACCGTGCAGATGTAGCGCACATACGGTCGCCAGTCGATTTCGTAATCGCGCAGGCACTTCTTCAGCACACCCATATCGAATACGGCATTGTGCGCCACGAGCAGACCGCTTGAGAACATCGGCTCGATCCTCTCCCAAAGCTCCGGGAAGGTCGGCGCGCCCATGACCGTTTCTTCGCTGATACCGGTGAGGCGCGTATTGAAATAGTCGAAGGGCTGTTCCGGATCGACAAGGGAGTAATACTCGTTGACAATCACCCCATCCTCGATCACGGCGATACCGATGGCGCTCATTCGATTGTTATACCGGTTCGGCGTTTCTACGTCGAATACTACAAAGCGTGACATACCGAACCCTCCTCAAATACAATCATTATTCACTCGCCCGGCTGCAATCATTCTTGATGCACTTGCTGATGTACTCATTTACCGCACGCTGCCCGCTCTCTCGGTAAGCCGTGGTATTGCCCCGGCGCTCACGGACTTCGTTTTCATACGGATAATTCATGGAAGTTCCTTCTATTTACAAATTCTTCGTAAAGCAGATGATCCTGTTCGCTTCCCGGAAGCCTGCTCCAAGATGGAACTGTCGGCTGATCTCGTTATTAATCTCGCAGTCGCTCCCGAACTCCGAACAGCCTTTCCCCCGCGCCCATTCTTCACAGCGAGCCAAAAGCTGTTTGGCACAGCCCTGCTTTCGGTAAGGTTCCTCCACAAAGATCCCTTCAAGATAACCGACCGGACTGCTTTGGGTTCCTTCGACATAATCATGTCGCAGTCCGCACTGAGCGAATCCTACAGCTTTGTTGTCGTCCGTCATAATAAACACCGCACTGTCGGGATCGTTGACGGCTTTAGCAAAACCTTCCGCCAATTCTTCAACCGTATGGCTCGTCCACATCTTTACTGCCATTATCGCGATAGCTTCCGAGCTTTCAGCGTAGGCTTTTTTGATTTGAACATTCATTTTGATCCCTCAATCCATTCATTCTGATATCGTCCAGCTCATCCGCTGTCAGGCAGCCCGACTGATACAAACGCAAATACTCTTTTGAAACATCGGAATCGAAGATCAGCACATCGTCGGAGTTGATCGTGACGTTCACACCTTTACGGTACAGTTCGGCGATCGGGTGGTGCGCCATATCGGGAACACGCCCCAATAGGACATTGCTCGAAGGTGTGATGTTCAGCCTGATCTTGTTTTTGATGAGAAAGTCGATCGCTTTTTCATCTTGAACAGCGGCAATGCCGTGCTGCACTTCGTCGAGGTGCAGGGTTTTGACAGCTGTCAAGATATCCTGTGCCGTGCCCCATTCGCCAACGTGCGCCTTCAGCACTAAGCCGTTTTCCTCGGCTTTCCTGTATATCGGGATGAAGTTTTCGATCGGCTGCGCCAGCTCATCGCCGTATAGATCGATCGAATAAAACTCCTTATGTCCCCAAAAGTGTTTCAGACAGTTCTCCAGATAATCGACGGGACAATGACGCGACAAGCCGATCTGCAGGCGCAGTTCG
The DNA here is from genome assembly GCA_946407065.1 of uncultured Clostridia bacterium. Classification (GTDB taxonomy): domain Bacteria; phylum Bacillota; class Clostridia; order Oscillospirales; family Acutalibacteraceae; genus Ruminococcoides. The sequence goes on along the minus strand of CAMJMQ010000001.1, from coordinate 33,089 downwards.
ATCTCAGGCGAGATCATTTCATTCGCCTCTTGAAAAGCCGCGATCAATTCTCCGATATCATTGTTGAAAAACTCGCTCAGTCCCCAAACGTCCTCGCCGATCTCCAGAACGGTAACACCGTCCGATTTTGCCTGTGCAAAGGCTGCTTCTATCAACAGTTTGCGTCCTTCTGAATTATTGAAGCGATTCCCTATATATTGGCTGCTCCAAGCATCCATCTCGTTCATGGAATTCAGCGGTTTTGTGATCGGCTTGATTTCAACTCCAGTTTTATGGAAAATATAATCCCTGCTCCCGCCGAGCACAAAATGATTGTGCACATCCGGCTTCGGGAATCTTCTGATGTTTTCTATATTACCGCTTTTCAGCGCTTCTGAAAATGTCATTTTGCTCGCTCCGTTATCAGCTCTTTCTAACCTAAGAACAATCTCGGAAAGCATGGTTTCATGTTCTTTCCTCAGTGTGTGATTTGTCCACGTTACGGATAAAGACAAACTCCGAATCCGTTGAGCGCTTTTCATCGAACCGATAGCCTCGATCAAAGTCTTTGATCTGTTCGGGATGCTGCGCGCCGATCTCTGCCATAAACCGCACCATTTCGCCGCGTGCCATCTTTGCATATACGCCCTTGGTCACAACCTTGTCATGGCTCAGCTCGCCGAACACGACGGTGATGTATGTATCCTGTGGCTGCAAATATTTTTCGATACATTTCGAATACTCTTTTGACGCAAGGTTGATAATGACCCTGTCCTCTGAAAGCACCTCACGATACAAAGAATCGCCCCAGAAATCATAAAGATTTTTAAAGCCGTTAACCGATGCTTTTGCCTGCATTTCCAAACGATAGGGAGTCACTCCGTCCAGCGGCTTCAGCACTCCGTAAAAGCCCGACAGTATACACAGGTGCTCCTGCACGTAATCGAAGTACGCGTCCTCAAATACCGACGGCGCCATGTAGGTGTACTGGATTCCATCGTAAGCGAGCAGCGCCGGCGTGAGATTCTTATGCAGATCCATATGCGCGAATCGCTCATGATTCTCACTTGCGATTTTATCGTTACACGCCCAGAGTTTTTTCTGCTCGTCATAAGACAAGCTGTTCAGATAGTCTTTGAGAACGGTGGCTTTCTCAAGAAAGACGGGCAAATCCGGACACGCGAGCGTATCGGTGTCGACACGCATCTGCTTTGCGGGAGAGATGATGATCCTCATTTTGATTCACCTGCCATCTGCACGAAATTTTCAGCTTGGATTCTCTCGTTGATATCCTTATCTGCAGGGCAGAAAGAGTAGTTCGGGATCTCGTCGGGTGTGATCCATGCGACAGCGTTATGCTCCAAGAGCCGGATCGTACCCTCGGTGATCTTGCCGTGAAACAGCGTGAGGTGAACTGTGATGTCGGGGTACTCATGTACCACATCCATAAAAACATCTCCTACGGTGATAGTCACTCCCAACTCTTCCCGGCACTCCCGAATGAGAGCTTCTTCCTTTGTTTCTCCCTCTTCGACCTTGCCGCCGACATATTCCCATAATAATCCGCGAGCCTTATGCTCCGGCCGCTGACAGATCAGGAACCGATCCCCATCCCATATCAGCGCCGCTACTACTTCGGTCAAATAAAATCCTCTCATTCATACATTAAGCAAACTGCTTATTTCTCACTTTTTGTCTGCATTAGTTTACGCAACGATTTATTACAACGATCAAGATATTTCAGGCTTTTTTGAACGGCGCTTTTCTTGTTTTTTGTTTCCTTATCGTTTTTCTCTTTGTCGGTATTTGAACTATCATCAAATGACTCGATTTGGTTTTTTAGTGTTCTTATACGCTCTTCCAACATTGCCTGAATATTAGCAACTGCGAAATAATTGTTATATCGTTTGATAAGGATTTCCTTACTGAACGACAAAAGCTTACAACACTCGAGCAATACCAAACTATCGTTAGAGATTGCAGTCATCGTGCTGATAGCAGATGCTCCGGTACCGCTGAGAGCGCCGAGAATGGCTCCTCCGCCTGTAATAATCGCGGTACCGCCTGCCATGCCGAGCCCGCCTGCTGCTAAAGAACCTCCGCCTATAGCAGCCAAGCTGTAACTGGTCAAGGCTGCTCCATATAAACCGCCTGCGCTCTCTCCGACAATGGCAGTTGCTATCGCAGGCGCAAAGAAATATGCCAGCCCTCCGCTTACTGCGGCTAAAACAGTAGTCCCGACTGCACCGATAACCAATTTTTGTGTTGTACCGGTTATTGTCATAGAAGACTGCTTAAAAGCTCCCATCAATGCCTTGATATCTTCTTTATGAATGGAGTTCTGGATTGTAACAAATCTCTCGGTTAGATACTTGCTTTTGGATTTTAGCTTTGATAGCTCTTTTTTCTCTTGTGTTTCACTCAGCGGATAATACGGCTTGAACAGCGCCGCTTCCATGGCTATCAGTTGTTTCCATGAATCATTTTCTCTACTGTCAAGGTATTCCGCAATATCCTGCTCCGACAAAAAGTATTCGTTATAGCCATCTTCTGTCAACCTTAACTCCGATTTCCACTGTTGTTTCCATTCTTCATTCCACTGTGACTTCCGCTTTTTTATCTCGTCGTCTTTTGTAGTCTGAATATCGTCAGAAACAATCAACTGTTCGATCGATAACAGGATTTGGGTTTGTTCATAATCAAGCGAAAGACAATCAAAATCAGAGATTACTTTTTCACACTCTTTTTCAGTCTTGTCTCTCTGCTCTTTAGCGGTCATGATATCTTCTGTAATCAGTCGTGCATCCGCTACACAGGCAACCGCAAATCGACCGATCCCGACAATATTGATTCGGACGATAAAATCCTTAGCAAAGCCTTTGTTGATCCCACCGTTCTTGATCACAGCGCGAACGGCTGCGTCTGATGTATCAATCGCAATAAATACACCGCTTGACACAGTTATCATTCGCCTGATGATTCGATTGTTGAACGGTAAAAGCTCAGAGCTGTCTATCTTTTTCAGATCACTGATAGAATGGATCTCTGTTTCCTTAATAGCGAGATACAACCTGCGCACAAAGTATATCCCTCTTACCAAACATTCGTTGATTAAAACAGGGATAGATTGCCTTCCGACTTCATGTAATATACCTATCTCTGTTCGTAGATCAAACGGCATCGCTTCCGTTATCTTGCCGTTTTTATCACGCTTAGCTAACATAGTGCCGTTAAACAGTTTTGAAACCCAAGTGTGAAATTCGGTTTCTCCTATCTTTTTTTCTCTGAAGCAGGGGAGCGCCGAGAGCTTTTTTATCAGAGCAACAATCGCTCCGGGAATACCTGTTCCTTTACCGGCAGTGAAGCTTGAACCGGCCATATCACTGACCATATGGAAAAACCATTGTACTATACCGAACAGCAGTTTTTGGGGAAAGTCTTTTCCGATCAACGCGTCTTCTTTTACCGAAACAATTTGGATTCTTCCCTCTGTATCGGTTCCGATAACCATACCTGAAAACTGGGTAAAAAGTGAACACAGCAGTCCCCCGATACTGAAGTGATGAGAAAAATCTCTCAGGTGATGCTGTCTCCCTCCACCAAATTCAGGAGTGTTTTTATCAGCCGCAATCGGAAACTTTTTCTCTAAAAAACGAATCGCGTCGGAAAGGTCATCGCCTTTATAGCCGACCATATGAGCAACCTTCATCACAAATGTGTCGACCTTTTTTGAGCCCCATCCACGTGCTCTTTCCAAAGAAAACTCACCGATGTAAAAAACATCAATCAATCCGGCAATCGATCCGCAGGCTATAGCTATCAGATAATCCATCTTATCTGCTTTCTTTACAGAGTTCTCAAATATCGTCTCTGTGATTTCTCGATATTCACCGCTTCTTTCGCTAGGGATTACAATTTGTTTGCTGCTTTCTCCCGAACCGATAGTTGTACCAGGTAAGAGTCGTTCTGGGGATAAATCGGCATAGTATGAGATTGTGATGTCTTCTGCTTTTCCCGGCCATTCAATTAAAGTATTCATATGGATTTCTCCCTATTTCATAATCCTATACTTGTAATTCAATAATGATAATTTGAAATGATCTGTATTGCCAAATTCGCCAATACAGTTTCTGCTTTCCCCTTTTTCAGCTCACATTCCCATATAACCAGAACACGCCATCCGGCTTGTTCCAGTAAAGCAATCTTTCTGGCGTCACGTTGAATATTTGTTGTAATCTTTTCACGCCAGAAATCAGCATTATTCTCAGGCCAGACAAAATATCTGCACCCCTTATGACCGTGCCAGAAACACCCATTGACAAAAATCACAGTTTTATATTTTGGTAAAACAATATCCGGAGACCCCGGCAGAGTACGGACATTCTTCCGGTATCTGAATCCCTGTGAAAACAGATACTTCCTCACCAGTTCCTCCGGTTTTGTGTTTTTGCCTTTTATCATGGACATATTATAGCTTCGGGTCTTTTTGTCGTGAACGTCCACTATTCAGTACCTCATCCAGCATCTTTATCTGTAGAAAGATTCCTTCGAGCAGTTTGACTGTGGTCCGAGTGACAATACACATCGGCTTAAATACTGGGTTTTCAATACATGGGTCGTAATGTTGGTCGTATTCTTAGGCAATTCGCAGATTTTGCTTTGCCATGTAATCCTCTGCCAACACCATATTTTTTTGCTTGTATTCATCAAAAGCGGAGCAGTATGTATTAATTGTGACGTTGATGTCTTTATGTCCGAGAATCTTCATCAGTGCAAAAGCATCCATACCACCCTCAATACATCTGGTCGCGAAAGTATGTCGCAAACTATGGGTATCGACCTTTCCCTTTATAGCTTTGTCGATAATTCCGTGAGTCTTAACAAATCGCGAAAACTTATTATTCACTTTTGTTGTCGTAATAAGCTCGCCTTTCTGGAGAAAAATCAGACCCGATTTTTTAGTGCCAATACATTTAACTAAAAGGGCTATTATGTCTTGGCTAACATATAGAGTGCGCATACCCGCGTATGTCTTTGTCGTTTTGCCAATAATAGCATTTTCATACTTGTCTTTGGTGATTGTCTGGCGAACTGAAATAGTGCGCTTTTTCACGTTGACATCACTAACCTCTAAGGCGTTGATTTCGCCCATACGCATACCTGTAAACATGGAAAGCAAGAGTTGTTCACCATACAATGTAGGCTTTTCAGTCAATGCTTCAATCAGTTTGCGTTGTTCCTCAATAGTTAATGCGCGGACTTCTTCCTTTGGCTTTCGCGATTTAGGCTTTGGAAGATATTCCATTGGATTTTCAGAAATGATTTTCTTCCTCATTGCTTCACGAAAAGTCGCATTCAGTAATTGAAACATTTTGTTAATCATTGATTGCGAATAGTCGAGTTGTTCCAATAGGAAATCATCCACAATTTTTTCTGTTATCTCTTGGATTTTGAAAAATCCGATAGGTTCCAATTTTTTTAGCGTATCAGCCTTTCGCATATAAGTTGCCTCAATTATTTTATTGTGGGCGAGCTGACCATCAATCAATTCCTGTGCAAGTTCCGTTAATGTGGTATTATCCTTTTTCACAAACTCACCATAGGATTCTTGCATTTTTAATTCATCCATTTTATGGCGAACCTCAGTTTTGGATTTACCATAAACGCGTTTGCGTTTCGGCTCACCATTAATCATTAAGGTTACCTCGCCGACCCACTTTTTCTTAGACTCGCTATAAAATAAAGAACCTGTACCGTATGATGCCCTAGCTTTCTTCTTGCTTGAAGATTTTGTATTAATAATAACCATCCTTTCCCGCTAGGCAGATACGGACTGTCTGTGATTATTCTATCATAGACAGTCCGCGCCTGTCAATATTCTTGGTATATTCTATATAGCGTGCCGACTCTGTAGCCATTTGTAAAATGAGCCTTTTTCTACCATGAGATTTCGCCCAATTCTCAGCAAGGGAAAGTCACGCTTTTTCATTATGGCTCTGGCGGTTGCAGGAGAGGTTCGCAAAATACTTGCAACCTCAAAACTGTTCAATAATACAATTTCATTATTCATATTAGAATCCTTCTATATTAACAATTTTCTCTATTTATTCAAACACCAATCTTACGTTATTTCTGCTCACAAATGCAGTAATAAAACTTTAGTTAGTCATCACACAAAAAATGACATATAAACTTCGTGAAAAGCACTGGAAATCTCTGCGAAAAGGAGTTCGGGACGATAATTCTTACTAGTAATTGTCGTTACGATCTTCTTCTTTTCCTTATCTATTGCGATAGAATAAGAAGTAAAGTTATACAAAGCAGGGTTAGTACTATCTTTCCCCAAAACATTGTTAACCATATGCAAAGCAAACTGTAAATCCTGAGAAAAATGGCAAATGTCAATCTTCTCCTGCTCTAAGGCAATATCAATAACAACGACGTTTCTGTCATTGATGTCAATATTCATCTGATATGTAATTTCTTCTTGATTATCTAAATCTACAAGTGAGTAATATTTGTTCATATTAAAAATTCCTTTCATTCTTGATCCCCGCCCGCTAGCGAGCGGGGATAGCAGATTATTTGCGGACAATTCCTCGATATTCATACTTTAAAGGAGGATGTGCTAACTTATCAACATCCGGACCTTTATATAAAGGATTATACCACTCTTCGAGTTGATATTTTACTATCAACGGTTCTGGAGCGTCCATCTTTGTTCCTGTTTTCACGGGAACTTTTTTAGCATCCCAATCAGGACTATTGTGTAATAGCTCTCGCACTCGTTTGTTAAACGAGTAAAATCCTTCAGGAGTACCAGATGGATTCCATTTCTTTAAGTACGTACAGTACAGTTGGTAAAGGAACTCATAGGGAACAAGATTCCATTTGCACTGCGGCAAAACATCTTCAAGAAATTGGCTGACAAAATCATTATTCAGCATAATGTCGTCCAACAACATACGACACGCAGTTGGGAAGGATAATACATCGTAATTCATATTGAGTACCTTAAATACAACGTATTCGAGGACTTCTTGACGATGAACGTAATCACCTTTTATGTATTTACGTTCCTTGCCCGTAAAGCACTTTGTGAAAGGAACTGGCAGAATTCGCCGATACAAAGAATTCGTCTTGTCCTTGAAGCGCGGCGATTCATCATTCAAACACTGAACCATGAACCCTTTAAAGCGAAGGGTTATTGGAACCATTTGTTTTCTGTTAACATAAATCGGGTCGGAAGTGATAACTGCCTTAATTCGAGCAACTTTGTCCAGATACAAAAAGTCATTTTCATCTGTGATGATGGCATTTGCTCTTACTAGGGTGGACATTGAGAATTCTTTGCTAAATTCCGATAACGGTAAAGTAACATATGAACCTTTCCCGCATAGTCCGCGCAATAATTCGCAGAGCGTACCCTTGCCGTTGTTGCCGAGTGACGACATAAAAAATGCTCCAACATCCCATTTGACATTACATCGCAAAACAGCACCTAAGATTTCCCATAACAGATTAACGATTTCGGGGTCATCAGACAAGCTAGACATCCACGATTCGATATCCCAGTCTGTTCCATCCACATCATTGTGTATGACGATGTTTTGAGCAGACGGATTATAATTCACCTTTGATTTCGCTGTAAAAACATACTCAGGCGAAAAGTCGAGAAGTTGTTTTGCTTTGTAGTCAAAAATCCCATTATTAACCGGAACAAGGTTGGGGTTGTCACACCGGTAAACTCTTGGAGCGCGTTCAGCTAAATTCTGATAAATGTCGTTAAGTTCTGCTTTCTTAATAGAATAATTGTACAGCCTAGAAAGACGTGCGATTTGTGTCTCTGAGGTGACATAAACTCCTAAATGTGAACCAGAGTTAGAATAGTACCCAAAAATATTGGTATTTTCAAGTTCGTCATCCTCTGAATAAAGGATATGTTTTACCGAATGACAGCGTATCAAAATGTCTGCAATACTTGGCGCACATATCACCTTAGGCAAGGGAAATCTATCTTCCTTATCAACACACGCATTATGCAGTTTAATCTCGTGACGCATTTCTCCGAGAAGCTCTGCGCGAATCTGAGAGGGTAACGGGGGGTTGTCTGGGTCTAAGCTGTTTAAGTAGTTGACAGTTACGTCTTGGAGTATACCATCCAGCGAAGCAGAAATATATCTCCTCGTTGTTGACGTTCCGTTAATGTTGTTATGCGTATTGTCTGGCGGGTCAAGCCCGCCGCTGTCAAGGACAGCGGTGATGTCATCATTCATATAGATGACCTCCTTTTCTGTATTTGGGTCGAAAGGTCAGCGCTGATTCTTTCTTGCTCGCAAGAGCTTATTCGGTACCGTCGCCCTCGAAAGCGAGTTCATTTTAGCATAATAATGAATTTTTTTCAGAAAAAATGACGTACATCCCGAAAGCCGCATATTTCCTTGATTTTTGAACAATTTTCTTGTATTATTGATGTGAAAATAAAAATGGCAATCAAAAAAGTACGTAAAACATGTTTTGCGACACGCTCAGAAATCCAAATGTACGTAAAAAAAGGAAAAAAATATGAAAAAACATTTTGCCTCACAACAAGGCTATATTTCCGCACCCAAAGATAAAAAGGAATTTGATATAAATGATTTGCTCCAATTGGCACGTAAACCTTTTAGATTTACTGGTTTATTAACACCCACAAATTATAAAAAAGAAAAGAAGCGCTTGAAAGAAGCGTTTGAGGATAAGCATATTGATTCCGAGTCAAAGGAAAAACAAAGCACATCTAAACTGGTTGATATTGTTTTGAAAAGCGACTTCGCTGAAATCGAAGATATAGAATCTGCAAAAGCTCTGGCTTTATATGATAAATACCACAATAGTTCTTCTCATTATATCCGCGAATTCATAAAGACAGGCGTACTTCCATACCATAAAAAAGGAAATAATTACTTTCTCGATTCAGACGTTGTAGAATTGTTATTGAATTCCTATCTTTATGACATATTCATTAAATGGAGTATAGGAATAAATACAGAAATTAAGAAATATAAAACAGAATCCTTAAACCATCTTAGTCAAAAGCAATATCCTTCATACGATGCCAAAAATCAACAAAAGGAGAAAACTAAGAAGCTAGAAGAAATAAATAATCTCACTGAAACAATTAAGTATCTTGAGGGGTTACAAGCTAGAGCCAATGAATACAAGCACATCGAAAAGGAAAAAGATGAACTGTTTGAGAGTGAGATTGACGGAAGTAAGGAAGATGAATTAGAAAAATTAAGAGACCGTTTTGCTGAGATAGTATACGATGTTATAACCTTTAATCGGATAGGAATGAGAGTAGCGAATATCTCTGAGACCACAACCAAATATATACTTTCATTACCAGAAGAGGAGCAAAATAATTGGATAGAACGATACCATAATTCCAGAGAGCGCGCGATTATAGATGAAATAGAAGAAATGGTCGAGCAAGCAAAACAGGATATCGTTTTTGATTACATTACAAAACATTGTATCAGCATAGACGAAGAAAAGCTGCGTAATGATATCAGCATGGAGTACGCTTCTGAATCCATACCGGCACACCCTGTTGAGCTTGAATACAGAATACGATTACAGGATTTATCTAATTACTACACGGTGATAAACCCAAAGGAAAATCAAAACAAGAGGTAATCTTAAACGCCCTATCTCCCCCTGCACCCCCAAAAATACAGCATGGGAAAGGGGATGTGGGTATGAATCATTACTTGTCAAATCGGTCGTTACTACGAAAACTACGTTAATTTAAAATCTACTATATATATTTTACTTTTTTCAAGTTTTCTATATTAACTTTATATTATCGTAGTAAACGTAGTAAACACATATAATATCCACTGTTTAAGCGATTTTTAACAATAAAAAAACGTAGTTGTAATCGTAGTAACATCGTAGTTTGTGTAGTTCAAAACGACTGGTTTAAACGAAACGCCCCCACTTCTTCCTGCTCCTTTTTTGTAGGACGGCGCGGCGAACGTAGTAAAAACTACGAAGTTGAGAGAATAAACGTAGTAAAAAACACCCGCGAAACATCATCGTCCGTACCGCCTGATCGGTACGACAATGCGGTACACACTATCTTCTAACCTATGCTTGTAGGGCTTTCATGCGTTAATTCTCACGTGCGCGCATACGCGCATAAATATAATAATGTACCCGCGCGCGTGCGCGCGATATATACTATATATATAATTAATATAAGATTTAAAGTATAGGGTTTATACTGCTATACAACATCGTGCGTACCGCCAAAGTAAAGCCGACGGCGGCAACCGTCTTTCTATTATTCCACCCTTGTATTTTGTATATTGCATACAAACAAAAAACCCACATGATCACGCGCGTTGCGCGTGTCATGTGGGCTTTCTTCTTTACATATTTAAGATGACCTTTTCGATAATGTGCTGACGGATTTTGCTACTATCTTGATGATTTCCTCGACCGCTCCGCTTGCACCCTTGTAATCTGCCTCGGCGAGGTAGCCGCTCTCCCAGAGGACTTCGAGCCAATACTTGGTTTCGTTCGCCTCTTTGAGGGCTATCTTTTGCTTGTGGAGCAAGTCGGCGGTGCTTTCGGCGTAGTGGGCTTCGGCTAAGTTTGCCCCGATACTCGTTGCACTTCTTTTCAGTTGGTTGGTCATATCTTTCTCGCCGTATCTCTTACGGATAAAGTCAGAGAGAATCACAATTTTAGGAGCCAATTTTCGAGCTTTCGTGAACATTAAACTTTCAGCCATAAACAAAAATTCACCTCGGATTCAATGGGATTCAATCTACTTAGATTATACCATTTTTCGAGGTGAATTTGATGTACTGGATGTTAACTTTTTGGGAAAACCTTTTACCTTTTACCTTCCTGCCGCAAGGCAGGAAAATTACCTGTCCTAGGGTTGTTTGGTTTACCTAATCACTTTTTATACAGGTCCGGACGAATCTCACTTTCATACAAATGTTCATTCGTACTCTTTCTTGTAGCCTTCGAATCCGGTACCGCAGGCGTGTAGTTGGACGGTTTTTGTTTCACGAAGTTCGCGTCGATATCTTCATAGTAATATCTGTACTGACCGTCAATAGTGAATTCATAGCACAGCGGGTCATAATACGGAATATTATGGTCAGTCAATGTGATGTGTTTGCCATAGTTATTACGTTTGGACCAGATATCATACAGAGAGGTTCTTGCATAAACGCCGTTTGATGCAATGGTGATGTTGACTGTGTTTCCTTCATGATGCGTGCTTGCATGTTTGATTACAGCGGTTCGTGTTGTCAGCGCATAGTTACCGTCTTGATTGTAACCTTTCCATTCGTAAATGTCTCCATTGTGTTGGAAGTTGGTACGAGCGGGAATGCGGTATCCGTTGGTAAGAGCCATGTTTACTGAGTCTTTGATATAGTCTTTTCCCGTATGGTCATCATGACCAAGCTGGAACAATTCGAAGTTGCCCCATGTTTTCCAGTTCAGATTTCTCTGTTCCGCATACAATTCAAGAGATTTGGTTTTGAAACCGTCATCTCTGAATGATGCTCCCTGGAAATAAGCATTATTTTCTGTATAATACTCATAGTCACGACCGGTCCAGGTATAGGACTTGGACTGACCTCTGGGTGCCGCCGGGACAGTGTCGGAATAGTACTTGTTTTCACTTTCTCTGTCCAGTCGGGGCTGGATAGCAAACTCGTATTTGGTATTGTTATCGAGCATGTTCCAGTCATAGCAGGAATTATACTCGTTGCCATACCAGTTAGGCAAAGTGTATACGAGAGTGGACAGGTTGGACGTAGTGACAGTCTTATTACAGAAACTGCCTGTACGTGTATCGGTGAAATAGCAATAGCTTTCATAGCCGCTGTCTGTCACGAGGACATAACCGATAACAGCCCAGTCGTTGTATTTTTCGTCATAAGTCCATCTGCCGTCAAAACCGTTGTATCGGGGGATGTTATTATACTTGTCTCCCTCAGCGGGAATCTGAGTGAGCTTATTGACGGACTTTGCGTCAGTTGTCTTGACCCAGATGTCATAGATTTTGATACTGCTGTCAACAGGCTTGAAGGAGATTTCCAGAGCACCGTCCGCCTGCATGAGCGGAGCGGAATCGGTTCTGTCACTTACAGAAATAGTATTATCCAACTGCTGAGGATGGATTTCCTTTGTATAGCTTACCTTCTGAATAGAAGAGATGCTCGGAGCAGTTGTAATAGTGGGATAATAATCATACGCCCAGTTAGTATCGACAATACTCCAGTACTGATGATAATTAGCATTGTCACTCTGTTCGTAGTTCATCAGACCTGAAGGCCACTGAACAGTCCAACATCTGTAGGACCCGGCACCGCAGTTGTCGGCGCCTTTGTGATAAGGCTGATGACTCATACAAGCTTCATCAGGGCTGATTTTGCCCATCAGGTTAGTCTGGTATGCGTTCTTCATCCATTTACCACAGGTATTGCAGAAGTTGATATCTCTGCCGACAGTAAAAATAGTACGGATACGTTCGTTGCCTCTGCGGCTGATAGCCTTCTGCACAGTTGTTGTGCTGATAGGCTTTGCAGTCGTAATAGCCATGTTGTTTTTGTACGCGATGACTGCTGTGAGGAACGTTTCGCCGTAGTAAGACTGGTTTGCCTTTTTCGTGAACACGTGGTTCATCGTAGTAGAGGTCGTTGTAACGGTTTTCGTGTCAAAGGGATTGTTAATACCCTGACTCGCGAAGTAGGTCTTGACAACGTACTTCGTAGCACCTGTTACAGCCTTCCATGAAACGGAAATCTTACCGTCATAGACATGAACAGTAGGAGTAACGGTTGCTGTAGGAGTCGGGTCAGCAGGCTTTACAGTCGGGGCCTGAGTCGCAGGCTGAGTGGGAGCCTGTGTGGGAGCCACAGAGGGGGAATAGGTATGAGTTAAAAGGGAAGAAAACGGCGAAAGGTGCTTTTGATGGTCAGCCGTCACGCAACGGACGGCGTAGCTGTATGATGATCCGCCTTTGACGTTCGTGTCAGTATAAGACAAAGCGGTCGTATCAGCCATGTGGTACCACTTGCCGCCCGACTTTTGGAATATGCGGTAGAGCGGTGCGCCAGATACCTTGTTCCATGTCAGCTTGATACCGTCAGCGGTAGAAGCGGCGGTTACGGCGGGAGCGGAATAGGTGCTCGATTCGGGTAGCGCGAGCGTGACATTTTTCTTGCCGACCGTGACGGTGGACGGTATCGCGACAGACGCGACCTTCCTCATTATAAAGGTTGCGTCGGAGATATCAAAATCATCGGACGGATTGACGTTGCCGAGTGTGGCGACCGCGTTGTAGGTGTCGGCTTTGAGGTTGGCAAGAACATACTGAATCATGGTCGCGTCCATGACGGTGACCTGTCCGTCAAGGTCGGTATCGCCCGCGGTGTAAATCGCCGATTCGCCCAATGGAACAGGCGAATAAACATACCGCCAACCGCTATTATTATAGGCACTGGTAAAGTGGCTTTCATCGGCACTGATACAGCGAACGGTATAGGTGTAGGTTGTGCCTTTGGTTACATCGGTATCGAGGTATGAGGTCGCGGCGGTAGTGGTCATCTTGACCCAGTTGCCGTTGCCATTCTTATAATACACACGATACTTGGCGGCATTGGGAACCTTGCCCCATGTGATTTTGATGCCGTTTGTCATACTCTCTAATTTGGTGATTTGCGGCGTGTCCATATTATAAGTATACGACCATCCCGCAGAATAAAAATCACTGGTGAATTCGGTCATATTCGCGTTCAGACAGCGAACGGTATAGGTATAGGTTGCGCCCGAGCTGACATTGGGATGAACAAATGTATTTGAAGAAGTTTCGCCTATCTTCGTCCATCCGTCACTGCTTTTATAGTAGACACGATATATCTCTGCACCCGATACTTTTCCCCAAGTGATTTTCACGCCGCTGTCAACGCTGTCAAAGCCGGTAATCATGGGGGTGCTGAGCTTGGTCGGTGTGGGAGCAGTAGTCGGCTTTGTGGTGGGCGCGACCGTCGGCTTGGGTGCCGTGGTGGGCTTTGTGGTAGGAGCAACCGTCGGCTGAGTAGGATTCGTGTATCTGATAAAGGTTTCGCCAAAAGTGGTGACAGGGTCTTTGTTTTTGTCCGCGCCGAACACATAAAAATAGTAGGTAGTGCCGACCTTGACGTTCTTGTAAAGTAGACTGCAAGAGGTGGTGTAGGTCGTTACCTCGTTGTTATAATCGTAGACATTAACGCCGTACTGATACGCGCCGACGTTCGACCATTCCAGATAGATTCCGTTACTTCGGTTTTCTATCTTAGTGATTGTCGGAGCGTCCACGCCGCTGTCGGCAAGCTGTGAAACGTCCGCGCCGCTGTCGGCGAGATTGACGGATTTCGCGGCGGCAGTCGGCAGGGCGGTCAAGACTGTGAGAACCACAATCAGAACCGCGAGGAACAGCGATAGTTTTTTCTTCATTTTCATCTTCCTTTCTTGGGCTTTTCTATTGTATAGATGATTTGAAGTGTAGAAAAGTTTTATGATTTACAAATGTATATACACGCATAATTGCTATGTGTGACAAATAAAAAAGCGCAAGCCGAAGCCTGCGCCAAAAACACAGCTCCGATTAGGGCGATGTCGATAACGGAACTTATGTGTTTTTCTTTAGTCGGAAGGCGTGTTGCCTTCCGACTTTGTATATATAGTGGCTTAGTTATGCGGAAACGTCCATGTTTTCTGTGCTTTCGCTCTGCATATCAGCTAACTCGTCAGGAGTGATTCCTAACGCGGCAGCGGCGTGCTCACGGCGCGTCATTTGGTACTTGTAGAAAATCATGACAGGGTTTCCGGCTTCTTTGGAGTACTTGGTCGGCTTTTCGTAGACATCCACACGCTGTATGAAAGCATAGAGCAGTTCTGGCGTCAACTCGGGCATCTCAATATATTTCTTTGCTTTGTCCACAAAGTCTTTGATTGCCTGCTGCTGTTGTGAGAAGAGGGAAACGTCGTTTTTCAGTTCCAGCAGTTTCTGTTTCAATTCAGCCAGCTCATTTTCATAGCCTACCACCATCTCGTCGTAGCGCTCGGGAGTGATACGTCCGACCACTCTGTCCTCATACAGACAGCGGATAATGCTGTCTAACTTCTTCAGCCGTGACTCGATTTCATTTTGCTGCTTGACAGCTTCTTTTTCGATTTTAGCGGCTTCAGCTTTGCCTTTTTGCGTTGCCAGTTCATAGAATTTGTCCGGCTCGCTCCGCGCGAAAGCGGTAATCTTTCTGAGATTGCCGAGAACGATTTGCTCAATGGCGTTTGCCTTGATTCGGTGAATGGTACACAGATGACCCGACCGCTGATAGGCTCCGCATTGATAATAATTATCCTCGGGCTTTATACCCTTACCTCTGTGAAGATACATCCGCCGTCCGCAGTCACCGCAGTAAAGGTAACCGCAGAACTTATCTACCTCCCCGAATTTATCAGGGCGTTTGCGTCCTTCGAAATGCTTTTGCACGGTATCAAACAGCGTGCGCGAGATGATAGCTTCGTGCGTATCCTTGAATATCAGCACCTTGCTTGGGTCATTTTTGAGCGTCTTTTTCAACTTATTTGACTTGGTGTAAGTCTTGAAGTTGACCGTGTCACCGCAGTAGGTCTGGTTACTCAGAATCAAGCGAATCGTTCTCTCCGCCCAGAGATATGGGTCGCCGGGCTTCGGTTTACCGGAGCGGTTGCCTGTTTTCTTGAACAGATACATGCCGGGCGAGAGTATCTTTTCGGCATAAAGGGTATTCGCTATCTTGACGATTCCCTTGCCCTCGGCGCACATCTCATAGATTCTTTTTACTACTGCGGCGGCTTCGGGGTCTACAATCAGCCACGGCGCTTCCTTCTGGTTTCCCTTATACTCAGGGTTCTTGATGTAACCGTAGGGCGGCGTTGTGCTGACAGGCTCGCCGCGCTCGCCTTTGGCTTTCTGCACCGCGCGGATTTTCTTGGAGGTATCGGCGGCATAGAAGTCGTTGAAGTAGTTGCGGATGCCCGACATTTCGTTGAGACCATTGATAGTATCCACACCGTCATTCACGGCGATAAAGCGCACATCATATTGCGGAAACACCAGCTCCATCATAGCGTCGGTTTCAAGATGGTCGCGCCCGAGACGGGATTGGTCTTTGACAATGATCGTCCCAATCTTTCCGGCTTCCATGTCTTTTTTCATCTGAACATACGCGGGACGGGTGTTGTTGGTGCCACTGAAACCGTCGTCAACATAGAACTTGCAGTTGTGAAGCCCCAACATATCTGCGTGCTTTTGGAGAATAATTTTTTGATTTGTTATGGAGTTTGATTCACCGGCTTGCAAATCTTCCTGAGAAAGACGGCAGTAAAGCGCGGTAATCAAATTGTTATTGTATTCGGCAGCGTTCAATTTTTCTTTCCTTTCCGAGCAGGTTTGCTCTGTCACACCGAATAGGATACGACTACATCATACCCTATTTCAGTATGAAATTCCAGACCTTTTTTCATTTTCCTGCTACTAATTTTTTCAGTTCTTCCGTTGCTGTCAGCAGCTGACTGCAGAGCCTTCCGAAAGGAATCACCGCGACTACGGGATAACCTGTCCCGTCAATTTCAACGCGCGAGCCGAAGTAGGCGTAGCGAATACCGCTTGGGAGAGTGTTTTCTCTTTCTTCTGTAGTATATGATTTTTCTTTCATATTCTTTTCTCCGATTACATACCGCCCAGAGTGTTCTTATGCTCGTGGCGCGGTTTTTTCGTTGTAGTACAATCTTCGGTGTGGGTATCGTTGTCGAGTATATTCATCATGTCCGCAACCAGGTATGCCGTATCAATTCCCAGATGATTAAGAGAATCGTTGGGATAAACGAAACCGCTGTCATTTTCTTCAAGTGACTGTTCATCTGTTCCGCTGCCAAGTAGAGCTTCTTCGAGAATTCCTCGCTCGTTTTCCCAGCCTGTGATTGGAAGCTCTCCACTGAAGTTGAGGTCGCCGCTTGAATCTGCTCCGCTTGTTTCTGAAGTGTATTCTGAAACTCCGTCAAAGCTTGTTCGGTCTGATTGGCGTTCTCCTGAAGGACGTCGATTTGCTGATTCATAAAATCCATCATCTGTTCCTTTGTCGCCAACGTTTCCATCGTGTTCATCATTGTACTGAGCATCTCTATCTGCGTCTGTTGAGACTGGATCAGCGCCCGCCAGTTCTTCTCCGTTATCGAAACGTATGTTTCTGTCTGAGCCGCCTGCGCTAAATTCATCTTCGCCTGAGCCTTCAATTCGCTTGGTGATTTTCTGCCTGATTCTAAACTCATTCGTCATAGCCTCCTTCAAATATTTTTCCTCGTGTAGTTTGTTGTCCCTGCACTTCATACCGTTTGGGCAAGTGTAGGTGATATATTTTCTTGTATCGCTCCAGTTAACCTTGTAACCTTCCAACTCCATTAACTTAATAAAGTGTTCGCGGCTGACAGCGTAGTGCATTGCTTCATCAATCGCCATAGCCAAATCCAACTTCCAGCTCTGACCTTTATCGGCTGACCTGTACTCTCGAGAGGACATACCGTTGACTTTTGACGGAGCGGATTCAATAACCGACAGTCCGTATTCCAGACAAAGCTTGTCCGAATTATCTCGGAGTTTTTGAATTTCATTGTTGTCAGGATGGTACTTGTAACCGTCCTCGGCGTTCACGGAATTGATAACGAAATGTGAATGAATATGGTTGCGGTCAACGTGAGTAGCAACTAAAATTTCATATCCTTTGAAGTGTTTCTCCGCGAAACGTAACGCAATCTCGTGCGCGGTTTCGGGCGTGAGTTTTTCATCGGGGTGAAAGGATTGGAGCAAATGATAATACATCCGTCCGTCAGCTTTCTTAAAGCGGAGCTTGGTGTTCATCATTTCGTTGTAGGCGGATTGTGCTACACAGTTAATTCCTGTCACCAACCGTCTTCCGTTGTGATTTGTTTTTGCATTCTTGGAGCAGTAGTTGAGCAGTGCTTTCAGCCCTTGCCTCGTCTGTGTTTTCTGCCGAGAGATAAAATTTACAACCGCTATGCAGACCACCTCTTTCGGTCAAGCAACTCGGTCAGCGTTTGGCTGAGTTTAGCGTACTCATCGACCAACGATTGCAGATTCACGCAATTCACTTTGCCCATATTACAGAGTGTAGTAAGTTGGTTAAGATTTCTGCCGATGGCTTTTTGCTGACGGATAACTTCATCTAATCCGTTGATAACAAAAATCTGTTTTCCTAAACTGCATTTGGTAACGTAGTCTGTTATTGATAGTTTGGCTTTATCTGCCTTGTGATGAAGCGTTCGCAAATCTTCTTCACTGATTCTGATGCTAAGTTTTCTATTCTTCATATTAACCTTTCCGCCGTAACAAACGGGTGCGGGTGTCCCGCCAAGCTGCATCGGCAGGGCGCTGAGCGACCAGTCGAATGCGATGCTTGCCACAGACCGAAGTCTGTGACCTGCGTAACCCTAACCCTCGTTTGTTACAGATATTTAATTTTCCCTGCGGTTAAATCTGCCGTTAAATAAACCGGCGTTGCATACTCATTTAAATTCGGGCGAACAGTGCGCAAATTTCGCCGCGGACGATATGGACGATAAAGACGATGTTGTTGAGGGCGGTATAATATCGTACATACCGTACATACCGTACCTATCGTACTTTTTACGAATCGTCTGTGTTCGGTTCATAGTAGATGTCGATAACGCGGACGTTGTTGCGCTTGGATGACTCAAAATAAATGTTGTTATCTTCCAACTCCGAACGGTAGCGGTTCATCATCCGCTTTAGAGAATTGGCTTTGATTTCTCTGCCTGTATATTGATTGTACTGTTCAATGAAGTCAGAATTACTTCCGGAGAAGAAAGAGTTTTCCTTCATCATCTCAATGAGCTTTTGCATTTCATCCGGCAGCAGCATTTCGGGGTTGTCCGAGCTGTCGGAAACGAAATTCCAAACACAGTTGTCCTTGTCGAAGCGAAGTTCAATTTCTCTGTCCTCAATGTCGCGCCCCGAGCAGTACAGCGTAGCGTTTGTAGAACAGCGCTTGCTCTTGTCGAGAACAAACATTGTGTCCACACCACCGGCAAGTCCGTTGGTGCCTGAGAGCATATTGAACGGGTCGCTGTCACCCTGCTTGCGCAGATGATGGACGAGGAGAATTGTTATCTTCAATTCTTCCGCGAGCTTTTTAAGAATCTCAATCTCGTTATAGTCGCTTGCGTAACTGACCTCGCTTCCTGTGTTACGAATCATCTGGAACGTATCAATGACAATCAAAGCGGTCCCCGGATGGTCGGTGACAAAGCTTTCGATTTGTTCTTCAATCCCTTCACCGATTTTGAAGCTGAATGTTGTAAAGAAAACATTGGGAGCCTCGTCGGTAACGGACAGCAGTCTTTCCTGCAGCCTGCTTGCGGTATCCTCAAGACTGACGTAGAGTGTTGTTCCTTTCGTAGTAGGAAAGTTCCATATCGTTTCGCCCTTTGCAATACGAACACACCAGTCGAGCATCAGCCAAGACTTGCCGACCTTCGGTGCGCCGCCGATAATAGCAAGTCCTTGCGGCAACAAATCTTTAATCACAAATTTTGTCGCGGGCAAGTCCATATCAAGAAGCGTGTCTCCGTCAATGGAGTTGAATGTTTTTCTAATGTCTAAATCAATAATATCGTAATCAGATATATGACTTCACCTCGTTTTTATAAAGTTCAGAACGTTCTAACAATTTTTATTATAACGGCGATTGACAAAGTTGCAATAGTTTTGTACAATATAAATTGTACTCAGTTAGATTGTTGATTTAACGCAAAATTTGGATTGTACAAAACGAGGTATCAAAATGGATTTAAAAAATTATCAGTTATCTGAATATGAAGAGTATTTACTGGAACGAACCAGAACAGAGAATGTTGCGTTTACTGATGGTATGGTTTATGTTACGTATCATAGGGATAACAACTCGACCGAGTTGATGAAATCTAATGACGATGAATTCATCATGCTTTGCATGAACGCAAAAGAACAGGTATGTTCCTTGCAGGAGCACAAAAATGAAGATGATTCGGAATGGCTTGATTGTATTCGCTTTCCGGTTGACTCAACCGAAAGAGATGAATTTGAAAAGATGTTCTATCATCACAATCCCGATATTGAACCACAGCCGAAAAATAACCCGCTCAGCGGAAGCAAGGTTACACTGCCGTTGGGTGAAGCGTTGTTTGAATTTGTTTATGCAGATTTCGACTCGCTGTACGAGGAGGTCAAAGTATGCCTTTGCTTGTATAAAGATATGGATTTACCAAATGCTGATAATGAAGTACAGGAGATGATTAATCGTTATCGAATCTACCGCAACTATAAGTGGTTGATTAATCACTTGGCGTTTGGCTCAACCGCTTCCGCGTTGTTTCCGCCTGCTATTACGCAGGATGCGGATTTAGCGTCAGCTATGCTTGACTATTATAAATACCTGATAATGTTGCAAAAAGAATATCAAGATATTTTGGAGTTCTGCTTTGAAACGAAGTATTATTCTGAAGTGTTGAGCGATATGACGCCTTCCGCGCGGTATTATCTTTATCGGAAGATAAACAACATGCCGCCCTTTGTTGAGTTCAACGAAGAGCAGCGGTTGATAATGAGAGACAAAAAGGCTCAGGCGGATTATGATTTTTCAGCGTTTTCTGATTTTGCGCAGGAACATGGTATAGATACAACCACACTAATATATTTTCATAACTTCAATCATAATCCGGTTCTCCGTTACCGCTGTGAGAGCCTGCACGAATTCTTGGAGCTTGAGCTTAGCAAGCTGATTGAATACGACATCAAATTAAAGTGTTGTAAACGTTGCGGACAGTGGTTTACCTATAAGGGCAACTATGACGCGCGATACTGCAACCGGGTTCATTTAGGCGAATTGCGTTCCTGCCGCGACCTCGCTGCCGAGGAGAACTATAAAATGAAAATGAAAAAGAACGAGGCGCTGCCAATCTACAGAAAATACTATCGCCGTTATTCCGCTCGCGTGAAAGTTAACCAAATCAAGAAAGATGATTTCAAAAAATGGAAGTATGAAGCTCTTGTCAAACGTGATGAATGCTCTGCCGGAGATATAACTCCCGATGAGTACATTGAGTGGCTTGAGGGCTGTTTCCCCAACAGAAAGAGGAAGGATAAATAAATTCCGTATTCTTTGATTACAGCGTATCAGATTTTGACCGTTGGAACTATCAACAATAAAGGCACAAGCTAAGAATCTCTATGAACTCTGAGCTTGTGACTTTTTGCGCCCACAAACTGCGACAAATCGGTTGTGTTGGCTTTGTTTCATGACTTCGGGTACAACTGCGAACTTTTTATTTGTGCTAAACAGGGCGAAATTTCGCGCGTTAGGTTTTGAAACTCATGGCTTCTGTCAGAAGTCTGACGGCTAATGAAAAACCTCGGCAAAACGCGTCGCGTTCGCCGAGGTTTATCAATTCTGTATGATTGTCTTTGATTTTTTGAAGTATGGCGTTCTGTTGCTACCTTAGTACGAAATTATGAGCTTCATACGATGCAATATTACTGTAGTATAAATCCTCAAAACTGTCATTGTCTTTACTTTCCTTACCTCAAGTTATCAATAAAGTCCAGTGTTTAATTAATATTTCAATTGCCATATTTCTTGTTTCGTGGTAAAATTTAGATATAGTTTTTTGAGTTTTTGAAAGAAGAGTTATTATGATAGAATCAAGAGTATTATTAACTGCATTTCGAGGTAGCTCGGCAGAACAGCTTATAAAATACGCAAATGGGTTTGATACTTTGGTTCTACCCAACGACAAGATCAAGGATTCTGAAAAGTTAATCAAAAAGATTGCATACAGTACATATGACTATGTTTTCAGCTTTGGGCAAAAACCAAATATAAAAAACAAAGTGTATATAGAAACAAATGCGAGAAGCAAAGAAAGTATTGTAGCAACAGCCTTTGATTGTGAGCGATTACAAGATTTATTTGAATCAAACGATATTAAATCCAAAAT
The DNA here is from genome assembly GCA_946407065.1 of uncultured Clostridia bacterium. Classification (GTDB taxonomy): domain Bacteria; phylum Bacillota; class Clostridia; order Oscillospirales; family Acutalibacteraceae; genus Ruminococcoides. The sequence continues at coordinate 11,003 of CAMJMQ010000001.1, read as the reverse complement.
CTCTCATAACGCAGGCACATCATATTGTAATTGCCTTTATTATAACGGATTATCATATATACAGAACAACCATTTAAAAACAAGAATGATTTTTATCCATATCCCATTTTTTGAAAACATTAATGATACGGATTGTTTCTTTACAAAAGTAATTAATATTGTGTCAAAGATATAATATAAGTACACAACTATTGCACATAAGAATTGTGTATTATAGTAAAATTTTGAGGTTATTATGAGTTTAATTAAAAATGACTACCCAATTTTAGAATATGATACCGAATGCAACGCAATCATTATGCCCGGTCACAGTACCGATTTTCATTTTCCCGAAAGAGCGGTTATGCTGTTTATGGAAACAGAAGTTGAGAACTATGCGTTGGAAAATGAATGCGAAATCATCGGTCAATTCATCACGATAACAAAACTATTTCCTGTATATAAAACGATTCATAACGGTGTTGAGCTTGCTGTTTGTCAGGCTCCCTTAGGCGGTGCGGCGGCAACTCAAATTATGGAACAGTTGATTGCAGGCGGTGTGAAAAAGATTATTGCCACAGGTTGTTGCGGTGCTTTGTTCGCTGATAATGAAGGTGACTTTTATATTCCTGTTTCTGCATTGCGACAGGAAGGAACATCCTATCATTATTTGCAGCCTTCACGGGAAGTATCGCTCAATGATAATGCTATAAATGCGATAGCCGAGGTGCTGAATAATCGTGGTTTTCACTACAAAAAGTGTAAAACGTGGACTACAGACGGCTTTTACCGTGAAACGAAAGAAATGGTAGAGTATCGCAAAGCAGAGGGGTGTTCCGTGGTGGAAATGGAGTGTGCTTCACTTGCCGCCTGTGCAGAATTTCGTAACATCATATTCGGTCAATTATTATTCACTGCGGATTCATTAGCAAATATTGAATCACACGACACACGAAATTGGGGTAATCGTCATTTTGCTTTGGCTATGGATTTAGCGATGGACGCAGCGGTGGAGGTTTAGTTATGAGAACGGAAAAAGAAATGTATGATTTAATCATAAGCATTGCTCATAGCGACGAAAGGATACGAGCCGTTTATCTCAATGGTTCAAGAACAAATCCGAATGTGCCGAAAGATATTTTTCAAGATTATGATGTTGTATATGTAGTTACTGAAACAAAGCCATTTATCGTGGATAAAGATTGGATCAACCAATTTGGCGAAATTTTATTTATGCAATTTCCTGACGAACACCCTGATTATCCAAGCGATAAGGATAATTTCTACGGTTGGTTAATGCAGTTTACAGATGGCAACAGAATTGATTTGCACATTGAAAGCATTGAACACGCAAGGGCAAATATAGTAGACGACAGTCTTTGCAAAGTTTTATTGGATAAAGATAATTGCTTGCCCACTATTCCTGAATCCTCCGATAGGACGTATTGGGTAGCTAAACCCTCGGAATCACAATTTGTTTGCACTTGCACAGAGTTTTGGTGGTGCCTAAACAATGTTGCAAAAGGTTTGTGGCGTGAGGAAATCCCTTATGTTCAAGATATGCTGAATTATGTTGTCAGAAAGCAGTTGGAGAAAATGTTGTCTTGGAAGGTTGGCGTAATAACCGATTACTCGGTCAGCGTTGGCAAGTCGGCAAAGTATATGTATAAATGGCTTTCTGAGCAGGAATGGAAAATATACTTGAGAACATATTGTAGAGCTGATATAAATGATATTTGGCAGTCGGTAGATGAAATGTGCTCTTTATTCAAAGAAACCGCTGTTTGGGTTGCCGAAGAATTACAATATCCATTTAATGATAAAGAAGCGGAAAACTGTAAGAAATTCCTAAACGCTGTAAAGAATTTGCCTAAAGACGCAAAGGAGATAAATATCTAATGACTGATATATATTTGATTGAAGCTACACCCGAATACGCAAAACAAGTTTGGCAATTTCGTCAGGAAATTTTTGATTGCGATAAAGACAGCGAAAGTCCATTTGCTGGCTGCTTATCTCTTGATGAAGCAGCTTCTGCCGAAGAATGGATACGATTGTGTCAGTTGAGAAGGAGTGAAACAACTTACAAACAAACAGGCGTTGATGTCCCGTCAACCACCTACTTTGCTGTACACAAGAATGATAATTGGCTTGTCGGTATTATAGATTTACGCCACCATATCAATCATCCTATTCTCGGTACTTGGGGCGGTCATTGTGGCTATACTGTCCGCCCCTCTGAACGAGGACACGGTTATGCTAAGGAAATGTTGCGACTCATTCTCAATAATGCCAAAGAACTTTGGATAGATAAGCTCTTAATCACCTGTCATTCCGACAATAAAGCAAGCGAGAAAACGATACTTGCAAATGGTGGTGTTTATGAAAAAACGATTGTTGTTGACGGGATAGAAATAAAGCGGTATTGGATAGCAGTTTAAGGTTATGGAAATGAAAATAAGATGTGTATTAACTGATTCAACAGAATACAGACAATTTAATTGCTTTGAAAACTCAATATACACACTAAAAATCAGCAAGGATTATGATTATTGGTATTACGATTTATGCGACTTAATTGATTTCTACAATGATACGAATATTGAGGTTGTGTTAGAGATTGATGATAATGATTTATCTCTTGCCAGACAACTATATGGAAGTCATCGATACAATGAACAAACTTTAAGAGAATATGAAACCGCAGTAATGGTACATAGTACAACAAAAGAAAATATCGAAAGCATATTATCTTCAATGAAATTGAAATCTTGGAATCTGCTGAGTGCAGAAAAAGCAGATTGGGAGAAAAATCCTATCGGTGCTTTACTCGGCGATATTGAGGATTTTTCAAATTATGTTATGCTGTCGGGATTTTCACAAAACAATGAAATTATCATTGCTTCAAAAACAAACAAAACTATAAACATTGACATAAATCAATCGTATGTTGCAGGAGCGAGGTTTTATTTAGATGCACAGAAACTTGCCAAAGACGGTTTGTTGCTTCGTGACGGCGCACACATCAAAGTCAGAGATTATATCGAATTAGATAAGTATCTTATTTGGTATTCTACTCCTGAGATGCTGGGTATTGATGAGCATACAACACCGAAAGAATTCTTTGAATTATCCAATGAAGGGTTTATTAAATTATGATAATCAGATGTGCTAATGAGGCAGATTATAACGAGCTTGCGTTAATGAAATGGGAACACGGAGCGGAAGATGATATTGATTATGGCGAACATAATCTTGACGGAGTAAATAAAGATGAATTTATAGAAGAATTCGTCGCATTTCTTAAAGAACATAAGGAGTATGAGATAATTGTTGCCGAGGAAAACAGCATTGTTGTGTCTGCAATGTTTGTATATTTAATTCCGAAGCTGCCAAAGCCAAATGGATACGCCAAATACATTGCTTATCTTACTAATGTATATACAAAGAAAGAGTATAGGAATAAAGGTATCGGCACGCAAATGATGAATTACATCAAAAGCAATTTGATTGAGAAAAAGTGTGAGCTTCTGTTTGCGTGGCCGAGTGATAATTCAATCGCTTGGTATCAGCGTAACGGCTTTAACGGGAATAATGAAATATTTGAGTGTCCTTTATGTGAGGAATAATTATGAAATCAGAAATAATTAAATTAGATATTACTGATTATCAAAAGTGTAGCAATATTTGGAATTTAGAACGCCAAAGTGAGCTTGCGGAAAAGTTTTATAACGAGCTTTTAACAGGTAATCGGACTACATATATCTACACTATTGATAATGAGTTTGTTGGCGAGATTTCTCTTGTTAAAGAAATGAATGATTCTGATTATACAATTCCTAACCAGCGTATTTACGTTTCCCGTCTTATTGTAAAATACGAATATAGACGGCAAGGTATTGGCAGGGAATTGGTTGACTTCATTACTGAAAAAGCAAAATTACAGGGTTATACCGAAATGTCTATTGGTGTTGACTTGGATAATTATCCTGCGTTAAAGCTCTATATGGAAGCAGGCTTTGATAGGGTTATCTATATTGGTGAGGATGAACAAGGAAAATATTTGAAATTACTAAAGGAAATATGAGGTAAAGAAGAATATGGAACTTTGGGACGCATATGACGAAAATTTCAATCTCATAGAAGGTGTTACCTTAACAAGAGGAGAGAAAATCAACGACGACGTTTTTCATCTTGTTTGTGATATTATCGTGCGCCACGCGGACGGAGATTATCTTATTATGCAGCGTGACGCTCGGAAGCATTACGGCGGTATGTGGGAAGCTACTGCAGGCGGTTCTGCGCTTGTGGGAGAATCACCGTTACAGTGTGCCGCAAGAGAGCTGTTTGAAGAAACAGGAATCTACGCAGAAACACTGACCGAGGTAGGCAGAGTGATAGATACAGAATGTCATTCTGCTTATGTCGAATATCTTTGTATTACGGATTGCGATAAAAATTCTGTTAAGCTGCAAGAGGGCGAAACGTCTGACTTTCGTTGGGTAAACAGAGAAACTCTGCTAAAAATGAAAAAGGATGAGCTTATCACAGATAGAATGCAGTTATTTATTGACGAATTGAAAGGATAAGAAAATGAGATACGGAATGATTTATTTAGTAGTGAAAGACTTTTTGTGCAGCCTTGATTTTTATGAAAAGGTGTTAGATATGAAAGTCAGCGAAACAAATGGTGAACGCTTCGCCGTTTTTAATAATGATGGTCTGAATATTTGTTTGCTGAATGGGTATTACGATGCTAAACACCCCGAACAGATTGAAAAGAAGGGTGAATCTTTTCCGATTTATGATGACACAGTTTCAATAGTAGACAGCGAAAACAACCGAAAGGCTTTTCTCAATATAGTTGTGCCTGATTTACAGAAAGAGTATGACCGAATCATCAGCTTGGGAATCGCAGAGAAAATAACACCGATTCGATATCTCAATGTGTTTGCGCCTTATTGGTATTTTACTTTTGCAGATCCTGACGGGAATCCGATTGAAATAACATGTGAGTATCAAGAGATAAAATGATAAACCAGTGAGGGGGAAATGAGATATGGTACATAAAATGAATCTATATCAAGAACCATTTGAAATGATATGCAACGGTCAAAAGACTATTGAGTTGCGCTTGAATGATGAAAAGCGACAGAAGATAAAAGTCGGCGATATGATTGAGTTTTCACAAACCGAAACCGGAGAAAAGCTGACCGCAGAAGTAATCGCTTTACATAAATTTGATTCCTTTGCTGAATTGTATCAGAAACTACCTTTACTGAAATGTGGATACACAGAATCGGATATTACAACCGCTAAACCCGAAGATATGAATTTATACTATACTCCCGAACAGCAAGAAAAGTATGGAGTGTTAGGCATAGAATTGAAAGTACTTAACCTATGAAAGAGCACTTTATGAAACTACCAACAATTATTGAAACAGAAAAACTATTATCTGAATCTGAACAGCGCAACCCTGGCGCTTGGATTGGTCATAGCAAAACTACCGCCTTGTGCGCCAAAGCTATTGCGGAGCATTGTGACAATCTTGACATCGATACCGCCTACATATATGTTTGCATTAAAAAAAGATATGAAAAAAGCGATTGATTCGTATTGTGCAAAACAAAGAAATTAAAATATTAATTGGAGATTTGTGGTATGTATCAAGGATATAAAAACATTGTTCAAAATGCAATTAATAATTTTAACAATGATGATGATTGCAAGGAATTAGTTTTATGCGATATAAGCGAGAGAAATCTTTGCTATAAATTAGCAACTTTTCTTGAGGCAGAATTATGTAAAACTGAATTTTCAGATTATTCAGTAAATGTTGAATATAACAGAGGAATGAATGGTGATTTGAAACAAACGAAGAAACTAGATAATAAACCTATTTCTTTGGATTTAAATATAGTTAAAATCCTTCCAACTCCTGATAATGGATTTGATAATTTGATTTGTATAGAAATGAAAAAAGAAAAAAGACCTTCAGTTGAGATTCAAGATGATAAAGAACGATTAAATAAATTAACTGACATTACAAAAGGCTATTGCTACAAAGCAGGATTTATGATATTAGTTTGTCAAAATCCAGCCAGTAATCAGTTTGGATTGTACATAGAATCCGAATACACTTTACACTAAAATTGCATTCCGTAGGAGAAGAGAATAAATGCCAAATTGGAATCCCATACAATATGAAAAGTTTTTGAAAGACAGAACACAGCCTGCTATTGATTTAGCAAACAGACTTGAAGAGTTAGCTCCTAACAGCATACTTGATTTGGGTTGCGGTCCCGGTAACAGCACAAAGGTATTAAAAGATAAATTTCCAAACGCCAAGATAATCGGTGCGGATAATTCAGATGAAATGCTTGAAAAGGCAAGAGGATTATATCCCGATATTGAGTTTATCAATCTCGATGCGAATGGTGATTTGCACGAAATAAACGAAAAGTTTGATATCGTATTCTCAAACGCCTGCATACAGTGGTTGCCAAATCATAATGAGCTGTTACCGAAACTGATGACATTGTTAAACCCAAACGGCATTCTTGCGATTCAGATACCTATGCAGCGTGAGCACCCTGTTCATATCATCATTAACGAGCTTGTGAACACAGCAAAGTGGAGTGAGAAACTTACTCCGAGGCAGTATAACATCCTTACAACAGAGGAATACTTTGATGTCCTTTCTGATATTTCTAATGACTTTGAAATATGGGAAACAACATACTGTCATCGTATGCCGAGTTGTGAAAGTATCATTGAATGGTACAAGGGCACAGGACTGCGACCTTATCTTGAACAGCTTACTGAATATGATGCAAATGATTTTGTAAATGACGTGTATATCGAATTGAAACAGCGTTATAAAATACAAAAGAACGGTGAAATACTTTTTCGTTTCCCGAGGTTGTATTTTATGGTTAGAAAGAGCTGATGGGAGGATTAATAAATGCTTGCACCAAAACTTCAAAAAGGCGACGAAATCAAAGTTATTGCGCCGTCATACAGTTTGTCTCATGTATGGGAAGAAAAATCTCAAAAAGCTTTACGTTATCTTGAACAGCAGGGCTTTCACGTTGCCTTTTCAAAGCATAGTCGTGAAATAGATGATTGGAATTCGTCATCCATACGATCCAGAGTCGAGGATATACACGAGGCGTTTCTTGATAACAATGTCAAGGCAATCCTGACTGCTATCGGCGGTTTCAATGTGAATCAAATCTTAGAGCACATTGACTATAACATCATCAGACAACACCCTAAGATTCTATGCGGCTATTCGGATATTACCGCTTTACTCAATGCCATATATGCCAAGACAGGACTAATCACCTATCACGGTGCACATTTCAGCACCTTTGGTTTTGATATAGAGCCGGAATATACACAAAATGCATTCTATGATTGCGTGATGAAAGAGGGCAGCTTAACGCTGAAACCTTCTCAAACTGCAAAGAATTATACCGTAATTCAAAGAGGAACCTGTGAAGGGACAATAATAGGCGGAAATCTCTGTACGCTTAATTTGCTGCAAGGTACGCAATTCATGCCGCAAGCAGATGAGATCGTTTTATTCCTTGAGGACGATAACATTATGGGCGATTACTTTATTTACGAATTTGACCGTAATTTTCAGTCGTTGTTGCAGGCTTACGGAACTGAACGTATAAAAGGCGTTGTGTTCGGCAGATTTGTTGATAGCTGCAAAATGAATACTGATACCGTGAAAAAACTCATAGCCGATAAACTTCCTAAAGACATTCCTGTATTGTTCGGCGTAGATTTCGGACACGTTTTCCCTATGATTACTTTCCCGATTGGAGGAAGAATAAAAATCAACGCAACCGATAATCTGCAGATCGAGATTGTCAAACATTAGATTCGAGGTTATGATGTATTACTGCATTGAGAATTGCAAAGACGGCGACGCTGAATATATCATTGACAGACTTGTAGAGTATAATCTTTCCCAAGTTCCGGCTAAACAGGAGGTTTTGTTCGACACGCTCGACAAAAAGATAACCGACGATAATGGAAATATTATCGCCGGTTGTGTCGCTAAAATGTATTGTTGGAATGTCGCTTATATAGACACACTTTGGGTTGATGAAACTTATCGTGGCAAAGGGTTAGGCGCAAAGCTACTTGCGGAAATTGAGAAAACAGCCAAAGCTAAAGGCTGTCACCTGATACACCTCGACACCTTTGATTTTCAGGCAAAAGAGTATTATGAAAAGCAAGGCTATAAGGTGTTTGGCGTATTAGAAGATTGTCCGAAAGATCATTGCAGATACTATTTGAAGAAGAAACTACAATAAAGTCTTGCCAAAGAAAGCACAGAATATCAGGAATTGTCTTGTAGATTACGGTATAATCAAATCGTACTGAGAGGAGCGATATTATGGATTTCATAAAAGGCTTACAGCGTGCGATTGATTATATTGAGAACCATCTGACCGATGAGATTGATTATGAGAGAATCGCACAACAGGCGGCTTGCTCTACGTTTTATTTCCAGCGAATCTTTTCCGCACTGTGCGATATGTCGGTTGGCGATTATATCCGCAAACGCCGTTTAACTCTTGCCGGCAGAGATTTGAACGTTAATAAAGAAAAGGTCGTTGACATTGCCTTGAAATACGGATATGAAAGTCCCGAATCGTTCACAAGGGCTTTTTCAAAATTCCACGGAATAACGCCGAGTGAAGCAAAGCTCGATGGCTCTAAGCTTAAATCCTTTACCCGACTTTCGGTACAGATTACTATGAAAGGCGGTAACGCAATGGATTACAAGGTTGTAGAGAAACAGGCGTTTAAGGTGCTTGAAAAGATGGAAACACACCGGATTGTCAATGAGGAAAACTTCAACACAATTCCCGATTTTTGGGCGAGAAGTCATCAGGATGGTACAATCGGAACTCTGCTTAAACTGACAAATGATAACTCATACATTTTCGGCGTTTGCTATGGGAATTATCCGGATAACGCCAATGAGTTTGAATATGGTATCGGAGCAAAGTGTGATGATGACTGTGTAGCTCCTGATGGATTTCGCATTAACGAAATTCCGGCGAGGACTTGGCTGGTGTTCGAGATTGTAGGCGCAATGCCGAACGCCGTGCAGAATTTATGGCGGAAAATCACTTCGGAATTTTTTCCGACATCTGATTATGAGCCGACTTATGAGATGGATATCGAAGCCTATACCGCAGGCGTAATGACAGATCCGAACTACAAAAGTGAGATTTGGGTGCCTGTAAAAAAGAAATAATGGTCATTTGAATCATTGTATTACGTATTTCAATTGAACAGAATTTGTTATACCGTTCTGAGTAAATCAGGACGGTATTTTCATTTGCAGAATTATAATGAAATGTTCACAAAATTGTACATATTATTTTGTTAGATTACAACAAATTCCATTTTTTCATTTTATCGTTTTATTCTATAGAATTACTTATCTTATTCTGTTATAATATTATCGGACTTTAAGTATTTTTACAAGGAGATGGAAGAAATGAACAATTGTGAAAAAAATGGAATTGTTGAATACTGTAAAAAACACAAAAATGGAATAAAAACTATTGCAACAATCTTTTTTAACTTATTAACTCTCGTTCTTGCTGTTTTAGGTTTATTATCGTTTAAGAATGATGTATTGTTCTTTATCCTTTATTTTATTCCATATGTTTCTAGCTTAATTCTTTTGTTATATTCATATACAATCCACAAGAAGTATGATACAATAAAAAAAGAGCATCTTAATAACACTAATTTTTTATTTACGAAAAACATCAAAGGAGTAATCGCAAAATTAAAGGATTGTGAAAACAATCTATGGAATTCATATACTGAATTTGCCGAGAATATTCAAAATTCGTCCACAAAAGATGAAGAAGGAAATATTATAATAGACAGTAATGAAATGCAAGTCTTTTATAAAGATATAAAAAAGACAAGTAATGAACTATTTAAATCAGTTGTAGAATCCTTAAAATCAGTCATAGATAATCACTTTGGATTCTCCGAAAATACGGAAAGCGTTTCCGTTTGTATTAAACAATTAGACCGTTGCTATAATCGTAAAAGCAACTCAATACCTGATGATCTTCATGCTTTTGCAATTTATCGAGATAATAAATCATATAATGATGATAGAGAAATTGGTAAGCCCTATACCGTAAATAAAAACACCCCATTCTTTTCTTGTTTGACTTCTCAAGCATCAAGAGAAGCATACTATATTGAAAATGATATAAAAAAAGCATTGGCCGGACATAGTTATGTATGTGAAAACCAAGATGAAATAATAGCAAAAGGAACTTACAATGCAACTATGGTTGTTCCGATTTGTCAAAACATTTTAACTGAAAAAATATATTATGGTTTTCTTTGCATAGATGCTAAAGCATCAGAAAAAGAAATATTTAACCCTAATGAACTATTATCAATTTTACAAAGCTATTCAGATATTTTAGCTACTTATTATCATAATGTTAGCATGTATTTCCCAATCATTTTTGATTATTTCTATCATCAATATAAAACTAATGGAAACGAGGCAGATAATTAATATGAAAACAAAAGCAATTTCAATTATGGTAAACGGAAACACTTATATAATAATTGATAGTAAAAATAAATTTTTCCTGCCTCCTATAAGAAAAAAAAATAAAAAAGCTCTTCCCCGTACGGACTTTAATTTTTTAGGAAAAGCTATAGTTGGGAATCTGAGTTTTTCAGAGTTGGGTACAGAAATATCACAACTAAGTAAAGCAAAATCTGATTAACTATTTATATACAACAATTTTGTGTGTTCCCAAAATATACCAGTTTAACTCATAGGGTCTAAATTATTCAAAATCAAATATAAATTTTTTCTCACTTTGCTAAGTTTGAGATGTAAAATGCTCAATATTTTTTAATATCAGGATCACTCATGTGATCCTGATTCAGACTGTAGAAAAACCCGAAATTCAGGCAAAATGGATTTCGGGTTTTAATTG